>NZ_JBLKBZ010000069.1:0-1170 GCF_047530935.1 Enterobacter sp. 03-F-07-AD-ECC | reverse complement strand
AACTATCATGGAAAACATTGCGCTCATTGGTATCGATCTGGGTAAAAACTCTTTCCATATTCATTGCCAGGATCGTCGCGGGAAGGCTGTTTACCGTAAAAAATTTACCCGGCCAAAGTTGATCGAATTTTTGGCGACATGCCCCGCTACAACCATCGCAATGGAAGCCTGTGGCGGTTCTCACTTTATGGCACGCAAGTTGGAAGAGTTGGGGCATTCCCCAAAGCTGATATCACCACAATTTGTCCGCCCGTTCGTTAAAAGCAATAAAAACGACTTTGTCGACGCCGAAGCTATTTGTGAAGCTGCATCGCGTCCGTCTATGCGTTTTGTGCAGCCCAGAACGGAATCTCAGCAGGCAATGCGGGCTCTGCATCGTGTCCGTGAATCCCTGGTTCAGGATAAGGTAAAAACAACCAATCAAATGCATGCTTTTCTGCTGGAATTTGGCATTAGCGTTCCCCGAGGAGCTGCCGTTATTAGCCGACTGAGTACCATTCTTGAGGATAATAGTTTGCCTCTTTACCTCAGCCAGTTATTGCTGAAATTACAACAGCATTATCACTATCTTGTTGAGCAGATTAAAGATTTGGAATCCCAGTTGAAACGAAAGTTGGACGAAGATGAGGTTGGACAGCGCTTGCTGAGCATTCCCTGCGTCGGAACACTGACAGCGAGTACTATTTCAACTGAGATTGGCGACGGGAAGCAGTACGCCAGCAGCCGTGACTTTGCGGCGGCAACAGGGCTTGTACCTCGGCAGTACAGCACGGGAGGTAGGACGACATTGCTGGGAATTAGTAAGCGAGGTAATAAAAAGATCCGAACTTTGTTGGTTCAATGTGCCAGGGTATTCATACAAAAACTGGAACACCAGTCTGGCAAATTGGCCGATTGGGTCAGGGATTTACTGTGCCGGAAAAGCAACTTTGTCGTCACTTGTGCTCTGGCAAACAAGCTGGCCAGAATAGCCTGGGCCCTAACGGCACGACAGCAAACTTATGTAGCATAACGGCAGAAATACACCGGTTTAAAGAATTACTGATCTGGTTTTGCGAATACTGATATTGATGATACTAACGGCCCACCGGCCTGTTGAGGAACCTGTAAAACGGAAAGGCTCATTGAAGCCGTATATTTTCTGGAGGTTCATCAGGCGCGGAACTCATC
>NZ_JBLKBZ010000068.1:0-1285 GCF_047530935.1 Enterobacter sp. 03-F-07-AD-ECC | reverse complement strand
GGGCTGAGGGATCCCCAGTAATATGGTCATGCCACCATGACCATATTACTGTACTCTTTTCCCAGCTTTTTCATCTCGTTAACTATATTCAGCCGTCTCACTTTCCCGGGCTCATGCCGGATGACTTCTTCTGCCAGACTCAGATATGACAGAACCCGTCTGTGCCTGATGCTGCTTGCCTGATAGTGCCAGTGTAAACACTGCCTTTCTGCCCTGTAACCTGCCAGCCACATCACCAGGCTTGCCATTGCCGCGACCATATTCAGCACTTCCAGTCGCCCTTTTCCCTGACTCCGGCTCAGCCTCAGACCGAACCCGAAGCGTGGACTTTTGTCGTCCCGGAAGTTTTGTTCTATCTGCATTCTGCGGCTGTACAGGGCCATTATCTGGTGTGGCTCCAGTCCCTCTGCATTACTGAACAGCAGCCAGGGCTCCCGCGCGCTACTGCGGTGTTCCCGCTGTGTTTTCGGCATCCCCCCTTTTCCCTGACGCCCTGCGTCAGGGCGCTTATGCAGATAGAACCGGCCGTAACAGGGCGTTCGTGGTTTACGGGACAGGACACCGTAACCCACGCAGACCGGTTGTCCGGTAGCCTCAAGCTCACTGATTTTCATCCACTTTTTATCTCCGTCCAGCCGGAAGCTGATGCAGCCCCTGACCCTGCCGGTGAAGCTCCAGCCCAGCTGGCTGACATGCCGGAACCAGTCTGTCCTGAAGCCTGCATCCGTAATGATGGTGACGGCTTTATCTTTCGGGATGGCATCATGCAGGCGGTCAAGGAAGCGGCACTGTACATCGCTGTTCTGCGCCAGCTCTGCGGGGACAACCTCACTCATAAGCGGCAGTGAGCGACCATTACAGACCAGGCTTGCCCGCAGAAGATACCAGTTCCTGTCATGCCAGCCTGTCCAGTCGACAGCAATCACACAGAAGGGCATCAGGGAGGTGATGGTATGTGTGAGCAGGTGCTGAATACGGGGAATATCCCGGTGAAGGGCGGTATTACCCAGGGCACGGTCAACACGTTTAATTTTATTTTTGACGTGCGCCCTGCCGGGAAGAGTGCGACCAAGGCTGGTCAGGGTCAGATCCGCACCGTGCGTGAGGGCAACGGCCATGGAAACAAGGACATTAATCCGGAAGCTGTGAACGTCCGGTAAAGACGCGGAGAAAAATTTCTGGCAGACTGTCTGTAAGGGCACGATGAGGTCTCTTCTGATTTGTTAGCGCAACCAGTAGATCACACTTCATCGTGCTTTTCATTTTTCTGGGGAACCCTCAGCCC
>NZ_JBLKBZ010000067.1:0-1294 GCF_047530935.1 Enterobacter sp. 03-F-07-AD-ECC | reverse complement strand
CAGGTCAGGACGTGGGTTGCCCTCTATGAAAAACATGGAGAAAAAGGTTTAATTCCCAAACCTAAAGGCGTTAGTGCTGATCCAGAGTTGCGCATTAAGGTCGTGAAAGCCGTGACCGAGCAGCAGATGTCCCTCAATCAGGCTGCTGCTCACTTTATGCTTGCTGGTAGTGGTTCTGTAGCCAAGTGGCTGAAAGTCTATGAGGAGCACGGAGAAGCTGGTTTACGCGCACTCAAGATCGGCACCAAAAGAAACATTACAATGTCAGTTGATCCAGAAAAAGCGGCGTTAGCATTGGAGCTGTCGAAAGACCGACGTATTGAGGATCTTGAAAGACAAGTTCGATTCCTTGAAATGCGGCTTACGTATCTAAAAAAGCTGAAAGCCTTAGCTCATCCCGCGAAAAAGTGAAAGTACTCAACGAGCTAAGGCAGTTTTACCCTCTTGATGAGCTTCTCAAGGCAGCGGAGATACCGCGCAGTACGTTTTATTACCATCTAAAGGCTCTCAGCAAGCCTGATAAGTATGCGGATGTTAAAAAGCGTATTGGTGAGATTTATCACGAGAATAAAGGTCGTTACGGATACCGTAGGGTAACGTTGTCTCTCCATCGAGACGGGGAACGGATTAACCATAAAGCCGTTCAGCGCCTGATGGGAACCCTCTCGCTTAAGGCAGCGATTAAGGTCAAGCGATACAGCTCCTACAGAGGAGAGGTAGGGCAAACCGCCCCCAATGTTCTCCAAAGGGATTTCAAGGCTACACGGCCAAACGAGAAGTGGGTTACCGACGTTACTGAATTTGCAGTCAATGGGCGAAAGCTGTATTTGTCTCCAGTAATAGATCTCTTCAACAACGAAGTTATTTCTTACAGCCTGTCGGAAAGACCTGTGATGAACATGGTCGAGAATATGCTCGATCAGGCATTCAAAAAGCTTAAGCCTCACGAGCATCCTATTCTGCACTCTGACCAGGGATGGCAGTATCGTATGAGAAGGTATCAAAACATCCTTAAAGAACAAGGCATTACACAGAGCATGTCCAGAAAAGGCAATTGTCTGGATAATGCAGTCGTGGAATGTTTCTTTGGAACCTTAAAGTCGGAGTGTTTTTATCTTGACGAGTTCAGTAATATAAGCGAACTGAAGGATGCTGTTACGGAATATATTGACTACTACAACAGCAGAAGAATTAGCCTGAAATTAAAAGGTCTGAGTCCAATTGAATATCGAACCCAGACCTATGTGCCTCGTGTTTAACTGTCCAACTTTTTGGGGTCAGTACAACCCGAGGC
>NZ_JBLKBZ010000066.1:0-1331 GCF_047530935.1 Enterobacter sp. 03-F-07-AD-ECC | reverse complement strand
TGGATTGGCCCCTATATTTCCATACACTTTTTATCACTTAACCCATGACTGGTTCGTCGCCGCAGATATTCCCGTGGCGAACGATACCCCAGTGCACTATGCGGATGCCATTCGTTGTAATGTTCGAAGGCCTCCGCAAGGTTCTTTACCGCTGTTAACCCGTCGGGTTTCGGCATGATGCTGATGTAATCGCGCTTCATCGTTTTCACGAAGCTCTCTGCCATCCCGTTGCTTTCCGGGCTACGTACCGCCGTATGTTTAGGCTCCAGTCCTACCATTCTGGCGAACTGACGCGTCTGATAAGAACGGTAGGCTGAACCGTTGTCTGTCAGCCACTCAACTGGGGATGTCGGCAGGCTGTTACCGAAGCGACGCTCCACGGCACCCAGCATGACGTCCTGCACGGTTTCACTGTCATATCCACCGTTACTGGCCGCCCAGTAAAGTGCCTCGCGATCGCAACAGTCCAGAGCGAACGTGACCCGCAGTTTTTCACCGTTATCACAGCTGAACTCGAAGCCGTCAGAGCACCACCGCTGGTTACTTTCTCCAACGGCCACTTTCCCTGTATGCGCCCGCTTCGATGGCGGTATTTCCGGTTTACGCTCAAGCAGCAGCGCATTCTGACGCATGATGCGGTATACGCGTTTGGCATTGATCACCGCCATGTCGTCAGTTTCTGATTGTCTGCGCAGCAGTGCCCATACCCGACGATAACCATAGGTGGGCAGATCGCCGATAACGGTATGGATACGGGCCAGCGCGTCAGTATCATCAGGCTTGCGCTTGCACCGACGATCCTGCCAGTCCTTCGACCGACGGGCCATGGCATGCAGTTGCGCACGTGAGACCCGGAGGCAACGACTGACAAGGCTTATTCGCCATCCTCCGGCAACAAGGGCACGTGCGCTATCCACTTTTTTTGTCGGCCATATTCAACGGCTTCTTTTAGCAGCTCGTTTTCCATGGTTTTCTTGCCCAACAGGCGCTGCAGCTCTTTAATTTGCTTCATCGCAGATGCCAGCTCCGACGCGGGCACAACCTGTTCTCCTGCGGCAACGGCTGTAAGGCTGCCTTCCTGATACTGCTTACGCCACAGGAACAGCTGACTGGCAGCAACGCCATGCTGACGGGCGACCAGCGACACGGTCATTCCGGGCTCAAAACTCTGCTGAACAATGGCGATTTTTTCCTGAACACTTCGCCGTCTGCGCTTCTCTGGACCTAAAACATCAATCATTCGGACTCCAACGACTAGTCTAAAAACTAGTATTAAGACTATCACTAACTTAAGTGATACCAACTGTCTGGAGATTCAGGGGGCCAGTCTA
>NZ_JBLKBZ010000065.1:0-1643 GCF_047530935.1 Enterobacter sp. 03-F-07-AD-ECC | reverse complement strand
GTGCACTGGGGTATCGTTCGCCACGGGAATATCTGCGGCGACGAACCAGTCATGGGTTAAGTGATAAAAAGTGTATGGAAATATAGGGGCCAATCCATGGCCTTTTCTCATACGGAATCAATTTCAGGTACAGAACATATGAAAAATTCAGAACCTAAGAGCTGTGATCCCTATGTGGACAGTTTGATTAGAAATGCAGATGCAAAGGAAGCCAGGTCATTTCTCAAAATATTGAAGCCCTTACCATTCCTTATCGTTATCATCGCTGTATTCTTTTTTTGGGTATCGTTTTCCCGTTTATTATCCCAGGTCGCGTAAAACCTTTTTAAAGACTCTTCTTTACCAGATATGCTCCCTCACCGGGATGGTTTCAACCTCTTCAGTTTCCCATATTGGCAAAACCTTCAGGAAATAAGACGATACCCTCCACGCTTTCCATTAAAGCGGGATGACGACGCCCAGTTCTTACGACCAGACTCCACGTTTTCGATTAGGATGCCTTTGGGCCCTTCTAACGAGGCCACCTCAACAACTCGCACTTTCCGGATCAGTCTTGGATCCACTTCTTCCCAGATCTGGCCAACTGTAATATCTTTTTGGGTTTGCATTTAATCTCTCGCTGTCATTTAGTGAACAAGACTAATCCTCGCCGTGGTTCAGCTTATGGCTTTATTTACGCTGACGATCCTTAGCCTTAAATTTTTGCCATCGTATCCGAAGGTTTTCGATGTTAACCGGAACCTGCATGCGTGTCGTCTCTATCTCATTCCCATGCCATTTCAGGAGATCATCATCCAACTCCCGGGCCTCCCGGCTGAAGTAAATTTTCATAGTGTCAGGGTTTATGGCGCAATGGTCATTGTCGAACAGTGTATGGATATCACGGCGAAGTAAAATTCCGTTCGTTACGTCGGGAATGCCTTCTTCATGACGTGGCGTTAAGTGCGCGGCCTCAGTACGCCAGGGGGACCTTACGCCGGTGACAACACATCGCCCGTAGCAATTCAACCTAACATCCCGGGCGAAAGGACCTTGGTCAGGACTGGTGACAGAAGTACATTCCTGGCCCTCTTTGTAGATACGCTTCGGGAAGTCGATAGTGGTTTGAGCTGTTTGGGAAAGTGACACATACGTAACCCCTTTGTATCTCTTTATCCCACCATTAAAAGTGGTAGGAATCGAGCTGGTTATGGCCACCAGTTTCACATCGCCCATTTCGACGATCTTAAGGCTCTTATTAGCGGCTACATGTAACTGGATGAATTTACCTACGTACACATCATGGTTCTCATCTTGTCTTTCAACACACAGAACGACATGGTCGAAGGTTCTCTTGTCAGAGATTACCCAGTTGCCGGTTTTCACACGGCCTGCTTCACTCACCCCTGCGGTAAGATCGGGTATGAGCGTCCCCTGCATGCCGTCAGTTCGAATTGAAAGAATTTCACCCGATAAACCCAGCTCTGCAAGCTCACTAATAAACGGTCTTTTCATCCGGCTTACCGGTTTTGGCTTCGTCATTTTCATCTTTGCTGTAACACCTCAGGGCACTGTTGCAAAGTTAGCGATGAGGCAGCCTTTTGTCTTATTCAAAGGCCTTACATTTCAAAAACTCTGCTTACCAGGCGCATTTCGCCCAGGGG
>NZ_JBLKBZ010000064.1:0-1657 GCF_047530935.1 Enterobacter sp. 03-F-07-AD-ECC | reverse complement strand
ACCTAGATTCTACGTCAGTACTTCAAAAAGCATAATCAAAGCCTTGATAAATATGCATTCCTTCGAAATTCAGCTTTCACCCATTGGGTGAAAGAAAAGTGCTCAAAAATATGTTAAATTATCAGCTTTTATGACTCGATATATGGTAAAATAATAGTAAGAAAAGTAGTAAAAAGGGGTTCTAATTATGATTAATAAAATTGATTTCAAAGCTAAGAATCTAACATCAAATGCAGGTCTTTTTCTGCTCCTTGAGAATGCAAAAAGCAATGGGATTTTTGATTTTATTGAAAATGACCTCGTATTTGATAATGACTCAACAAATAAAATCAAGATGAATCATATAAAGACCATGCTCTGCGGTCACTTCATTGGCATTGATAAGTTAGAACGTCTAAAGCTACTTCAAAATGATCCCCTCGTCAACGAGTTTGATATTTCCGTAAAAGAACCTGAAACAGTGTCACGGTTTCTAGGAAACTTCAACTTCAAGACAACCCAAATGTTTAGAGACATTAATTTTAAAGTCTTTAAAAAACTGCTCACTAAAAGTAAATTGACATCCATTACGATTGATATTGATAGTAGTGTAATTAACGTAGAAGGTCATCAAGAAGGTGCGTCAAAAGGATATAATCCTAAGAAACTGGGAAACCGATGCTACAATATCCAATTTGCATTTTGCGACGAATTAAAAGCATATGTTACCGGATTTGTAAGAAGTGGCAATACTTACACTGCAAACGGTGCTGCGGAAATGATCAAAGAAATTGTTGCTAACATCAAATCAGACGATTTAGAAATTTTATTTCGAATGGATAGTGGCTACTTTGATGAAAAAATTATCGAAACGATAGAATCTCTTGGATGCAAATATTTAATTAAAGCCAAAAGTTATTCTACACTCACCTCACAAGCAACGAATTCATCAATTGTATTCGTTAAAGGAGAAGAAGGTAGAGAAACTACAGAACTGTATACAAAATTAGTTAAATGGGAAAAAGACAGAAGATTTGTCGTATCTCGCGTACTGAAACCAGAAAAAGAAAGAGCACAATTATCACTTTTAGAAGGTTCCGAATACGACTACTTTTTCTTTGTAACAAATACTACCTTGCTTTCTGAAAAAATAGTTATATACTATGAAAAGCGTGGTAATGCTGAAAACTATATCAAAGAAGCCAAATACGACATGGCGGTGGGTCATCTCTTGCTAAAGTCATTTTGGGCGAATGAAGCCGTGTTTCAAATGATGATGCTTTCATATAACCTATTTTTGTTGTTCAAGTTTGATTCCTTGGACTCTTCAGAATACAGACAGCAAATAAAGACCTTTCGTTTGAAGTATGTATTTCTTGCAGCAAAAATAATCAAAACCGCAAGATATGTAATCATGAAGTTGTCGGAAAACTATCCGTACAAGGGAGTGTATGAAAAATGTCTGGTATAATAAGAATATCATCAATAAAATTGAGTGTTGCTCTGTGGATAACTTGCAGAGTTTATTAAGTATCATTGCAGCAAAGATGAAATCAATGATTTATCAAAAATGATTGAAAGGTGGTTGTAAATAATGTTACAATGTGTGAGAAGCAGTCTAAATTCTTCGTGAAATAGTGATTTTTGAAGCTAATAAAAAACACACGTGGAATTTAGG
>NZ_JBLKBZ010000063.1:0-1958 GCF_047530935.1 Enterobacter sp. 03-F-07-AD-ECC | reverse complement strand
ATCCCCTGGGCGAAATGCGCCTGGTAAGCAGAGTTTTTGAAATGTAAGGCCTTTGAATAAGACAAAAGGCTGCCTCATCGCTAACTTTGCAACAGTGCCAGCTGCGGGCCGCTCCCGCCGCGAAGGACGTGCTCGACGCCATCGAGGTGCTGCGCGGCATGAACAGCGACAACGCCCGCAAGGTGCCCGCCGACGCGCCGACCGAGTTCATCAAGCCGCGCTGGCAGAAGCTGGTCATGACCGACACCGGCATCGACCGGCGCTACTACGAACTGTGCGCGCTGTCGGAGATGAAGAACGCGTTGCGTTCCGGCGACATCTGGGTGCAGGGGTCGCGCCAGTTCAAGGACTTCGAGGACTACCTGGTGCCGCCCGCGAAATTCGCCAGCCTCAAGCAGGCCAGCGAATTGCCGCTGGCCGTGGCCACCGACTGCAACCGGTACCTGAACGACCGGCTGACGCTGCTGGAAACACAGCTTGCCACCGTCAACCGTATGGCGACGGCCAACGAGCTGCCGGACGCCATCATCACCGAGTCAGGCTTGAAGATCACGCCGCTCGACGCGGCGGTACCCGACACCGCCCAAGCGCTGATCGACCAGACGGCAATGATCCTGCCGCACGTCAAGATCACCGAACTGCTGCTGGAGGTGGACGAATGGACGGGCTTCACTCGGCATTTCGCGCATCTGAAATCGGGCGACCCGGCCAAAGACAAGAACCTGTTGCTGACCACGATCCTCGCCGACGCGATCAACCTGGGCCTGACCAAGATGGCGGAGTCTTGCCCCGGCACGACCTACGCCAAGCTGGCTTGGCTGCAAGCCTGGCACATCCGCGACGAAACCTACGGGGCGGCGCTGGCCGATCTGGTCAACGCACAGTTCCGCCATCCCTTCGCCGAGCACTGGGGCGACGGCACCACCTCATCGTCGGACGGCCAGAACTTCCGCACCGGCAGCAAGGCCGAGAGCACCGGCCACATCAACCCGAAATACGGGAGCAGCCCAGGGCGGACGTTCTACACCCACATTTCTGACCAGTACGCGCCATTTCACACCAAGGTCGTGAACGTCGGCGTGCGCGATTCGACCTACGTGCTCGACGGCCTGCTGTACCACGAGTCCGACTTGCGGATCGAGGAGCATTACACCGACACGGCGGGCTTCACCGATCACGTCTTCGCCCTGATGCACCTCCTGGGCTTCCGCTTCGCGCCGCGCATCCGCGACCTGGGCGACACCAAGCTCTACATCCCGAAGGGCGACGCCGCCTATGACGCGCTGAAACCCATGATCGGCGGCACGCTCAACATCAAGCACGTCCGCGCCCATTGGGACGAAATCCTGCGGCTGGCCACCTCGATCAAGCAGGGCACGGTGACGGCCTCCCTGATGCTCCGAAAGCTCGGCAGCTACCCACGCCAGAACGGCCTGGCCGTGGCGCTCCGCGAGCTGGGCCGCATCGAGCGCACGCTGTTCATCCTGGACTGGCTGCAAAGCGTGGAACTGCGCCGCCGCGTGCATGCCGGCCTGAACAAGGGCGAGGCGCGCAATGCGCTGGCCAGGGCAGTGTTTTTCAACCGCCTGGGTGAAATCCGCGACCGCAGTTTCGAGCAGCAGCGCTACCGGGCTAGCGGCCTCAATCTGGTAACGGCTGCCGTCGTGTTGTGGAACACGGTCTATCTGGAACGGGCTGCGCACGCGCTGCGTGGCAACGGCCATGCCGTTGATGACGCGCTGTTGCAGTACCTGTCGCCGCTCGGTTGGGAGCACATCAA
The DNA here is from genome assembly GCF_047530935.1 of Enterobacter sp. 03-F-07-AD-ECC. Classification (NCBI taxonomy): domain Bacteria; kingdom Pseudomonadati; phylum Pseudomonadota; class Gammaproteobacteria; order Enterobacterales; family Enterobacteriaceae; genus Enterobacter; species Enterobacter sp. 03-F-07-AD-ECC. Next base: position 178 of record NZ_JBLKBZ010000063.1, on the reverse strand, counting down.
CCTCACCGGCGATTACCTCTGGCGCAGCAGCGCCAAGATCGGCGCGGGCAAGTTCAGGCCGCTACGACCGCTGCAACCGGCTTAGCGTGCTTTATTTAATGAGATGGTCACTCCCTCCTTCCCAGTACTATGCTGAGGACAGGCTTTCATTCGGAGAACCATCATGGAAAACATTGCG
>NZ_JBLKBZ010000062.1:0-1993 GCF_047530935.1 Enterobacter sp. 03-F-07-AD-ECC | reverse complement strand
CAATCATTCGGACTCCAACGACTAGTCTAAAAACTAGTATTAAGACTATCACTAACTTAAGTGATACCAACTGTCTGGAGATTCAGGGGGCCAGTCTAGGCCACCGAAGTGGCCTCTATCAAAACTGGTGGCAAAAGTTAGATCAGGAAATCATCAAGACTTTTACCGGCTGCAATTTGTTCTGCCAGAGCTTTGGGGGTACGGCCCTGTCCAGTCCACGTTTTTGTTTCGCCATTTTCATCAGTAAATGAGTATTTGGCCGGGCGTGGTTCACGGCTTTTCTTGGTAGCCGTAGATTTGGCCTGGAATGAGCCAAGCAGCTCTTCCGGGTTGATACCATCTTCTTCCATTAACTTACGCAGGGCGTCAAGTTTCTCCTGACGAGCTTGCAGTTCGGCAGCTTTGGATGATTCTTCCTGACGACGCTCATCAACAATGACATTAAGCTTTTCGAGGATTTCCTCAAGTACTTCTAAAGGCAGCTCGCGGCCCTGGGCGCGAAGAGTACGAATATTGTTTAACGATTTGAGTGCTTCAGACATACGACCTCACTTTCTAATTCTTTGATAAGGATTTACTTAATCATAATACACTCTATAAGGAAAAAGATGCCAGCTTTATGTCTTCAGGTACAAAGATATCTTGCTAAGAATACTCCTTATCTTCCTTGTGCAGACTGTTTCGTGCTTTCGATGTTGTTCATGAGTCTTAAAATCTGCTCACTGTTTAGGGTACTCATGCTGTAAATCATCAAGAAGGAAGCGCAGAACAACATAAGCAATCGGAAAAGGAAACCATGCCAGTGACAGGCCATATATGGCGGAGATAAACATAGGGTAATTTAACTCACTTACAAAATTCGCTTCATTGTATTGTTGAATCGAAATGGCAGAAGCAAAAATTATAATTAAAGTAAGAAAAATCCACTCTAGCCATCTCTTTTTATAACAAGCATAAGCGAAAGCTGTAGGGTAAAAAATAAAGCAAAAAATTCCAGCTGCAATTACGTTCATAAAAGTAACTTTCCTGATAGCGCAGTTATTTTTCGAATGCAGCATCATGAACAACTGCCATAACATTGATGATTGGCTTTCTTTTTCTGAAGAACCTTCCGCGCGGCAAAGTTTCTCCCGCTTTGAGACGATAAAGCCAGAAAACATAAGCCGGAGGAACATTGCTGTCAAAAATATCTGAACAAGTTTGAACTGTGATGCCTACTGTATTGTCTTTCCTCATCTCTTTAAAAGTGCCTTGCAATGCAGCGGATAACGTCATTTTTAAGAAACCTTTTTCTGTTTGAACGGATAGACTTGACTTAGCTGGCTTGACTGTAATGTTTGCCACTAAAGATCCCTCGTTCTGAGGATGCAGGCACTACAAAGTTACCGTCAGGTCTAATCATACGAGTTTGGATGAAATTTTTGCCGGATTTGGTTTTTTCAACCTGGTGCTCGATCTTCCATTCTTCTTTGACGGGACCGGATGACAAATGAACTAGAACCGGTACTTTTTTACGTGTTCTATCCAGAACAATACAATTTGATTTATCCGTATCAACGCTTCCCTGAAGAGTATTCAAAGAGCAATTATCATATCCCTCAACCGGAACTGCATTACCTTGGATATCAATTTTGAATCCTCCAGCTATTACAATTTCGGGTGCATTATCATTTAAAGTCTCGTCATAGGCAGCATCAACTACATCGCAAGCAGTAAGAGTAAGTGACGATGCCACAGCAAGACACAATAAAGAAAATCTGTTTTTGAGCATATTTGAGACCTTTTATAAAAATAAAATAACAGGAGAATTGTATCATTAACAGTCTAGTTCTAACGACTACCACTTTTAAGTATGTATTGAGCCAGTTTTATATTCAGGCACACCATATTGCACTCTAGGGAAGGTGCGAATAAGCAGGTCATTTCTTCCCAAGCTGACTCGCTGATTAAAATTTCGCGGATCTGGGCCGATTTTTTTCCCGCAAACACATCG
>NZ_JBLKBZ010000061.1:0-2383 GCF_047530935.1 Enterobacter sp. 03-F-07-AD-ECC | reverse complement strand
TCCCCTGGGCGAAATGCGCCTGGTAAGCAGAGTTTTTGAAATGTAAGGCCTTTGAATAAGACAAAAGGCTGCCTCATCGCTAACTTTGCAACAGTGCCCCACATCTTTTGTCACCAACGAGCGGCTGCCTATCACCGCACCGTGCCCGATCTTGATTCCGGGCATGACCATTGCCTCAGAGCCGATCCAAACGTCATTGCCAATGACAGTATTACCTGCTTTTTGGAAGGCATCGAGTGCGCTTGAGAATGCAGGTTCTTCCTGCATATAAAAGAACGGGAAAGATGATGCCCAGTCGTACCGATGCCCCTGATTGCCAGCCATGATAAAGGAAGCCCCACTCCCGATAGAGCAGAAACTACCGATGATCAACTTATCAACGTCATCACGGTCCGGAAACAGATACCGTGCGCAGTCATCGAATGAGTGCCCATGATAGTAGCCAGAGTAATAGCTGTACCGCCCAACTTTGATATTGGGGTTCTTCACTTGCTCAGAAAGCAGCTTGCCTTTGAAGGGGCTATCAAAGTAGTTGGTCATAAGAGATCCCGCGGTCTGTGACTTTGCCGTCTAACGTTTGAAATAAGGGGCGCCGAGCGCCAGCGAGGGGAGCCAAAAGCTTGCTTTTGGCCGTCCCGACTTGATTGAAGGGTTGGGCGATTTTGCCATTAGATTTTTTATAAATTTAGTGTGTTTAGAATGGTGATCGCATTTTTCTTGGCTTTTATGCTTGATGTTAAATTCGACCCCAAGTTTCCTGTAAGTGCGGACACAAAAACATATTTATGTCCTGATTTGCTTATAATAAACCCTTCAAACCATCCGTTTTGTAAGGTTCTATTTGCTGTGAATCCTGCACCAGTTTTCCCATACAGTTTTGTACTATTATCCAGATCTTGTAGATACATGTTCTCTATGGTGTTTTCTATGGCTGAGTTTTTAACTGGGAGATTGTGATTAATAATTTTACGCAGGAATTGAATTTGTTCTTCTGGTGAAATTTTTAAGCTACTTTCGAGCCATGCTTCTGTTAATCCGTTGTTTCTTTCTTTATCTCCAGAGAAGTCTTGATTTCCATAATCAAAATCTTTGAGATAATTCTTGATTTTATTTAATCCAATTTTTTGGGTTATTTCTTGCGAAACCCAAACAACAGAAAATTGCATCCACGTCTTTGGTGTATGATTGCTGTTCCAGATCTCCATTCCTTTGGGGGTTTTATCCCATTTGAATATGGTTTTCTGATCTATTATTTCCGCATCAAATGCCATAAGTGATAATGCGATCTTGAAAGTTGAATCTGGTGCCATTTGCGTTGCACACTTTGCTTTATTGAATTGAGCAATTTCAGCGTTTGTGGATGCATCGTAAAGTAAAAAACAACCTTCAGTTCCTTCAAATAATGGAGATGCAACAGTAGAGATATCTGTTGATGCACTGGCGCTGCTGTAGATAATATTTGCAATTATTAAAAAAATAGCGAAGTTGATATGTATTGTGTTTTTCATAATAAGTATTGGTTTGGTAAAGGGCTTAATTTTAACGGCTAACAATTAATGAGGCTCCGGGTTCGCCCAACGTTTGACATGAGGGGCGGCCAAGGGCGCCAGCCCTTGGACGTCCCCCTCGATGGAAGGGTTAGGCATCACTGCGTGTTCGCTCGAATGCCTGGCGTGTTTGAACCATGTACACGGCTGGACCATATGGGGTGGTTACGGTACCTTGCCTCTCAAACCCCGCTTTCTCGTAGCATCGGATCGCTCGCAAGTTGCTCGGCGACGGGTCCGTTTGGATCTTGGTGACCTCGGGATCATTGAACAGCAACTCAACCAGAGCTCGAACCAGCTTGGTTCCCAAGCCTTTGCCCAGTTGTGATGCATTCGCCAGTAACTGGTCTATTCCGCGTACTCCTGGATCGGTTTCTTCTTCCCACCGTCCGTCCCCGCTTCCAAGAGCAACGTACGACTGGGCATACCCAATCGGCTCTCCATTCAGCATTGCAATGTATGGAGTGACGGACTCTTGCGCTAAAACGCTTGGCAAGTACTGTTCCTGTACGTCAGCAAGTGTCGGGCGTGCTTCTTCTCCGCCCCACCACTCGACGATATGAGATCGATTTAGCCACTCATAGAGCATCGCAAGGTCATGCTCAGTCATGAGGCGCAGTGTGACGGAATCGTTGCTGTTGGTCACGATGCTGTACTTTGTGATGCCTAACTTTGTTTTTGCGTTGCTCATGATGTCTAACTCCCAATTTGTGTAGGGCTTATTATGCACGCTTAAAGGCACTGTTGCAAAGTTAGCGATGAGGCAGCCTTTTGTCTTATTCAAAGGCCTTACATTTCAAAAACTCTGCTTACCAGGCGCATTTCGCCCAGGGGAT
>NZ_JBLKBZ010000060.1:0-2791 GCF_047530935.1 Enterobacter sp. 03-F-07-AD-ECC | reverse complement strand
TCACGCTGAAAATGCCGGCCTTTGAATGGGTTCATGTGCAGCTCCATCAGCAAAAGGGGATGATAAGTTTATCACCACCGACTATTTGCAACAGTGCCGATTTGCTCACATCCAGCTTTTGTTAGTTCGTCAACCTGGTGCGCCACATCCTGAAGATGCGTAGATTTACGTGCATAGCCGATTTTCATTCTTTTCTCGCTAATTAGTTATGGGGTTATTGTTATGTTGATACAGTAACGAGTTTTGTTACATGAGGGGAGTCATTTTTCGGGAGAAGTCAGGACTTTTCAAGACTGTCACAAAAACCATCGTTTTTGATACATTAATTTAACCAATAGGTTGCAGATCAAATCGCCTGTAACAGCCTTTCTGGCTGTTTGTCGTTTTCAGAAGACGGCTGCACTGAACGTCAGAAGCCGACTGCACTATAGCAGCGGAGGGGTTGGATCCATCAGGCAACGACGGGCTGCTGCCGGCCATCAGCGGACGCAGGGAGGACTTTCCGCAACCGGCCGTTCGATGCGGCACCGATGGCCTTCGCGCAGGGGTAGTGAATCCGCCAGGATTGACTTGCGCTGCCCTACCTCTCACTAGTGAGGGGCGGCAGCGCATCAAGCGGTGAGCGCACTCCGGCACCGCCAACTTTCAGCACATGCGTGTAAATCATCGTCGTAGAGACGTCGGAATGGCCGAGCAGATCCTGCACGGTTCGAATGTCGTAACCGCTGCGGAGCAAGGCCGTCGCGAACGAGTGGCGGAGGGTGTGCGGTGTGGCGGGCTTCGTGATGCCTGCTTGTTCTACGGCACGTTTGAAGGCGCGCTGAAAGGTCTGGTCATACATGTGATGGCGACGCACGACACCGCTCCGTGGATCGGTCGAATGCGTGTGCTGCGCAAAAACCCAGAACCACGGCCAGGAATGCCCGGCGCGCGGATACTTCCGCTCAAGGGCGTCGGGAAGCGCAACGCCGCTGCGGCCCTCGGCCTGGTCCTTCAGCCACCATGCCCGTGCACGCGACAGCTGCTCGCGCAGGCTGGGTGCCAAGCTCTCGGGTAACATCAAGGCCCGATCCTTGGAGCCCTTGCCCTCCCGCACGATGATCGTGCCGTGATCGAAATCCAGATCCTTGACCCGCAGTTGCAAACCCTCACTGATCCGCATGCCCGTTCCATACAGAAGCTGGGCGAACAAACGATGCTCGCCTTCCAGAAAACCGAGGATGCGAACCACTTCATCCGGGGTCAGCACCACCGGCAAGCGCCGCGACGGCCGAGGTCTTCCGATCTCCTGAAGCCAGGGCAGATCCGTGCACAGCACCTTGCCGTAGAAGAACAGCAAGGCCGCCAATGCCTGACGATGCGTGGAGACCGAAACCTTGCGCTCGTTCGCCAGCCAGGACAGAAATGCCTCGACTTCGCTGCTGCCCAAGGTTGCCGGGTGACGCACACCGTGGAAACGGATGAAGGCACGAACCCAGTGGACATAAGCCTGTTCGGTTCGTAAACTGTAATGCAAGTAGCGTATGCGCTCACGCAACTGGTCCAGAACCTTGACCGAACGCAGCGGTGGTAACGGCGCAGTGGCGGTTTTCATGGCTTGTTATGACTGTTTTTTTGTACAGTCTATGCCTCGGGCATCCAAGCAGCAAGCGCGTTACGCCGTGGGTCGATGTTTGATGTTATGGAGCAGCAACGATGTTACGCAGCAGGGCAGTCGCCCTAAAACAAAGTTAACCCAGGATGAGAACCTTGAAAGTATCATTGATGGCTGCGAAAGCGAAAAACGGCGTGATTGGTTGCGGTCCAGACATACCCTGGTCCGCGAAAGGGGAGCAGCTACTTTTTAAAGCATTGACCTACAATCAGTGGCTTCTGGTGGGTCGCAAGACGTTTGAATCTATGGGCGCACTCCCCAATAGGAAATACGCGGTCGTTACCCGCTCAGGTTGGACATCAAATGATGACAATGTAGTTGTATTTCAGTCAATCGAAGAGGCCATGGACAGGCTAGCTGAATTCACCGGTCACGTTATAGTGTCTGGTGGCGGAGAAATTTACCGAGAAACATTACCCATGGCCTCTACGCTCCACTTATCGACGATCGACATCGAGCCAGAGGGGGATGTTTTCTTCCCGAGTATTCCAAATACCTTCGAAGTTGTTTTTGAGCAACACTTTACTTCAAACATTAACTATTGCTATCAAATTTGGAAAAAGGGTTAACAAAGCTATGCAATCGACGGCAAAAAGCTTCGTTCGCTTCGCGCACTACGCCTTTTCCGCGATTGATAGCGACGTTATGTGAATATTGAAATGAGCATTCCAAAGAAAGGAAGTAGAAAAATTATCGTGGGCGAAAATGAGTTTTTGTGGCTCATTAGGTCAAAACTCACATATTCGCAGGACTGTTTAGGTACAGAAATGACTGCGGTCGTTGAACCGGATGCCGGTCCTCACTGATGAAGAAGTGAACACCGTACGGGAATCGTGCCGGCAGCTTGGAGCTATCGGCCGGAACCTCAACCAGGTGGCCAGGGCCTTGAACATCGAGTTCAGGGAAAGTGACAAGCTCAAGCAAGAGGCCATCGAAAAACTGGCCGAACGGATCGACCAGCATTTGGACCATGTGTCTGAGCTGTTCGATAAGACCTGGAGCCGGTGGCACGATTGTCATTTTCAGAAGACGACTGCACCAGTTGATTGGGCGTAATGGCTGTTGTGCAGCCAGCTCCTGACAGTTCAATATCAGAAGTGATCTGCACCAATCTCGACTATGCTCAATACTCGTGTG
>NZ_JBLKBZ010000005.1:0-356989 GCF_047530935.1 Enterobacter sp. 03-F-07-AD-ECC | reverse complement strand
CGGGAATAAAATCCCATTCAGACGCCGGATAGATTCAAGCAAGCCAACTTGTCGTCAAAATCGGTGTTGCAAAAACGGGAGTGACCATAGATTCCGTTTTCGGTAACACTTTTCCCGATTTCGGGAAGACTTTTCCCGTTTTCGGTTTGTCTAAAATCCAGGCTGAAAGGTCAGTATTTATACCGACCATTTTCATCACACCCTGCTTCTGACTGAAGATAATTTTGCGTTCAGCTAGCGATTTGAGCGCATCAGAGACATGCGAATCACTCAGCCCTGTAAGCTCGGCAATCACCGTGTTAGTAACGCGGTCCTGTTTCTTGTTCCAGCCGTAGGTAAGCCAGATCACCGCCTCAAAACACTGCCACTCCCGGCCTGACATTCTCAGACGAGGCTTGAGCTGTTGAATCTCGTTAGCGACCTTGGTATACCCGTTCGACAGGTCGGCCATACGACCTCCCGGTTGTTCGGTTCTGTGGGGGAAATTGATAATTTCAGCTGTGTTTGACATACTTAGCTCCGCAATTACACTCCGTTTTTGCACCTGAAAGCCGTTGGTGTTCGAGCACCGCGGCTTTCGCCTTTTCTGAAGTCTTCACATTGCCCCCAGCATGGTTGTCACCATCGCCAGCAGCGGCGCAGTAAGGTCCGGATCGACACGGAACATCTCAAAAATCCCCTCGCCTAACTCCTTCAGCTTTTCCTTCTTCGGTGCATCGAGCATCAGAGCTTGCTTCGCCTCACTCACTTCCTTTTCCAACCTGGCCATGCGATAAGCGAACGAGTCGTTCTTTACTACACGGTCGCGATATCGAATCGGTAATACAGACATGATCGCGGGCACCAGCTGTTCGACGTTCTTTCGGTACGATGCTGAGTCTTCTTTGTTGTCCAGCCATCGGAACAGCTTCACGTTCCAGACATCTGCCTGGCCTGACAAATCCACGCCATCAAGTTGAAGTTCTTCCGCCGCCTCTTGGATTTGAAGCGCAACTGCTACGCGCCCTTCTACTGCAGCCCAAGCACGGACCGCTGAGCATATATCGCGATGCTCGATCTCCCGATATACCGGCTCGCTTTCATGACACGGGAATATCAGTGGATTAGAGGAAGCTCTGTTATTCTGTTGGAATGAAACAGTCTGCATTTTAAGGCTCCTGTTTAGGTAAACCGTCTGTTGGGTTTGGGTATAGATCAGGTCGTAGTTCGTGCGGAGTTACGCCTGTAGCCGTGAAAATGGGCAAAACGCGATCTGCGGGAACAACTCCTTCGTAGCGATTTCTCCAATGACTGACTGTCATAGGGCTTACGGTTAGCAATTCAGCTAAGCGAGAGGCAGTTCCTGCTTTGTTAATTGCCTTATCAATTGCTTTCATATTCATCTCCAGTTTTAACACTTACATTAAACATTTAGTTTAATTATGTGTCAACATTTTGAAAATTGAGCTAATAAACTTTTGGTTTAGAATCAAGTCATGAAAGAAAAAACTCATCAGATTAACCACCCACAAGTTCAGCGGCTTAACGAGGTTCTTGAGCTTAAGAAGTTGACCAAATCAGACATGGCCCGTATTTGTGGCGTCAGTGCTCAGTCGGTCAATAACTGGTTCGTTCGTGGGACAATCGGTAAAAGCTCAGCGATTAAGCTGGCGGATGCGCTTGGGGTGAGCCTTGAGTGGCTGCTTGGCCAAGATGTTGGCGAAAAAGATGGACTGAAGCCGGACGAACAACGCCTGTTGGAACTTTACCGTCAGCTTCCCGAAGAAGAGCAACAGAACATGCTTCGCATCTTTGCACTTCGCCTGAAAGAGCTGGACCAACTATATGATAAATATATCAAAGGCCGGATTCGTTCGCAGGATGACTGAGTACTCCTTTCAGCAATGATTCGTAAAGATCTACTATAAGAAATGGCCCTAAAGTGGCCTTTTTTTATGCCCCTCGAATAAATAGCACATCTTTTGTACTAAGCGCCCATTTCCCGGACTGCCAGCCCGTACCATTTCGTCGAATTTTTTTGCCTCCAAAGAACAAAATTTCACTCTCCATAAGCACCATTTAAACATTTTGTTTATTTAAAGTTACTCATTATGTTGACTAAGACTTAAACTTTGTGTTTAATCTAACTCACCAAGACGCATCACGTTCCACCAAGGCAGGATGCCCACGAAGTAGCCGCCGACGGCGTACGAACAGTCGGATGAGGTGGAGAGATTAACGCGCATCAGGTGTAAACGTTCCGCTGGCCGGCGATAAGGCAAACGAGGGTGAGAATGATTGATTTCGCACGCAAACCAGGACGGCAACAGGCCGTGAAACTGAACCTCTTCGAGGTGATTCTTCGCCGCCTGTGCTACCTGTTGGCGCAAAAGGGGAATCCAGATGTGTAGCTCAACGAAATGCGGGTACTGCGGCAAGCCGGTTGAACCGGCGAAAGTAGTCAAAAGTACCCTTCTCTATTGCAACGGCGCACAGCTGGCGCGCAAAGAAAAAGAATACTGCTCTGAACGTTGTGCTTCGTACGACCAGATGGCCCACGAGGCATAACGTAAAAGCCGCGCAAGGCGGCCCGTACGTCCGGTGCTCCCGACCAAAGTTACACCGGAAAACTACTTAAAAAACCAAAGTTCACCCAATGGGCGCTTTCTCTGGCCCGGGGATCTTACATCCAAAAAAGAGGATCTCACATGGAATTTTTCTATGTAGTTAAGGCTACGCAGAAATCCGGCAAAGAAGACGCAGTGATTTGGTTCACTGCGAAATCAGAAGCCCGTGCCAACCTGCAGCTCGATGTTGAGCTCGAAGATGCCGGTATTGAAACCGGACGCGGTAAGGATTACGCCAAACCGGTTCGCACCGATTTCCCGGTGTATAACGACCTCCCGAAAGAAAGCACCGTGGATTACACCTGGTGCAAACGTTACAAACTGCAGGACGATGGACGCACCTGGCTGCCAAAGGCTGGTGCTGAGTCTACTGGAGCCATGGACAACACCGCGGCATCGGAAACGTCCGTTAATGTCGAAAATTCCGTCGAGAGTGTCCCGCTTGAAAACCGCACTCCAGCGGTCCGTTTTGCCGTCCACCTGACCAACGACAAATACCAGTCATACATCAGTAAAGAGCAGCAGCTGGCTGCCAGCGAAATGTCACTGGATGAAGGCAACACCTATCTCCAGAACCTGCTGCTGGCGAAAAACGACATCCCTGAAGTTGCCGAACTCAGCCTGAACGCTGAGTGGAAACTGGTTCAGGCGATTAAGCAGGTATTCGCGCCAGATGAAGCGCACGAAACTGAAATTATCGCTGCATTCATGGCTGACTGGGCGAGAGCAGATGCCAGCGATCGCAATCAGTTAATTGAAGAGTGGAGGAGCGGAAAGCTTAATCTTCTCAAATCAGAAAGCGCCAGCGAGACCGGTGTTACAACCGATCAGGTTCTGGAACCTGATAACGGTATCCAGATTGACGAGAATGATGACGAAACCACACGTTATCCAGTCGTTCGTATGCCGTTCCGCAAACAGCTACTCGCCCAGTTCTCCGCCGACATACTGCGCCACCACTTAACCCGCGAAGAATACGAAGGTATCAGCGCACTGGAGATGGACACTGACAACAGCTATGTCCAGAACCTTCTGCTGGCGGCAGAAAACTGCGAAGAGGTTAAGGGTTACGACACCAAAGACCTTTGGCGGTATACCGACGCCATTCGCAAAGTGTTCAGCCAGGAAAAGCGTCACGAACTCGCTTTAGTTCTCCGTTTCACCAGGATCTGGGCGGCGACTGATTATATTGACCGCGGCATTCTCGTTCGCGAATGGGCAGCCGGAAACCTCATCAGCAGCGTGCAACGTACTGATTCAGGCACTAACGCTGATGGCGGCTATGTTACTGACCGCGGCGAAGGTGCGCATCACACATTGGACACTCTCGATCTTGAGATTGCCTGTGCCCTACTGCCTATGGACTTCCATCACTTCGAAATTCCTTCGAGCGTGTTACGACGCGCCAAAGAAATCGTGGCCAAGAAAGAAGAGCCATGGAAGTCATGGAGCGCAATCTTACGCAATCAACCAGGCATACTGGCGGTGAACCGTGCGGCAATCTTCAATCTGATCCGCATCGCACCAGAAAACATTCATCACACGCCAGCGGCTCATCTTGAGTTTGTGAATAAAACCATAACGGCTGAGTTTAACTCTGCTGTGGAGTTGCTGCCGCTGTCTACTCCGGCTGTTGAGACCGAAGCACCTGTTGAACAACCGCAGGTTGAAAATCTCGGCAGCGGCATGTTCTCCATCGATGGACTGATGGGAGGAAATACCGCCCCGGTCATCGATATCCCCTCAAATGAAGTCGAAAAAACGGAAAACACAGCGGAGACCACCAGCGATGTGCAGATGGAAACGGCTAAGCCAAAGAAAGTCGAAAATACTGATCCGGTACAACCAGGCGAAGGCGCCGATGCAGCTAATACGCAAGCAGTTACCGTAGCGCCGGAAGAGCAGCAGTCAGAGCCAGTAATCGAATACCCGGCTTACTTCGAGCCTGGCCGCTACGAAGGTCTGCCGAATGAGGTTTATCACGCAGCAAACGGTATTAGCTCAACCCAAGTAAAAGATGCCCGCGTCAGCCTGATGTACTTCAACGCGCGCCATGTGGCTAAAACTATCCCGCGCGCAGCATCCAAAGTTCTGGACATGGGGAACCTGGTGCACGCCCTTGCACTGCAGCCGGAAACCCTCGATGCAGAGTTCAGCGTGGAGCCTGAGATCCCAGAGGGTGCTTTCACTACCACCGCAACCCTGCGCGAGTTCATTGACGCGTACAACGCCAGCCTGCCGACGCTGCTGAGCTCAGACGAGATTAAAGCGTTGCTTGAAGAACATAACGCGTCCCTTCCCGCTCCGGTGCCGCTTGGCGCCAGCCTGGAAGAAACGGCTCAAAGCTATATGGATCTCCCTGCTCAGTACCAGCGTATTGAAGAAGGCCAGAAGCAGACAGCAACGGCAATGAAGGCATGCATTAAAGAGTACAACGCCACCCTGCCCGTGTCGGTTAAAACCAGCGGCAGCCGTGATGCGCTACTCGAGCAATTAGCGATTATCAATCCTGATTTGGTCGCACAGGAAGCGCAGAAACCGACGCCGCTGAAAGTGTCCGGCACCAAAGCAGACATGATCCAGGCAGTTAAGTCGGTTAAGCCCGATGCCATATTCGCCGACGAACTGCTGGATGCCTGGCGCGACAACCCTGGCGAAAAAATTCTGGTTACCCGCCAGCAGCTGGCCACGGCACGGGCAATTCAGTCTGCGCTCCTGGCGCACCCGACCGCTGGCATGCTGCTGACACATCCAAGCCGCGCTGTTGAAGTGAGTTACTTCGGCTTTGACGAGGAAACGGGCCTAGAAGTGCGTGTACGCCCTGACCTCGAGATTGAACTGGACGGCGTGCGCATCGGTGCTGACCTGAAAACCATCAGCATGTGGAATGTGAAGCAGGAAAGCCTGCGCGCCAGGCTGCATCGGGAAATCATTGATCGGGACTACCACCTCAGTGCGGCTATGTATTGCGAGACCGCGGCGCTGGACCAGTTCTTCTGGATTTTCGTCAACAAAGACGAGAACTACCACTGGATCGCCATCATCGAGGCGTCCACTGAACTGCTGGAACTGGGCATGCTCGAGTACCGCAAAATGATGCGCGCCATCGCAACCGGCTTCGATACGGGCGAATGGCCAGCGCCGATCACTACCGATTACACCGATGAACTGAACGACTTTGACATGCGCCGCCTTGAAGCGCTGCGCACTCAGGCTTAAGGGAGATTTATGAATAACACTAACGTTACCGTTGCTGACCAGAACACCGTTATTAACTCCAACGTGGCTCTGTTCGATTCCCAGTATCTGAACGCCATCAGCACGTTCGCGCAAATTATGGCGCAGGGCACCGCCACCGTTCCTAAACACCTGCAGGGCAATCAGGCCGACTGCATGGCTGTAGCGATGCAAGCGGCGCAGTGGCAAATGAATCCCTTTGCCGTGGCGCAGAAGACGCACCTGATTAACGGTGTGCTCGGGTATGAAGCGCAGCTCGTTAATGCCGTCATTTCACGCAGCGGCGTGCTGGCCAGCCGGTTTGAATATGAATGGTATGGGCCATGGGAAAAGGTCGTTGGAAAATTCCATATCCGCAAAGGCGACAAAGGCGAGTACCGCGTCCCGGGCTGGACCCTGGCTGACGAAGCCGGAATCGGCATCATCATCCGCGCAACGCTTAAAGGTGAAGATCAGCCGAGAGAACTCGATTTGCTGCTGGCTCAGGCCCGTACCCGAAATTCTACTCTCTGGGCTGACGACCCACGCCAGCAGTTGGCGTACCTGGCCGTCAAACGCTGGGCGAGACTGTTCTGCCCGGATGTGATTCTGGGTGTCTACACCCCGGATGAACTCGATGATCGCCGTGAAGAACGAGAGGTAAATCCGGCACCGGTGCAGCACGTAAGCCTTGCAGATATTTCAGGTGAGAACGTCACCCCGACTCAAACGGCTCAGGAATCAGCTCAAAACATCGATGCACTTGCTGATGATTTTCGTGACCGCATCGAGGCGGCTCAGGATGTGGATAGCGCTAAAGCTCTGCGCGCAGATATTGAAACCGTGAAAGCAACGCTGGGTTCTGCCCTGTTTACCGAGCTTAAGAACAAAGCAGTGAAGCGCTACTACCTGGTTGATGCTCGCAATAAGGTGGAAGCGGCGATCAACTCCCTGCCATCTCCGGATGAACCCGACGCGGCAGAACGCTTTGGCGAAGCTGAACGCGTGCTGGCATCTTCAAAGCGTCACCTGGGCGATGAACTGCATGAGCAGTTCAGCATCACCCTGGCGGATATGAAACCGGAATACGTGAACTAACGAGATTGGGAGGGGAAACCCTCCCTCAAGGAGAAGAAATGCGACTGATTAATCGCAGTAAGCAATCCCCTTTGGCTCGCCAGGCATGTGATGCCGCTCTCGCGAAGCACGTCGAAACTTACGGTGAATTCGCCAGACAGAAAACCAAGACCACATACACCGTAGTGGTTGATGGAATAAAGGTAACAGTGGAAGTCGTTAACCGCCGGGCCAGCTACGTTGCGACAGCCATGAATGGTGCCCGCAGGCTGCGCAATCTGCCGGGACAATGCAACTGAGAGGTGCAATATGAATGAAACAACTTATACGAATGTTGATATCTTGATCACCAGTGAAGTTTTATCAAGATACAAAATTTCGCGGAGCACGCTGTACTTTTGGAGCACCCCTTCCAGAATGCCGGCATATTTTTCACAACCATTTCCGAAGCCGAAGATAAATGGAAGCCCGAAGCGCTGGAGACTTTCAGACCTCCTGGAGTGGGAAGAAAAAGTGGGCATCAAACCAGAGGATGACCAACCAGTTTCTCCAAATGGTTCTGCCATACCGCAAGCCAATGGCGCTGATCATCAATGTAGTCATGCAGGTTATACCTCGCCATGACACCTGCCATATGATGGCCAAGCAGTTTCTCAACAACATGTGGCGGCGCACCTAATTCAGAAAGTCGCGTCGCCACGGTTCGTCGAAGGTCATGGAGGGACCACGGCTTCATTCCTGTCTTGGAAATTATTTGGGCAGAAAATAACGCAACGTTAGGCTGAAGAGGCGGCCTGTCATCCTCTGGCCCCTTATAGCGTGACAACGTAACAACATGCTTTGACATTGATGTTTCTTTATGAGATTTCATCAGCTTTACAACAGCATCCGGTAACGCTCTCCTGACGGATATACCTGTTTTATAATCACTTGCTGGAATGGTCCATGTTTGGTCCATAAGATCGAACCATTCCCACTTTGCCGTTCTTATTTCCGTACTTCTACAACCGGTCAGAATGAGAAACTTCATGATCAGCTGTTGTCGTTCCCTCATTTCAGGCAAAGCATTCCAGACAGTTTTGATCTCCTCGTCGCTCAATCTTCGGTCTTTAACTGCCGCGGTGAGCCCCACATCAGATCGCCTGAGACTCTCAATTGGGTTAAGGTTGATTATTCCTCTGTTAGAGCAGAAACGAAAAACACGCTGCATCAACCCTAACATTTGCCCTGTAACCACCCTTCTTCCCATACCGTCGAACAGGCTAAGCCAATGTGCCTTTGTGGTCTGATCTACGATCATATTCCCCAGCACAGGATTGATATGGTTGTTGAAGTCCCGGCGGTTCACGTGGATTTTTACCAGGCCTTCAGGAATGCAGTAATGCTTTTCCCAGTAATCAAAGGCTTCTTTTACGGTAATCGCATCAGTTTTTTTCTGTTTCTCCAGTACGGTCTGTCGTCTCGGATCGAACCCTTCTTTAAGCCAGACTCTGAACTGCTGTCTACGCTCTCGCGCCTGAGCTAATGATATGGTCGGATAATCGCCGATCGTCAATTGAGCCGCTTTTCCGTTCCATCTGTAGCGGTAAAAGAATGTTATACTGCCGGATGTAGACAATCTGACATTCAAGCCGTGAGCGTCTGAAATGACCTCGATTTTGTCTCTCTTTTTGCCAAGAGCTTTTCTCAGTTTTGTATCGGTTAGCAATGTGTACACTCCGGGAAAAGATATACACAATAGTGTACACATTTTGCGTAAATTGATAACCTTCAAATTAATGCGCGATATACAAAATTAAAGCACTTAGAGCAGGCAATGTGTTGATAATGGCGGAATTTTTCAAAAGACATAAAGCATGAAAAACAAACTTAAAACGGATTCATATGCCCTACGATAGCGTATACAGTGAAAAGCGCACGCCCGGTGCGCTACGTACCGTGTGGCGTAAATTCTATGGTGACACCACGGCAATGATCGGCCTGTACGGCTGTGCCGGTCTGGTCTTGCTGTGCGTATTTGGATCGTGGTTTGCGCCGTACGGTATCGACCAGCAGTTCCTCGGCTATCAACTGTTGCCCCCGTCGTGGTCGCGCTATGGGGAAGTTTCCTTCTTCCTGGGCACCGACGATCTGGGCCGTGATGTGCTGAGCCGCCTGCTGAGCGGTGCCGCCCCAACGGTGGGTGGCGCGTTTGTGGTGACGCTCGCCGCCACAGTTTGCGGTCTGGCGCTGGGCATTTTTGCTGGCTCCACCCACGGTCTGCGCTCGGCGGTGCTGAATCACATTCTGGACACCCTGCTCTCTATCCCATCGCTGCTGCTGGCGATCATTGTGGTGGCCTTTGCCGGGCCGCACCTGACGCATGCCATGTTTGCCGTGTGGCTGGCAATCCTGCCCCGTATCGTTCGCTCTGTGTACAGCATGGTGCATGACGAACTGGAGAAAGAGTATGTTGTTGCTGCCCGTCTGGACGGTGCCACCACGCTGAATATTCTTTGGTTTGCCGTCCTGCCGAATATCGCAGCCGGGCTGGTCACCGAGATCACCCGCGCCCTGTCGATGGCGATACTGGATATCGCTGCGCTGGGTTTCCTCGATTTGGGTGCCCAACTGCCGTCACCGGAATGGGGTGCGATGCTGGGCGATGCGCTGGAGCTTATCTACGTCGCCCCGTGGACAGTTATGTTACCGGGTGCGGCCATTATGGTCAGCGTGTTGCTGATTAACCTGCTGGGCGACGGTATTCGCCGCGCAATTAATGCGGGGGTGCAATAATGCCGCTTCTTGATATCCGCAACCTCACCATCGAGTTTAAAACCGGTGAGGGCTGGGTTAAGGCTGTCGATCGAATCAGCATTACGCTTGCTGAAGGTGAAATTCGCGGGCTGGTGGGCGAATCCGGCTCCGGGAAAAGCCTCATCGCCAAAGCCATTTGTGGTGTAGCGAAGGACAACTGGCGCGTCACCGCCGACCGCATGCGTTTTGATGATATCGACCTGCTGCGCCTTTCTCCGCGCGAGCGTCGCAAGCTGGTCGGCCATAACGTCTCGATGATTTTCCAGGAGCCACAATCCTGCCTTGACCCGTCCGAGCGCGTAGGTAAGCAGCTGATGCAAAATATCCCCGGCTGGACCTATAAAGGCCGCTGGTGGCAGCGTTTCGGCTGGCGCAAACGCCGCGCCATTGAGCTGCTGCACCGCGTCGGGATCAAAGATCATAAAGACGCAATGCGCAGTTTCCCCTACGAACTCACCGACGGTGAATGCCAGAAAGTGATGATCGCCATCGCGCTGGCCAATCAGCCGCGCCTGTTGATTGCGGATGAACCAACAAACGCGATGGAGCCGACCACGCAGGCGCAGATATTCCGTCTGCTGACGCGGCTGAATCAGAATAACAACACCACCATTTTGCTAATCAGTCACGACCTGCAAATGCTCAGCAAATGGGCGGATAAAATTGATGTGATGTACTGTGGGCAAACGGTGGAAACCGCCCCCAGTGAAGATCTAATCACCACGCCGCATCACCCCTACACCCAGGCGCTGATTCGTGCGATCCCGGATTTTGGCAGCGCCATGCCGCACAAGAGCCGTCTGAACACGCTGCCGGGTGCGATCCCGCTTCTGGAATCATTGCCGATAGGCTGTCGTCTTGGGCCACGTTGCCCGTATGCTCAGCGTAAGTGTATTGAAACGCCGCGTCTGACGGGGGCGAAAAACCATCTTTACGCCTGTCATTTCCCGCTGAACATGGAGAGAGAGTGAAATGGTCGAAACCTTACTGGAAGTACGCAACCTGAGTAAGACCTTTCGCTACCGCACCGGGCTGTTCCATCGCCAGACCGTGGAAGCGGTGAAACCGCTGAGCTTTACGCTGCGTGAAAAGCAGACGCTGGCGATTATTGGCGAGAATGGTTCCGGCAAATCCACGCTGGCTAAAATGCTGGCGGGCATGGTTGAGCCAAGCGGCGGTGAAGTGCTGATTGACGATCATCCGCTGGCATTCGGCGATTACTCCTTCCGCAGCCAGCGCATCCGCATGATCTTCCAGGATCCCTCCACCTCGCTCAATCCGCGCCAGCGTATTTCGCAGATCCTGGATTTCCCGCTGCGGCTGAATACCGATCTGGAGCCTGACGCTCGTCGTAAACGTATCTTTGAAACCCTGCGTATGGTCGGACTGCTGCCCGATCATGAGAGTTACTACCCGCATATGCTGGCTCCGGGACAGAAGCAGCGTCTGGGGCTGGCGCGTGCCCTGATTTTGCGCCCGAAGGTAATTATTGCTGACGAAGCCCTCGCCTCACTGGATATGTCGATGCGTTCCCAGTTAATTAACCTGATGCTGGAACTGCAGGAAAAACAGGGGATCTCTTATATCTATGTGACCCAACATCTTGGCATGATGAAACACATCAGCGACCAGGTGATGGTCATGCATCAGGGTGAAGTTGTCGAGCGCGGCAGCACGGCGGATGTGCTGGCTTCCCCACTCCACGATTTAACAAAACGCCTGATTGCCGGACATTTTGGTGAAGCGCTAACTGCTGATGCATGGAGAAAGGATCGGTAACCGCCCGTCAGGCGTCCCCCGCGACAGCGAATATTTCGACTCAGGACTTCAAAGGATTAAACAGGTCGTTTAATCCTTTTATTTTGCGTTGCACATCGCCATCCGCTTTATAAGCGGCTCTCCATTTTTCCTCCATACTCCAGGCAATAAGAATCAATCCTTCTCCTTCAGAATATGCAGATATTTCGGAGGAGAAAATGAACAAAACCACATATTATTTAAAACACCTTGAGTATCTGCTCAGGAAGTGTCGGTCTTATTTAATATCAGACATTAACTTTCATCTGTCCCGTCTCAAAGCAACCCACGGTGACACATTTGATATAAAATCACCTGCTACCCTGAACGAAAAAATTTGTCATCGTCTGGTCTATGACCATAATGCGCATTATACGATGCTGGCGGATAAACTGGCTGTACGGGAATATGTCCTGTCGAGAACGCAACGTCTAAAAATCGTTCCATTGATTGGCGTATACCGTCGCGTTGAGCACATCGACATGACGAAACTGCCGCATAAATTTGTGTTAAAGTGCAACCATGACAGTGGAAGCGCGATCATATGCACAAACAAAGCTGAATTTGACCTTAAAAAATCGCAAAACAAACTCCGGCTGGCATTAAAGAGAAATTTATATTACACCACACGGGAATGGCAATATAAAAACATCCCTCCAGTTATTCTGTGCGAGAAGTATATCGATCTCTTTAATGACGCGGACAAAAACACAACACCCGAAATGTTGAGGATTCATTGTTTCCACGGTGTCGCGCAGTTTGTGGAAGCTGATTTCACCGATGAAAGCGGCAATGGTTTTATCAACGTTTACGATCGCCACTGGCAGTTGCAGCCTTTCCAGATGGAATATCCCAACACTCCGCAGGACATACCCAAGCCTGCCTCTTATCAGGAAGCGCTGCTGGCGGCACAAGCACTGGCCCTGGGGATTGACTATTGCCGTGTCGATCTCATGCTCACCCGGGACGAGATCTACTTCAGTGAGATAACGTTAAGCCCGAAACGGGGCAAACTGACTATCACGCCGCCGGAATGGGATGCCAGGTTAGGTGAAATGTGGCAAATGACGCCCGTCGCAAACAGGCTCATTTGAGCCTGTACGCAGTTACGACGCGTTCGGCCAGGTTAATTTGAAGAGGGAGTGGTTTTGCTTCGTCAACACATAGGTGACATCGCCACCGTGCGCAGACATAATGGCTTTGACCACCGACAGCCCTAAACCACACCCTTCAGGATTCAATTGTCTGGCCCCTTTATCCCGCTGAAAGGGCTGGAAGAGAAAATCATGAAATTCGCGGGGAATGCCCGGCCCTTCGTCCTGAATCAGAATGTAATTTTCTCTGCCAAACACGCCATTTTTTACGATGAGTTTACGTGATGTCGAATAATGCAGCGCATTGTCGAACAGCACGGTTAAGCACTGATTAATACGTAGCGGATCGCAGAGACACCGCTGGGCTTTAAGTTCGGTACGAAGAGTAAATTGCTTACGCTCAAACTCGGGTCTGAAGGTTTCCAGCGCCGTTTCGAGGGTTTCCTTCAGATCGATTTCACTCTTGTATAACGTATAACCGGCACCGCCGTCTGAGCTGACAACCCGGAGATCTTCTATCAGCCGCGCCAACCCTTCGGTTTGTTTAAGCAGGTTATTAAACAGAACGGGTTCCGGCGTAAAAACACCGTCGACGAGCCCCTGAAGCCGCCCGCGTAAAATCGTGACGGGCGTTCTCAACTCATGCGCAATCGCCGCATTCCAGGATTTACGTTGACTGTCCAGCGTCTGTAATTTTTCAGCCATTTCGTTGAAGTCGTTGACGAGATGATTTATCTCGCCAAGCCGGGAACTGGCGCACCAGGCCCTGGCATCCAGCTCGCCCTGCGAGATGCGTTTCAGGCTTGTGGCTACCGCGTTTAATGGCGTGAGGATACGCGATGACAGCTTTACGGTTAAAAAGAGGGAAATCATCACACTGATTGCAGAGACCGTCACGATCCACACCCAGTCCCACATCGTCATATTTTCATCGTTACCGGCCGCTACGCCGCCCGGAAGGTAATCGAGTACGAAGCTGTAAAACAGCCAGGACCCCAGAATAGCGATGGCGATAATCATCAATGCCAGCGTTAACATGTAGGTCAGAATCTGGCGGCTCAGAACAGACTCTCTGCTCATTTCTTTTCTCCCAGCCGGTAGCCCATTCCTCTAATGCTTTCTGGCACGCCATGAAGACCTGCAAGCTCCAGTTTTTTACGCAGCTTGCTCATGTGGCTGTCGACCGTTCTGTCTAAGGTATCGCCTTCCGGCAGGCAGGCATTGAGTAATTCCTCACGAGAGCAGACCTTTCTTGGGTTCCTGACCAGGTAAGTCAGCAGTTTAAATTCTGTGGTGGTCAATACCGGGCAAACCACCTCTTCCCCCACCGTAACTTCTATATAGAAATCATCCGGGTAGACCGTGATGAAGGGCGTCCTGAGCGGCATTGCAGCCACCTGTTGAACGTGAGCCTTCGTCCTGCGCAGTACAGCTTCGACTCGCGCGACAACTTCAGAGGGATTGAAAGGCTTGATCACGTAGTCATCAGCGCCCAGACGCAATCCCATCAGCTTATCAACATCCTGATCGAGGGCGGTGACCATAATAACAGGCACCGTACTCTCCCGGCGCAGCGTGGTAAGAACGCTCCAGCCATCAAATACCGGCAACTGGATATCCAGCAAAATGAGATCCGGTTTATGCAGACGCGTCAGGTTTATCGCCTGCTCACCGTCAGTTGCCCTTAACGTTTTCATCCCAGCCCGCTGCAGGTAGCTCATCAGTATATCGGCGATTTCATCTTCATCTTCGGCGACAAGGATTAAATTATTTTTGTACATTTTATCTCCACAGGAACTGAAAGCGTCTCTATTATGTTGAGAAAATACGCTATACGTCATTTTATAAAAGTCTAAGACCCACGCACGACAAAAAAGTGCCGTTGGGCGACGACTTTTTATAAACATTTCTGCCACAACCGAACCCCCTTAGGTTATTGTCTCCACACTTCCTCCACATTTCGGAAATAAATACTCCATATACAGACGTAATTTTTTTATTCAGAAAAAAAAGCGACCAAAGAGAATAAACCGTTGAACTTCTCGCACGCACCCCGGTCTATCAATTGCTTTCATTAATACCCGAAGACACTCACCATGAATATTAATAGATATGTCTCACCTGCTAACATTGGCACGTCATGTTTGTTTCTTATTGTATCGTGGGGATTATTGCATCTTTGGATGATCCTGATACATGAAGTCGATGAAAAAGTGGCGGCAACCATTATCTCCTCACCTGTTATTTATGGTTGTATCGCAGCGACATCGTTTTTTCTTGCGATTCAACATAAAGGAGGCGGATTGACGGAACTCCTTGTCATGGCCCTGTGCCTGGCATTGATTTTTATCTACCTGATCATCATTTTCAGTATTTTGTTAAACATCGCACCTGATATTGCCGATCTGGTGTTTTACTGCGAATGTTTTCTCATTATATTTTTTGTTGGCTCACCCATTTATCTCATGTTAAGGATGATTTAAGTTTACTGTCTCCATATAACCTCCACAAATCGCACATCAGTACTAAACATGCGCTGTATAAAGTAACGGTTAATGGATAAATTCCTGATGGAATTCCCCTGCTCTCTGGCATTAATAACTCGAAAAATATGATCCTTAAAAATACTCATCGTCCTCCGGTCGTTTCCGGGGTTGTTGGCTCGCTCAAGGCACTTGCCGTGCGGCACCGCAAGAAGCTATTTATTACCTTCTTTCTGGTTATTGCCGAAAATGTGACCTTTTTACTCTATCCCGTACTTGCGGGGATCGCGATAAATGCCATTCTCGCCGGGGATACCGTGAGCGCTGCACTGTATGGGCTAATGGTTCTGTTTATCTGGTGCATTGGTGCCGCCAGGCGCAGCGTGGACACGCGCACCTTCGCACGGATTTACGCCGGGCTTGCGGTCTCTGTGGTGCTGGCTCAGCGAAAATATCAGCTTAATCATTCGACAATCGCGGCGAGAGTTACCTTATCGCGTGAGTTCGTGGATTTCTTTGAAATGCATCTGCCCATGCTCATTACCTCAATGAGTTCGCTTTTTGGTGCAGCCATTATGCTGCTGATCATTGAATTCTGGGCTGGCATCGTCTGCGCCATCATCGTCTTAATCCTGATGGGATTTGTTTCCGGTTTCACCCATAAGAATGAATTGCTGTTCAGACGCCTCAATAACCGCCTCGAGAAAGAGGTGGATTATGTACATAAAGCGGGCTCTGCGACCCTCAAACGTCATTATTCTACGCTTGCACACTTGCGTATTGCGCTCTCTGACCGCGAAGCGTGGGGATATTTACTGATTGGTTCGCTGATCGCCCTGCTTTTTACGCTGACCATTATCCTGATGACCCACTCGACGGGTATTACGGCGGGTCATATCTACTCCGTGATGACCTATATGTGGATGTTTGCGACAAGCCTGGATGACGCCCCGCAACTCCTTGAGAAATTTTCACAGCTCAGAGACATCGGTAAACGAGTATCGACCGATGACGAGGCACTGCACCCGTAATGCGTTTCACTGTTAGTTGACTGGAAGTAACCCTCATGCCGCAATTTTTTATTGATCGTCCTGTTTTCGCCTGGGTCGTCGCGCTTTTTATTGTTTTGACGGGCGTGTTGTCCATTCCCCGGCTGCCGGTTGCGCAATATCCGTCCGTTGCACCGCCGGGTATTATCATTACTGTCTCGTATCCCGGTGCCAGCCCTGATGTAATGAATACATCGGTCGTCTCTCTTATCGAACGTGAAATATCCGGCGTGGATAATTTGCTCTATTTTGAATCCTCGAGTGACACCACGGGTTCAGCCTCAATTACGGTGACGTTTAAGCCAGGCACAGATATTAAACTGGCGCAGATGGATCTTCAGAATCAGATAAAAATTGTCGAGCCGCGTCTGCCTCAGTCGGTCCGGCAAAACGGCATTAACGTCGAGGCGGCGAACGCCGGTTTTCTGATGATGGTGGGGTTAAAATCCACCTCCGGGAAATTTCAGGAAGCGGATTTGAGCGATTATTTTGCCAGAAATATTAGCGATGAGCTTCGCCGCGTGCCGGGGGTTGGCAAAGTCCAGCTTTTTGGTGGTGAGAAAGCGCTACGTATCTGGCTCGATCCGATGAAGCTTCACAGCTATGGGCTGTCGGTGAGCGATGTGCTTACGGCAGTCAGCCAGCAGAATACCATTGTTTCCCCCGGCAGAACGGGCGATGAACCGGCAACAGAAGGCCAGGGAGTGACTTATCCGATTACGGTTAAAGGACAACTTTCTTCGGTCGAGGCATTTCGCCATATTACCCTTAAATCCGATACCACAGGGGCCCGCCTGCAGCTGTCGGACGTTGCCCGCATTGAGTCCGGCCTGCAAAGCTATGCGTACGGTATTCGCGAAAACGGCGTCCCGGCGACGGCAGCCGCAATCCAGCTGTCGCCGGGAGCGAATGCCATCAGTACCGCCTCAGGCGTGCGGGCGCGCATTGATGAGCTCTCTCACGTGCTTCCGGAGGGAATGACCTTCACCGTCCCTTTTGATACGGCACCCTTCGTAAAGCTTTCAATTATGAAGGTGGTACAGACGTTTGTTGAAGCGATGGTGCTGGTGTTTCTGGTCATGCTGCTTTTTCTGCACAAGATACGCTGCACGCTTATTCCGGCGATTGTCGCCCCGGTGGCGCTCCTGGGCACCTTTACGATCATGCTGCTCAGCGGTTATTCCATCAACATCCTGACCATGTTCGGCATGGTGCTGGCAATCGGTATTATCGTTGATGATGCCATCGTCGTGGTTGAAAACGTCGAAAGACTGATGGAAGAAAAAGCGCTTTCACCGCGCGAAGCCACGCGGCAGGCCATGCAGGAAATCACCCCTGCCATCGCGGGTATCACGCTTGTGCTCACAGCGGTGTTTATCCCGATGGGCTTTGCTGAGGGATCGGTGGGGATCATCTATCGACAATTCTGTATTTCAATGGCCATTTCCATTTTGTTATCGGCCTTTCTGGCGCTGACGCTGACACCCGCGCTTTGTGCCACGTTACTCAAGCCCCATGAGGCGAACAAGAGAGGGGCCGGGAAATTTGCGACCTGGTTTAACGCGCATTTTCACGCCCTCACGGCGGTATATGCCTCCAGCCTGGGCGCCGTATTAAAACGAACGGGCCGCATGCTGCTGCTGTATGTTGCCCTTTGCGCTGCCCTGTTTGCTGGCCTGTCGTCTTTGCCCTCCTCGTTTCTGCCGGATGAAGATCAGGGCTACTTTATGTCATCCCTGCAACTGCCGTCTGATGCGACCATGCAGCGTACCCTTAAAGTGGTTGAAAAATTTGAAGAGGAAATTGCATCGCGACCGGCGATTGAGAGCAACATTATGATCCTGGGCTTTGGCTTTTCAGGTTCTGGCCCCAACTCGGCCATGGCCTTTACCACGCTTAAGGACTGGAAAAACCGACAAGGGATCACCGCCCAGGATGAAGCAAACGCTATCCAGTCGCGCATGGAGAGCGTTTCTGATGCCGTGACGATGAGCCTGCTCCCTCCGGCGATTTCGGATATGGGGACCTCATCCGGATTTACTTACTATCTGCAGGAC
This sequence comes from Enterobacter sp. 03-F-07-AD-ECC, assembly GCF_047530935.1. Taxonomy (NCBI): domain Bacteria; kingdom Pseudomonadati; phylum Pseudomonadota; class Gammaproteobacteria; order Enterobacterales; family Enterobacteriaceae; genus Enterobacter; species Enterobacter sp. 03-F-07-AD-ECC. The sequence continues at coordinate 338,814 of NZ_JBLKBZ010000005.1, read as the reverse complement.
CGGGCAGGACTGGGATATCAGGCTCTAAAAAAGGCTGCGGATGACCTTGTTCAGCAGGCAAATCAACGGCCTGAACTGAATGATGTCTACATAGATGGCCTGCCGGATGGCACCAGCCTGGCGATTCAGATCGACCGGGAAAAAGCCGAGTCCATGGGCGTCTCGTTTGACGAAATTAATCAAACCTTGTCTGTGACCACGGGCTCCAGTTACGTTAATGACTATACCAATAACGGCCGCGTTCAACAGGTGATTGTTCAGGCCGATGCGCCCTACCGCATGCAGCCCGAACAATTGTTAGCCTTATCGGTAAAAAATCGGACGGGACAGATGGTGCCGGTCTCTACGTTTGCCACCCTTTCATGGAACGTTGCGCCCCAGCAGTTGAACCGCTATCAGGGTTATCCTGCGATACGCATTACAGGAAGTGCCGCCTCGGGTGAATCCAGCGGTACGGCAATGAAAGCCATGGAAGCGCTGGCAAGAGAGATGCCTGCGGGTATCGCAGGGGAATGGGCCGGGAGTTCATTGCAGGAGAAAGCGTCTGAGTCACAGCTTCCCGGCCTTATTGTGCTGTCGATCCTCGTTGTGTTTATGGTTCTTGCCGCGCTCTATGAGAGCTGGTCTATACCCTTCGCGGTTATGCTGGTCGTGCCATTGGGTCTTATTGGCGCGGTAGCGGCCGTACACATTGCCGGCATGACAAATGATGTTTTCTTCAAGGTGGGGATGATCACCCTGATCGGGCTGTCTGCAAAAAACGCCATTCTGATTGTCGAGTTTGCCAGGCAGCTGCAGCGGGAGGGGGAAACAATCGTGGCAGCAACGCTACAGGCTGCCCGGCAACGCTTGCGCCCCATTCTGATGACCTCACTGGCCTTTACGCTAGGGGTTGTCCCGTTAATGCTGGCCCGTGGCGCAAGTGACAGCACGCAGCATGCCATTGGCACCGGGGTTTTCGGCGGTATGATTAGCGGTACATTTCTCGCCATTTTCTTCGTCCCGGTTTTCTTTATTGTCGTCGCGCGTTTCATCGAGCACGCCAGAAAAAGGTGAAACGCTTTACGGGATCACGCTTCGATGCTGGTTGGATGAGGTGAACCTGACGCCGGGTGATATACTGGACGAATGCCGAAATTTTCACAGCCGCGTTTCCCATATCAGCCCCTTACGCGCGTTCATTCCCGGGAGATTCGCGAGAAATAGCGTGACACAAGGGGCAGTGAGTGGGCTATAATTTCGAGCTGATTTCGAATAATTTTGAAATACTGCCTGTAACGCTATGAATTACAAGGCAAAATAAGCAATGAATATAAGGATTAAAGCTATGGGTTTTCTTTCCGGTAAGCGCATTCTGGTAACCGGCGTTGCCAGCAAACTGTCCATCGCATACGGCATCGCACAGGCAATGCATCGCGAAGGCGCTGAGCTGGCGTTCACCTACCAGAACGACAAGCTGAAAGGCCGTGTTGAAGAATTTGCCGCGCAGCTGGGTTCCAGCATTGTTCTGGAATGTGACGTTGCACAAGATGAAAGCATCGATGGCATGTTTGCTGAACTGGCAAAATCGTGGGATAAATTTGACGGTTTCGTTCACTCCATCGGCTTCGCACCTGGCGACCAGCTGGACGGTGACTACGTGAACGCGGTAACCCGCGATGGCTTTAAAATCGCTCACGACATTAGCTCTTACAGCTTTGTTGCGATGGCGAAATCTTGTCGTGCCATGCTGAACCCGGGCTCCGCCCTGCTGACCCTGTCCTACCTGGGCGCAGAGCGCGCAATCCCTAACTACAACGTGATGGGTCTGGCTAAAGCGTCTCTGGAAGCAAACGTCCGCTACATGGCGAACGCAATGGGCCCTGAAGGCGTGCGCGTTAACGCCATCTCTGCAGGTCCAATCCGTACCCTGGCGGCTTCCGGTATCAAAGATTTCCGTAAAATGCTGGCACACTGCGAAGCGGTTACCCCGATTCGTCGTACCGTTACCATTGAAGATGTGGGTAACTCTGCAGCATTCCTGTGCTCTGACCTTTCCGCGGGTATCTCCGGCGAAGTGGTTCACGTTGACGGCGGCTTCAACATCGCTGCAATGAACGAGCTGGAAATTAAATAAGTTTGTGACTCTCTTCCCGCCCGGGAAGAGAGTTTTTCCCGCCCCGCCCTCTCTCGTTATTCCGTTCTGCTATTTGTTATCACCTAACAATATTTTTCCCCTCATCCGCCTTACGCCAGGATATTGATCGCCATTTTGAGATCAAGGAACGCCCATGGAACAACGCCGTTTTTCCGGCAAAGGCCACTGGTACCACGAAACCCAGTCAAACCACGCGCAGACGGATGTCCTGCCTCTGGTGCCCGAAGCCGCTAACGTCGACGATCGTTTTTTGCTCGATTTAGCCTTACCGGATGAGATTGTTACTGCCTGTGCTGGCTGGCTTACTCCTGCCCGGGCGTTATGTCACCGGCTGTTTCCACTCGATATCGCCGTCAACCGTCTGTATACGCTGAGTGCCTACGACAGGCTGAGTACCGCGCTGACGGTGGCGCAGGCCTGCGGCGTTCAAAGGCTCTGTAACCACTACGCCGCCCTTCTCGCCCCCCTTCCCGGCCCGGACTCCTCTCGCGAAAGTAACCGCCGTCTGGCCCAGATCACGCAGTATGCCCGCCAGCTTGCCAGCTCACCGGATGTCATTGATGATAAAGCGCAGAACCAGCTTGATGAGGTGGGTCTGACAACGTATGACATCGTGCTCATCAGCCAGATTATTGGCTTCATCGGTTTTCAGGCCCGCGTGGTAGCGGTATTTCAGGCGCTGCTGGGCCACCCCGTACGCTGGCTGCCGGGACACCATATTCAACCGCACACGCTGCCCGCCAGGCCCGGCGCCTGGATCGCTCTACTGCCTGTCGTGGAACTGCGCTATGCCAGTGCGCATCAACTTGAGTCGCTTTCACGCTGGCAAGCCGAGCCCGCCCTTCAGGCGCTGACGCCTGTGCTCTGCCACGAACCCACGTTGCTCGATCTGACGGGAGAAATCCTGAACCATTGCCGCGTAGAAGACCGGGCCGCGTCGCCGGCGCTCTTAGCGGCCGTGGAGTTGTTGACACGTTCACCGGACCGTTTCAGTGCAGCACAGTTTAACCCGCTCACGGAAGAAGGACTTCCCGCTGGCCGGGCGATTGCACTGCTTACGCGAAGCGCGTTAGACGGCTGGCTGGAGCGCCTGAAAGTGGCGCTTGGCAAAGCGGAATAACCATACTATTTACCCAAAGAGCGCTTGCTGTGGCAGTGAGAATCGCGTAAAACTGTCAGCCGCTCAATGGCTACGAAAATAGAACATTATGTTTCAGGACAACCCGCTGCTAGCGCAGCTTAAACAGCAACTGCATTCCCAGACGCCGCGTGCAGAAGGGGTCGTAAAAGCCACGGAAAAAGGCTTTGGTTTCCTTGAAGTCGACGCGCAGAAAAGCTACTTCATTCCGCCACCGCAGATGAAGAAAGTGATGCACGGCGACCGCGTCATGGCGGTTATTCATACCGAAAAAGAGCGTGAATCTGCCGAGCCGGAAGAACTGATCGAGCCGTTCCTGACCCGTTTTGTGGGCAAGGTACAGAGAAAAGACGATCGTCTCTCCATCGTGCCGGATCATCCTCTGCTGAAAGACGCCATCCCCTGCCGTGCCGCTCGCGGCGTTGAGCATGATTTTAAAGAAGGTGACTGGGCCGTTGCGGAAATGCGCCGTCATCCACTGAAAGGCGAACGCGGTTTCTATGCGGAACTGACCCAGTTCATCACGTTCGGTGATGACCATTTTGTACCGTGGTGGGTTACGCTTGCGCGCCATAACCTTGAGAAAGAAGCCCCGAACGGCGTCGCCACCGAGATGCAGGACGAAGGTCTTGAGCGTCGCGATCTGACTGCCCTGGAGTTTGTTACTATCGACAGCGCCAGTACGCAAGATATGGATGATGCGCTGTACGCTGAAGAACATGCCGACGGCAAACTGCTGTTAACCGTGGCCATTGCCGATCCTACCGCCTGGATTGCCGAAGGCAGCAAGCTGGACGATATCGCGAAAATCCGTGCGTTCACCAACTATCTGCCGGGCTTTAACATCCCGATGTTGCCTCGTGAACTCTCCGACGATCTCTGTTCGCTGCGGCCGAACGAAGTGCGTCCGGTGCTCGCCTGCCGCATGACCATTGCTGCGGACGGCACAATTGAAGATGATATCGAATTCTTCGCCGCCACCATTGAATCTAAAGCCAAGCTGGCTTACGACGACGTCTCTGACTGGCTGGAGAACACGGGCAGCTGGGAACCGGCCTCTGAGGCCGTTGCCGCACAGATTCGTCTGCTGCACCGCATCTGTCTGAGCCGCAGCGAGTGGCGTCAAACCCATGCGCTGGTGTTTAAGGATCGTCCGGACTATCGCTTCGTTCTGGGCGAAAAAGGCGAAGTGCTGGATATCGTGGCCGAACCACGACGCATTGCGAACCGCATCGTCGAAGAAGCGATGATTTCCGCCAATATTTGTGCCGCACGTGTGCTGCGCGACAAGCTCGGCTTCGGCATTTATAACGTTCATACCGGGTTTGATCCGGCGAACACCGAAGCGCTGGCCGCCTTACTGAAGAACCATGATGTGCATGTTGACCCGGAAGAAGTGCTGACCTTGCAGGGCTTCTGCAAGCTGCGCCGCGAGCTGGACGCACAGCCTTCTGGTTTCCTCGACAGCCGTATTCGTCGCTTCCAGTCCTTTGCCGAGATCAGCACTGAGCCTGGCCCACACTTCGGCCTCGGTCTTGAAGCCTACGCCACCTGGACATCTCCAATTCGTAAGTATGGCGATATGGTTAACCATCGCCTGCTGAAAGCGATCATTAAGGGCGAATCAATTGCGCGTCCTCAGGATGACACTACCCTGCAGATGGCAGATCGTCGGCGCCTGAACCGCATGGCGGAACGTGACGTAGGTGACTGGCTGTACGCCCGCTTCCTGCAGGACAAAGCCGGCACAGACACTCGCTTCGCTGCAGAAATCATTGATATCAGCCGTGGGGGGATGCGCGTACGTCTGGTGGATAACGGGGCGGTGGCCTTTATCCCTGCGCCGTTCCTGCATGCCGTTCGCGATGAACTGGTCTGTAGCCAGGAAAACGGGACTGTGCAAATCAAAGGTGAAACGGTTTACAAGGTCACCGACGTGATTGACGTAACTATCGCCGAAGTCCGCATGGAAACCCGCAGCATCATCGCGCGCCCTGCCGCCTGATAAGCTGTTCAATTGTCGGCCCTTTCCTTGCCGGACGGGCCGACAATTTTTTCTTTTACGCCACGCTGCAAATTCTTCATTTTTTCTTACTATTTTCAGACTTCCCCCGCCCAAATTCGCCAGAATTATCTACAGTAAAAGAGTGCCGTTATATTCGGTTACGTGAATTTTTATTTGCTAAGTATCCTTTTTTACCTGACTCGTTTTATTATAAGAAACCCGGGAAAAAACAATAAGTTCACATCGGTCTGGCCGTGGTCTTACCTCGAAAAAGCCGATTACAACTGAATAAATTGTGCGCTAACAGGTAGCTGCAGGAGAAAACATGATGGACGATCTGGAGCAGAATTTGCTGTTTCGTTACATGGGAACTCACAGCCCCTGGTGGCGACTGACAGCAGACAGCAATGCTCTGCACCTTTCTACCAGCGAAAATGCCGATGTCACTCAGGTGGTGGCGCTGGATGATGAACAGGCCGAACTTATTCGCCAGTTAACCGTTATTACGTCCAGTATCTCTATGACACTCTCGTTGTACGGCGAAGATGTTCCTGTTCACCTTGTCGGACGTAAAATAACCCGTGATGAGTGGGCCGGAACAGCCTCTGCGTGGAACGATACGCCTTCCGTAGCCCGGGACCTTGCTCAGGGACTGTCCTTTGCGGAACAAGTGGTTTCAGAAGCCAACTCCGTTATCGTAATCCTCGATCAGAACGGCAATATTCAGCGGTTTAACCGCCTGAGCGAGGAGTACACCGGCCTGAAAGAACAAGAAGTTATCGGCCAGAACGTGTTCAAGCTGTTTATGAGCCGCAGTGAAGCGGCAGCCTCTAAGCGCAACATCACCGGCTTCTTTCGCAACGGCAGCTCTTACGAAGTCGAGCGCTGGATCAAAACGCGAAAAGGACAACGGTTGTTTCTGTTCAGAAACAAATTTGTCCACAGCGGCAGCGGTAAAAATGAAATTTTTCTTATCTGTTCCGGCACCGATATTACGGAGGAGCGCCGCGCCCAGGAGCGTCTGCGGGTGCTGGCCAATACCGACACCATCACCGGGTTGCCGAACCGCAACGCGATCCACGAACTGATTTCAGATGCCATCGACAGCCGCGGTGAGACGCAGGTTGGCGTGGTGTATCTCGATCTCGATAACTTCAAAAAGGTGAACGACGCCTACGGGCACATGTTTGGCGATCAGTTATTACAGGCGGTCGCGCTGGCCATTCTGAGCTGTCTGGAAGAAGGCCAGGTGCTGGCGCGACTCGGCGGCGATGAATTTATTGTCATGGCCACCAATACCTCTCAGGGTTCTCTGGAAGCGATGGCATCACGCATTCTGACCCGTCTGCGCCAGCCGTTCAGAATTGGTTTGATTGAAATTTACACCGGTTGCTCGTTAGGTATCGCCCTCGCCCCGCAGCACGGTAACGATCGGGAAAGCGTCATCCGCAATGCCGATACCGCCATGTACACCGCAAAAGAGAACGGCCGGGGTAAGTTCTGCGTCTTCTCGCCGGAAATGAACCAGCGCGTGTTTGAGTATCTCTGGCTGGATACCAACCTGCGCAAAGCGCTGGATAACGATCAACTGCTGATCCACTACCAGCCTAAAGTCACCTGGCGCGGTGAAGTCAGAAGCCTTGAAGCGCTGGTGCGCTGGCAATCACCAGAACGCGGGTTAATTCCTCCGCTGGAGTTTATCTCGTATGCTGAGGAGTCAGGGCTGATTGTGCCGCTTGGCCGCTGGGTCATGCTTGATGTGGTTCGCCAGGTGGCGAAATGGCGCGACAAAGGCATTAACCTGCGCGTGGCGGTGAACGTCTCGGCCCGTCAGCTGGCAGATCAAACCATTTTCAGCGACTTAAAACAGGCCCTGAAGGATCTGGATTTTGAATACTGCCCTATCGACGTTGAGTTAACGGAAAGCTGCCTCATTGAAAACGAAGAGCTGGCGCTGTCGGTGATCCAGCAGTTCAGCCAGCTTGGTGCGCAAATCCATCTGGACGATTTTGGTACCGGCTACTCGTCTTTGTCGCAGCTGGCACGCTTCCCCATCGATGCGATAAAACTCGATCAGTCATTTGTCCGGGATATTCATAAACAGTCTATTTCCCAGTCGCTGGTGCGGGCCATCGTCGCGGTGGCACAGGCGCTTAATTTGCAGGTCATTGCCGAAGGTGTGGAGAACGCAAAAGAAGACGCCTTTCTGACTAAGAACGGCGTCAACGAACGGCAGGGTTTTCTCTTTGCTAAGCCCATGCCCGCTGCCGCATTCGAGCGATGGCTAAAGCGATATCAGGCGCGTAAACAGCACTAACTGGCTTTGCGTAAACCCGCCGCCTGGTGGCGGTTTTGCAGCATGACCAGACGCTCCATATAGGCGATATCTTTTGGTTCAAGGCAGAACGCAGCGTCAACCCAATCTTCCGTGATATCCATCAGCTCGCTGCGAGGCAGCTGCAGCACGCGGGTACGGGCGCGTAACATCGCCTTTACGCCGTTCATCTTCGGCCGCAGCGTGTCAATGAACGTTCTGACGGAGACGTAACTTTGTCCAGGTTCGAACAGGACATCCACTAACCCATGCTGTTCATACCATTCTGCCGTATGAGACTCCCCTTTGTAGATGAGCTCCTCCGCCAGCTTCATGCCTGAGCGGCGAGCAACCAGCGAGTACCCCCCCATGCCGGGGAAAAGGTTGAAGGCGATCTCAGGGAAGCCTAAGCGGGCATCGCGCTGGGACAGCACAAAGTGGTGCGCCAGCGCGGCTTCGAATCCGCCCCCTAACGCACTGCCTTCGACCATCGCCAGGGTAATAGCCCCCGTATCAAACCCCCGTGACGCCGCATGAACGCAGTCCACGCAGGCACGGGCATAGGCTCTTAACGCTTCGCGGCGTCCGTTTTGGATACATTCGACAAAGAACTGTAAATCACCTCCCGCACTGTACATCTCGGGCACCAGCGAACCGGTAACCCAAAAATCGACCGCAAACCCGGACTGGCGAACGAGCCAGGAGAGGTTCATGATCTCTTCGATTAACGCATGGTTGAAGCAAGGTCGTGGCTGCGCCCGCAACATCATCCAGACTGTGCGGCGCTCCTCCTCATAATACCCGGACAACTGAGTGAAACGTTCAGTATCGGTAAACAGTGTGCAGGTAGCCTGATTGATAACTGTCATAGTCTAATTCCTCATATAAAAAAGCGCCTTGCGCGCAGTTTTAGACTAATCCACTCATTCATCACGCTGCATGCGGGGGAATAAATTTATTACTTTCATTTATGTAATTTAGTTATTGCATTTTTTCCCTTCTCTTTTGAATCTATTTTCTGCATCATTGAAAATATTAACTTTTCGTACCCAGGATGAGATTATGTCTAACATTGATGCGCAGGCCGTAGCCCAACGAATTGATACCGTGCTGGATATACTGGTGGCGGGCGATTATCACTCTGCGATCCGTAACCTTGAGATCCTGAAGTCTGAACTTCTGGCTCAGACTGGCGCCGAAACCGCGTCAGAAAACAGACAGCCAAAAGCCCCGTGGGAAGTTTAACCACGCCCTATCCGCCCTCGTTTCGCTTTATTAAATGGATGCTATGAATTCCCGACAACAAATCATTTTGCAGATGGTCATCGATCAGGGGCGCGTGAGCGTCGTCGATCTCGCTAAAACGACAGGCGTTTCTGAAGTCACCATCCGTCAGGATCTGAATCTACTCGAAAAACAGAGCTACCTGCGTCGTGCGCATGGGTATGCGGTCCCGCTGGACAGCGAGGACGTAGAAACCCGCATGATGAATAACTATGCCCTCAAACGTGAGCTGGCTGAGTTTGCCGCGTCCTTAGTGAACAATGGCGAAACGGTCTTTATTGAGAACGGCAGTAGCAACGCCCTTCTGGCCCGCACCCTGGCCGAGCAAAAAGACATCACCATCATTACCGTCAGTAGCTATATCGCTCACTTGTTGAAGGAGACACGCTGCGAGGTCATCCTGCTGGGCGGTATCTATCAGAAAAAAAGTGAGAGTATGGTCGGCCCGCTGACGCGTCAGTACGTTCAGCAGGTGCATTTCAGCAAGGCCTTCATCGGTATTGACGGCTGGCAGCCTGAAACCGGCTTTACCGGCAGGGATATGATGCGTTCAGACGTTGTGAACGCGGTACTGGAAAAAGAGTGTGAGGCAATCGTGCTGACCGACAGTTCAAAATTTGGCGCGGTCCATCCTTATACAATGGGGCCAATATCCCGGTTCAGCCGCGTAATTACCGATGACCGTCTGAGCGAAGCACATCGGAATAAACTCCAGGAAGACGGACTTATCGTCGACATTATTAAAAAACCCGCCTGAGTCCGCGAGCGCCTGAATTTCAGGCGCCTCTTAACCTCTCTCTGAGAGGAATCCTAACCCCCCTTTAAGAGTTTTTACCTGTTTAACTGACCCTGAAGACGTAAAATTAATGTTAGCGATATAACAGGAAGTGACTATCACCTGCGTGATGACGTAACACCTGCGCGACCAGCTTTCACGGAGAACAGAATTTAAGTATTCGTTTAGTCTATACTTAAAGCGTGCATCTTTCCGTGAATCGATAATTCAGGAGAAAGTATTATGACCTTAACCAGCAAAAAATTAGCCGCCGCTGTTCTGGCAATCACTGTAGCAATGTCCCTGAGCGCATGCTCTAACTGGTCTAAACGTGACCGTAACACCGCTATTGGTGCCGGTGCTGGTGCACTGGGTGGTGCAGTATTAACAGACGGTAGTACGCTGGGTACATTAGGTGGTGCTGCTGTTGGTGGTATTATCGGTCACCAGGTCGGCAAATAATTATTATACGCCCTGATGGGCATCGCGATATTTATCGCATTTCAGGTCTGACTTACGCACGTATAAAACAAGAGCCACGGTAAATACCGTGGCTCATTTATTTTAGCCGCCCGCCAGTTTTACTTTCATCCCTTTGGCTTCGAGATGCGATTTAATGACATCGCGTTTATCACCCTGGATTTCGATTATCCCGTCTTTGACGGCACCGCCGCAGCCACATTTCTTTTTCAGTTCAGCCGCCAGTTTCGCCAGTTCTGCATCATCCAGATCGATACCCGTGATAAGGCAAACACCCTTACCTTTACGCCCGCTGGTCTGGCGCTGGATACGGACAATACCGTCGCCTTTCGGGCGCTCTGCTTTCGCTTTCGGTTCATCAATGCGCCCGGTTTCGGTTGAATAGACCAGACGGCTGTTTGAGTCGGTCATTACGCCCCCTTTTTCAGTGATGCGTTGATCGCCTTAAGCGTCTCTGCCGGATTGGCAGATTGTGTCACCGGACGGCCGATGACCATGTAATCCACGCCTGCCGCCAGCGCCTGCTCAGGGGTCATAATACGGCGCTGATCGCCAGCCTCGCTGCCCGCTGGGCGAATACCCGGCGTGACCAGTTTGAAATTCTGGCCCAGCTCCGTTTTGAAACGCACCGCTTCCTGCGCGGAACAGACAACACCGTCCAGGCCGCAATTCTGCGTCAGCCGCGCAAGACGTTCTGCATGTTCAGCCGGTGACAACATCACACCGAGGTCACGCAGGTCATTTTCGTCCATGCTGGTCAGCACCGTTACCGCAATCAACAAGGGGGCGTCGCTGCCAAACGGCAGAAGCGCTTCACGCGCGGCTGTCATCATTCTCGCCCCACCCGATGCATGCACGTTAACCATCCATACACCCAACTCGGCAGCCGCGGCAACGGCGTGCGCCGTGGTGTTTGGAATATCATGGAATTTGAGGTCGAGGAAAACGTCAAAACCGCGCTGTTGCAGATCGCGTACGATTTGTGGTCCAAATAACGTAAACATCTCTTTGCCCACTTTAAGGCGACAGTCGCGAGGATCAATACCGTCGACAAAAGCCAGAGCAGCGTCACGTTTATTGTAATCAAGAGCAACAACAACAGGAGAATCAGTAACTACGCGGTAAGTGGAGGAAGTAACAGACGTCATGACCAGCCCTTTTCGTCTATGGGCGCGCAGCGGCGCGGAACAGATAAACGGCGTGCATTCTACCTGCCAGCGCCACAAATTGACAGGATCGTTTTATTCCCTGTCAGGCTGGCAAACCGCACGATGCTGAACGGGATTATAAAAGTGATAAGTATGTTGTAACTAAAGTGAGGTGTTTTAAAAAAATTACTGTCCATCGAGACCGCGAATGGGCTTGATGGTTGACCAGGCCCGGCACGAAGGACAGTGCCAGTACAGCGTATACGCGGTAAAACCACACTTCTGACAGCGGTAGCGCGGCTTGCTACGCACCTGTTCGCCCACCATGTCACGCAGCACCATCAGGCTCTCTTTAGCACGCCCTTCTTCTGCATCGTTCAGGTGGTAATCCATCAGCTTATGGAAAACCCGCATGGTAGGATGACGCTGCAGCTGACGCGTAATATAAACCTGCGCCGTGTCGCTGCCCTCATGCTGCTCCACTACGTCGGAAAGCATCAGCTCCGCAGTGGCTCCGGTGTTCTCTTCCACGCAGCGGCGCAGGAACGCTACCCACTCATCCTGTTTACCCAGCTGTTGATAACAGGTCTGCAGCATTTCAAGGGTTTCACTGACCAGCTCTTTGTCCTGATCAATGACGCGCAGCAGGCTTTCAACGGCTTTGGCATAGTCGCCACTCGCCATAAACACGCGCCCCATCATGATGGAAATACGCGCGCTGTTGCGGTCTGCGGCGGCCCCTTTTTTCAGCAACGCCATGGCTTTGTCCATGTCGTCGTTCCCCATCTGCTGCAGGGCCAGTTCGCAGTAAAAATGGGCTATCTCGACGCGCTGTTTGTCTTTACCCAGCTTGACCAGACGTTCAGCGGTATCAATGGCTTTCTGCCAGTCACTGGTGGCCTGGTAAATCTGCAGCAGCTGCTGCAGCGCGCCTATGCGGAAATCTGTTTCATCCACCAGTTGCGAGAACATGTCTTCCGCACGGTCATACAACCCCGCCGCCATGTAATCGCGGCCCAGCTGTTGTACTGCCAGCAGACGCTGATCGTAAGTTAACGAGGCGCTTTCCATGAGGGTCTGGTGAATACGAATGGCACGGTCAACCTCGCCGCGCGAGCGGAACAGGTTGCCCAGGGTCAGGTGTGCTTCAACGGTCCCTGTGTCCTCTTTTAACATGTCGAGGAACAGGTCGACCGCTTTGTCCTGTTGATTGCTCAGGAGGAAGTTCACCCCTGCAACGTAGTCGCGGGAGAGTCGGTTCGCCTCATCCTGTTTTGTTTGTTGCGCACTTCTGCGGCCCATATACCAGCCATAGGCAGCGGCTACAGGCAAAAGCAGAAACAACAACTCCAGCATATTCGATTATTCCTTGACGACCGGCACACCAGAGCTTTCCGGGATGTCGGACGCAGGCGCAATTTGATGTTCGAGGCGTTTAATTTTACGTTCAGCGCGCGCAAGCGAAACACGTACTTTTAACCAGAACAGACCGCAAACCAGCCAGCCGATAGCGAAACCCGCTGCGAACAAGACCGCCAGCAGGCTCGAAACCCGATACTCGCCCTGCGCCAGCAGATAGTTAAACGTCACCTGTTGATCGTTTTGTGCACCCAATGTGACTGAAATGACAAAAATCGCCAATACCAGTAAGAAAATGAGTAAATATTTCACATTACTTCCCGTTATGTGGTTCAAGCGAATAAAGTGTGTTCAACTTACCGCAATCAGCCTTATAAACTACCATTTTAGCGACGGGCGCGAAACGGAAAAAGTGACGCGCCCGTCATGGATTTATGGGCTGAATGCGCAAAATCAACCTTCAGACGCCACTGTGCTCCCTTTCGGCGATCTCTTCTTTCTCTTCCGGCGGCGGCGTTAACGGACCGCAGAGCCGTTCAGCCAGCCAGGTGGCAAGGGTAACAAGCAGCCATGAAATGAGCGTCGCCACCACTAAATCGCGTGGCCAGTGCATGCCCAGCAGTAGACGGCTCCCCATCACCCCCGTCGCCCAGACCAGTAAAATGGCGATAGTGACAGTCCGACGCCGCGGCCATAAAAGGCCGACGGCAAGAAGTGCCCAACTGGCGGCGAACATGGTGTGCCCGGATGGAAACGCAAAGCCGGTCTCTTTTTGCCAGTGTTTACGTAAAAACGTCGGGATATCCTGCTGTTCCGCAAGCTGTTCTTTCACCAGCGCACCGCGATCTTTACGTTTTAAATTGTAGAACTCATTCACCGGAACATGATGCGTTTTTTCCAGCCAGACCACAAAAGGCCGCGGCTCCTGCACATGGCCTTTCACCCAGGATTTTACCCCCTGGCCAACAAGAATCGCCCCACCGAGGATAGCAAAGAGCACCAGCGCTGCGCGGAGACGAAAGCGCAGGCACCACAAAAACCAGGCGCAAAGCACTACATGAGTAATAATGCCCCATGGCTGGGTGACCGTCTCTGTTATCCAGTATAACGTTTTCAGCCACAGGGTATTGTGCCCGGGCTGCCACATCCAGCCTGATACCCAAACGGCTAATGGCATTATCAACAATATGGCCGCACCTGCTGCCGTTCGTCTGGCGATTGAAAGCATGTCTTCTCCTTTTTCGCTAAGCGTCACAATCATAACTGAAATTCATCCGACGGGTGGATATGTCGGATCGTGCGTTTAACGTTCGTATAGCATGGCAGCCATTAGGCGAACCTGCTGAGCTTGTGGCAAAATGAACGGATACAGAAAGCAAAAACAGGCGGAAGACACGAAACGTGTCAGCCTACTCTGGAGAATCACATGCAGCTTAAACGTGTGGCAGAAGCCAAACTGCCAACCCCATGGGGCGATTTCCTGATGGTGGGATTTGAAGAACTGGCGACCGGACAGGATCACGTCGCGCTGGTGTACGGCGACATTTCAGGACAAACCCCGGTACTTTCTCGCGTTCATTCGGAGTGTCTGACCGGCGATGCGTTGTTCAGCCTGCGCTGTGATTGCGGTTTCCAGCTGGAGGCAGCGCTCTCTCATATTGCCGAAGAGGGTCGCGGTGTGCTGCTTTATCACCGCCAGGAAGGGCGCAATATTGGCCTGCTGAATAAAATCCGCGCCTACGCGCTGCAGGACCAGGGGTACGACACGGTAGAAGCAAACCACCAGCTCGGCTTCGCTGCCGATGAGCGCGATTTCACGCTGTGTGCGGATATGTTTAAGCTGCTGGGCGTGGATGAAGTACGCCTGCTGACTAACAACCCGAAAAAAGTCGAAATTCTGACCGAAGCGGGGATCAATATCGTTGAGCGCGTACCGCTCATTGTGGGACGTAACCCAAAAAACGCGCACTACCTCGATACCAAAGCCGCCAAAATGGGGCATCTGCTGAGCGAGTGATCGCAAAGTGCCCGGCAACGCCCTCGCGTGCCGGGCTGGCTCCATCAGTCCAGCATCTTACGAATCACGTAATGTAGAATGCCGTCGTTCTGGTAATAGGTGAGTTCTGTTGCCGTATCGATACGACACCGGCAGTCGAGCACCTCTGTTTTACCGTCTGCGCGCGTTAATTTCACCGGCACCGTTTTACCCGGCTGCAGATTTTGCAGGCCGCTGATGTCAATCAGCTCTTCCCCGGTGAGTCCCAGCGTTTTACGGGTGACGCCCTGCGGGAATTCGAGTGGCAGGATCCCCATCCCTATCAGGTTTGAACGGTGGATACGTTCAAACGATTCGGCAATCACCACCCGAACCCCAAGCAGACGCGGGCCTTTCGCCGCCCAGTCACGGCTGGAGCCAGAGCCGTACTCTTTCCCGGCGATAACCGCCAGCGGCGTGCCTTCCTGCTGGTATTTGACGGCGGCGTCATAAATTGAGATCACGTCGCTCCCCGGCAAATGTCGCGTCATGCCCCCTTCCACGCCCGGCACCATTTCATTGCGGATACGGATATTGGCAAACGTGCCGCGCATCATCACTTCATGGTTACCACGACGCGAGCCGTAGGAGTTGAAATCCCGGCGCTCCACGCCCCGGCTCTGCAGGTAACGGCCTGCTGGACTGTCGGCTTTGATGCTTCCCGCTGGCGAAATGTGGTCCGTGGTGACAGAGTCTCCCAGCATCGCCAGTATGCGCGCGCCGTGGATATCCTGCAGCGGTGCAGGTTCAGCCAGCATCTCATCGAAGAACGGCGACAGGCGGATATAGGTCGAATCATCCTGCCAGTCATAGGTATCTGAACCCACGACGTCGATGGCCTTCCATTCCGGCGTACCTTCAAATACCTCCGCATACTCTTTGCGGAACATTTCGGTAGAAACTTTCTCTACGGCCAATGCAATTTCCCGGGCAGATGGCCAGATATCCTTCAGATAGACCGGATCATTCTTGCGATCGTGGCCAATCGGATCGGTGACCAGGTTGATATTCATATTCCCGGCCAGAGCGTATGCCACAACCAGCGGTGGAGACGCCAGCCAGTTGGTCTTGACCAGCGGATGAATACGGCCTTCAAAGTTTCGGTTACCGGAGAGAACGGCCCCGACGGTGAGATCGCCCTGCTTGATCGCCATCTCAATCGGTTCAGGTAACGGACCCGAGTTCCCGATACAGGTGGTGCAACCGTACCCCACCAGGTTAAAGCCCAGCTCATCCAGATACGGCGTTAATCTGGCCCGTGCAAGGTAATCTGAAACCACTTTGGAGCCCGGTGCCAGAGAGGCTTTTACCCACGGCTGTGGCTTAAGCCCCAGCTCTACCGCTTTCTTCGCCAGCAGACCGGCGGCCATCAGCACGCTGGGGTTCGACGTGTTTGTACAGGAGGTTATGGCTGCAATGACAACCGCACCATCCGGAAGCTGATACTGATGTCCGTTCAGGACATAGTCGATTGGGCGGTGGTCTTTTTTCGCCGTGTTAACCTCCAGTTCATTACTGGCGGCAAAGGCTTTCGGTACGTCACTCAACGCCACCCGATCCTGTGGACGTTTTGGCCCCGCCAGGCTCGCCTCGACGGTTCCCATATCCAGTTCAAGTGTGCTGGTAAATACCGGTTCATCGCCCGGGTTACGCCACATCCCCTGCGCTTTGGTATACGCTTCAACCAGCGCCACCTGCTCTTCGCTACGGCCACTCAGGCGCATATATTCCAGCGTGACAGTATCGATGGGGAAAAAGCCGCAGGTTGCGCCATACTCCGGCGCCATGTTGGCGATGGTGGCACGGTCGGCAAGCGGTAATGAATCCAGCCCGTCACCGTAGAATTCGACAAATTTACCCACCACACCATGCTTACGCAGCATCTGCGTAACGGTAAGTACCAGGTCGGTGGCGGTAATGCCTTCCGACAGTTTGCCGGTAAGCTTAAAGCCCACCACATCAGGGATCAGCATCGATACCGGCTGGCCAAGCATGGCCGCTTCGGCTTCAATTCCGCCAACGCCCCAGCCCAGAACGCCCAGGCCGTTAATCATGGTGGTGTGCGAATCGGTGCCCACCAGAGTATCCGGATAGGCCACCCACTCTTTATCCTGCAATTCACTCCAGACCGCTTTGCCCAGGTATTCAAGATTCACCTGGTGGCAGATACCCGTACCGGGCGGAACGACGCTAAAGCGGCTAAAGGCCTGCTGCCCCCACTTCAGAAAGACGTAACGTTCGTGGTTACGCTCCATTTCCAGACGTACGTTTTCGCCAAAGGCATCGTCGTCACCAAAGTGGTCCACGGTGACAGAGTGGTCGATAACGAGATCAACGGGAGAGAGCGGATTTACTTTAGCGGTATCGCCGCCAAGGCGCTTCACCGCTTCGCGCATTGCCGCAAGGTCAACCACAGCAGGGACCCCGGTAAAGTCCTGCATCAGGACCCTTGCCGGTCGATAGGCAATTTCTCTGTCAGCATGGGCATGCTTAAGCCACCCTGCCAGTGCCTGGATATCTTCAAGGGTGACGGAATCACCATCCTGCCAGCGTAAGAGGTTTTCCAGTAAAACTTTCAAGGACTTGGGTAAACGCGAAATGTCCCCAAGCGTCCTGGCTGCCAGCGGCAGGCTGTAGTAGTGCCAGGTTTTATTTTCTGCCTGTAATGTGTCCTTACTGGCTTCGCGTAGGGTTACCGACATAAGCTCCTCCTTAATTACAGAGATGTCCTGACAATCATCAGGGCTGTAATTAAAGATAACACAAAGATGTCGTAACGTTTTGATAACAACCCGAAATGATAAATCCAGGAATGTTCCAGTGCGGGGGAGAAAACAAAAAACCCCGCCGTAGCGAGGTTTTACGATTTAGTGGAGGGCCAGCCAGATAAGCTGTGACCAGAACAGAATCGACGCGGAAAAAACGCCGAGCCATGACCAGTATTTCATAGACATCATGTTATTCATCATAGGGACACCAGGCATTATTTATTAAAGGTTCCGAGGTCTGCCCTCAGTTCAATATTGCTGATGTGTATTTATTAAAGAGTACAAATGCATTGAGCCTTTATTCAGACTATTTGCATCATTACGCAATTAAGTAAATTATTGTTTTTTGGGTTCGTCTTCTGCGAACACATCAATAAACGCTTGCTGTTGCGGCGTCAGTTTCCAGGACGCGGGTACGGCAGTGGCAGGTGCTTTGCGCACTTTGTGGCCCCTGTCACGAAGCTGACACATCTGTTTAACTGTTTCTGTACGTACCGTCACTGCCATATTCAACCCCAATAGTTCCAGGCCAGGAAAGCAACCACCACCCAAAACAAGGCGGAGACGAGAAAGACCGCCAACCAGGCTTTACGCTTGAGCGCAGGATCCCTTTGCGGTTCTTCACTTCCTGAAGGCATTGCTAACCTCATACAATCGATATCGCTTATCATTTAGAGACCAAACAATTGGTACAATTAATCATCTGTTGAGATAAATCCTAAAGAAACTTTAGCCGAAAAGCCAGTGAATTTACGTATCTATTGATGGGAAATATTCATTCTTTTGACCAGAAATAAATATTTGAAAGGAAATATTTGCGAAGCCAAAAATTAGTTCTACTTTTGTCGCCAATTCACGACATTATAACCACACTAAATAAATGGTTAATGACATTATACGGCAGTTAAGTGCAGATGATGATAATTCTAATTTAGCTTTGAGAGGTTATTTCGGTATCTTTCCTGGGCGGAAAGATACCGGGAGTGATTATTTTGCCGGAAGTTTGATGTCTTTAAACATCTCTTCGATATCTTCATTTGAACGTAATGCCACGGCCGTATCGACCACGTCGCGCGTTAAATGTGGGGCAAAGCGCTGAATAAAATCATACATATAGCTACGCAGGAAGGTACTGCGACGGAAACCAATCTTAGTGGTGCTATGGCTGAAAATATCATGCGCATCAAGACGCACGAGGTCAGGGTCGGATACGGGATCAACCGCCATGCTGGCAATCACCCCTACCCCCAGTCCAAGCCGCACGTAGGTCTTAATCACGTCAGCATCGGTTGCGGTGAAAACGATACGCGGCGTTAATCCTGCACGATTGAATGCAGTATCAAGCTCGGAGCGCCCGGTGAAGCCGAAGGTATACGTCACTAAGGGATATTGCGCCAGCTCTTCAATAGTGACCGACCCTTTACCGGCTAACGGGTGATCGGGCGTGACGACAATAGAACGGTTCCAGTGATAACACGGCAGCATAACCAGATCGTCATACAGATGCAGCGCTTCGGTTGCGATAGCAAAGTCCGCATTACCCTTCGAAACCGCCTCAGCGATTTGCGTCGGCGAGCCCTGATGCATATGGAGAGAAACACGTGGATAGCGCTCAATAAAGCCCTTAATAACGCCCGGCAGCGCATAGCGTGCCTGGGTATGGGTGGTGGCAATATACAGCGACCCTTTATCCGGCCAGGTATGCTCTCCCGCCACCGATTTAATGGCGTCGACTTTAGAGAGAACCTCCCGCGCGATGCGGATAATCTCCTGCCCTGCTGGCGTCACCTGGGTGAGGTGTTTACCGCTACGAGCAAAAATCTGAATACCTAACTCATCTTCCAGCATGCGGACCTGCTTGCTGATACCCGGCTGAGAGGTATATAGCCCCTCAGCGGTAGAAGAGACGTTAAGGTTGTGGTTTACCACCTCAACAATATAACGAAGCTGCTGTAATTTCATGCCAGACCATCCGATTTAGCGCATGCGGTCAATCGCTTAAGACGATTTGATAATAAGAAAAGGGTTAACTATAACCACTATATCATTTATAGCCTGACTGTATAGTACGGAACAAAAAATAATAACAAGGTAATAAAAAAGGGCCGGAAGTCCGGCCCTTTCACAGGTAAGTTACGGTAAGGAAAGATTATTTCTTGCCTTCAACCCATTTGCCATCAACAAAGAATGCTGACCAGCCGGTTGCCTTGCCGTCTTTCTCCGCCGCAACATACTGCTGCTTCGTTTTACGGCTAAAACGCACAACGGTTTTATTGCCTTCCGGATCCTGCTGTGGCGCATCGGCCAGATAGCGCAGTTTCTCAGGCAGGCGGTCGCGGAAACGGTACAACTCTTCCACCAGTGGCGCGCGGGTTTCGCGCGATTTAGGGAAGGTGTTTGCCGCAAGGAACACGCCGGCAGCACCATCACGCAGCACGAAGTAAGCGTCGGACTTCTCGCACGGCAACTCTGGCAGCGGAACCGGATCTTCCTTCGGCGGCGCGACTTCACCGTTACGCAGGATTTTACGCGTGTTCTTACACTCGTCGTTGGTACATGCCATGTATTTACCGAAGCGCCCCATTTTCAGGTGCATCTCAGAACCACACTTCTCACACTCAACGATAGGACCGTCGTAACCTTTAATGCGGAACTCACCCTCTTCGATCTCATATCCATCGCAGGTCGGGTTATTACCGCAGACGTGCAATTTACGTTTTGGATCGATGAGGTAGCTGTCCATCGCGGTGCCGCATTTCTTACAGCGACGTTTTGCACGCAGGGCGTTGGTTTCCGCATCATCACCTTCCAGCACGTTGAGCACTTCGTTCTCAGGTACCAGGTTAATGGTGGTTTTGCAGCGTTCTTTCGGCGGCAGCGCATAGCCAGAACAGCCGAGGAAAACGCCGGTAGTGGCAGTACGGATCCCCATTTTACGGCCGCAGGTTGGGCAGTCGATGCTGGTCAGGACCATCTGATTCGGCAGCATGCCCCCCTCTTCAGGATCTTTTTCCGCTTTTTCAAGCTGGTTGGTAAAGTCGCTGAAGAAGCTGTCGAGAACCTTTTTCCACTCGGCCTGATGGCTGGCAACCTGATCGAGGCTGTCTTCCATTTGCGCGGTGAAGTCGTAGTTCATCAGTTCGCGGAAGTTGGCTTCCAGGCGGTCAGTGACGATCTCACCCATTTTTTCCGCATAGAAACGACGGTTTTCAACACGAACGTAACCGCGGTCCTGAATGGTCGAAATAATCGACGCATAGGTGGACGGACGGCCAATACCGCGTTTTTCCAGCTCTTTAACCAGAGACGCTTCGCTGAAACGCGCTGGCGGCTTGGTGAAGTGCTGGGCAGGCACGAGATCAACCAGAGAGAGCTCATCCCCTTTGTTTACCGCAGGCAGGGTTCTGTCTTCATCACCCTTACGCAGCGCAGGCATCACTTTTGTCCAGCCATCGAAGCGCAGGATACGGCCACGCGCTTTCAGGCGGAAATCACCCGCACCAACGGTCAGAGTAGTGGAGTCATACTGTGCTGGTGTCATCTGACACGCCACGAACTGACGCCAGATAAGCTGATACAGTTTCTGGGCATCGGCTTCCATATCTTTCAGCGATTCGGCTAACACGGAGACGTCAGAAGGACGAATGGCTTCGTGCGCTTCCTGTGAGTTCTCCTTGCTGGCGTACTGGTTTTCACTCGCTGGCAGGTATTTCTTACCGAAGTTGTCACTGATGTAGCCGCGCACCATGTTGACGGCATCCTGGCTCAGGTTTGTCGAGTCAGTACGCATATAGGTGATATAACCCGCTTCATACAGACGCTGGGCCATCATCATGGTTTTCTTCACGCCATAACCCAGGCGCGTGCTCGCAGCCTGTTGCAGCGTAGACGTAATAAACGGTGCGCCAGGTTTGCTGCTGGTCGGTTTGTCTTCACGCTCCAGAACCTGGTAGCGCGCTTTTTCCAGCAGCGCCACGGCAGCCATGGTCTGCTCACGGTTTTCAGGACGGAACGGTTTGTCATTCTGATGACTCACCTGCAGCGGCAGCGCATCTCCACCCGGCGTGGTGACATTGGCATCCACTTCCCAGAACTCTTCCGGGACGAAGGCTTTGATCTCACGCTCGCGTTCAACAACCAGACGCACAGCAACGGACTGTACACGCCCTGCGGACAGACCGCGGGCAATCTTTTTCCACAGCAGTGGAGAGACCATGTAACCCACGACACGGTCCATAAAACGGCGTGCCTGCTGCGCGTTTACGCGGTCGATATTCAGTTCACCCGGCTTCTCAAACGCCTGACGAATCGCATTCTTCGTAATTTCGTTAAACACTACACGGCTGTAGCGTTTGTCGTCACCCCCGATCACTTCCCGCAGGTGCCAGGCAATGGCTTCCCCTTCGCGGTCAAGGTCGGTTGCGAGATAAATGTGGTCTGCTTTTTCAGCAAGCTGCTTCAGCTCGTTAACGACTTTTTCTTTGCCGGGCAGCACTTCATAGTGTGCATCCCAGTTATGCCATGGGTTAACACCCATACGGTTGACAAGCGCGCTACGTTCATCCTTTTTAGGCTTTTTAGCCCCTTTGGTGGAGGTAGAGTCTGCGCTCTTTTTGCTGGCTGAGCCACTGGTCGGCAAATCGCGGATGTGACCGACGCTGGACTTAACCACGTAGTCATTACCCAGATACTTATTGATCGTTTTGGCTTTTGCCGGGGACTCAACGATGACGAGAGCTTTACCCATATTCACCTTTACCTAATTTAATTCTTCCAGGAATACGCCGCATGTTGATTTCCCTTCCACTGACGACGAGCCATTGATATTGCGACTGCGTCAGGGGATATCAACCCCTTTGTCTTACTGAACGTCAAAGCATTAACGCCCAGGTGATTGAGTTATCGGGTATTTTTCTCACATCGGATGTAATTCGTGACGAATTCCCGGTCGAATGTCAAGCAATTCTGTTGCCAGAATGACGAAAGCGCACACTCTACCTGATAAAATTCGTTACGCAACTTTATTAGCATGCAAAAGCAAATCCTGCCAGCCAGGTCACGGCACCTTACCCCCTCACATTACAGGGAAAATTTGCCCCCAAAGCGCCCCCGGCGTAGACTATTGTCACTGTTTAAGGAGTGGATTATGCAGAATACAACCCAACCCATTGATCGAGCCTCTCTGCTTATCGAAGCAAATAAGCTGATTCGTGACCATGAAGACACCCTGGCGGGCATTGAAGCGACCGGCGTGGAACAACGTAACGGCGTGCTGGTATTCAGCGGCGAATACTTCCTTGACGAACAAGGGTTACCCACCCCGAAAAGCACCGCCGTATTCAATATGTTTAAATACCTGGCGCACACGCTTTCAGAGAAATATCACCTGGTCGATTAACGCAAAACGCGAGGCTCTGGCCTCGCGTTTTTGTTTACAGCAGCGGTTTTTGTCCGCGTTGCAACCAGCGGAGCAGCAGGCGATCCGCGCTTTCGGCCGCGCTGTTCGTAAAGCGGTCAAGCAGTCGCTTACGCTGGGTAAAGCGCACGCCAACCAGTTCGCGCCCTTCCATCAGATTCAACAGCAGGTCGTCACTGGTGCCCACTTCATCCACCAGTCCTTTTTCCTGCGCCTGCGTACCGTACCAGTGCTCCCCTGTTGCCACCTGGTCAATATCAAGCGCCGGGCGCATACGGTGCACAAAGTCTTTAAAGAGGTGATGGGTTTCATTGAGATCTTCGCGGAATTTCTGCCGTCCTTCTTCCGTGTTCTCCCCCAGCAGCGTCAGGGTACGTTTGTACTGACCCGCCGTATGCAATTCAATGTCGATCTCTTTGTTTTTCAGGAAGCGGTTAAAGTTCGGGATTTGCGCAACCACCCCGATGGAGCCAATAATAGAAAACGGCGCCGCAACAATTTTATCCGCCACGCAGGCCATCATATAGCCACCGCTCGCCGCGACTTTATCCACGGCAACCGTCAGCGGGATCTGTTTTTCACGCAGACGCTGTAGCTGCGAAGCCGCCAGCCCATAACCATGAACGACCCCACCCGGACTCTCAAGACGGACAACCACCTGATCCTGCGGTTTAGCCACGGCAAGCACGGCGGTGACTTCTTCACGCAGAGAAGAGACTTCATGGGCATCCATGCTGCCTTTAAAATCGAGCACATAGACACGCGGGGTTAACGTTTCCTCCGGCGCGTTAAGCTTCGCTTTGGCTTTTGCCGCTTTGGCGTCCTGCTTATGCTTTTTCTTCTGCGCCTTGTGCCACAGTTTCTGTTGATGGCTGTCAAGCAGGGCCAGCGACATCTCTTCCTGCATCTCTTTATACTGCTCGCTCAGGCGGGTAATGCGTAACTCACCACGCTGACGTTTGCGCTGCGTCAGGTTAACAATCAGAACGGCCACTACCGCAATGGCAATCACCACCGTCGCGATCTTTGCCAAAAACAACCCATATTGAGAAAGTAATTCCACGCGTTCCACCTTGATTTAACCACGAATCTTTCACGGCAGTGTACAACAGCCCTGCCCATGCGTCTCGCTCGTGACATTACCTCTGCGAGCCGTCTTCAGGAATCCCCCGATTCTGGTTTAAATATTTGCAAATTGTTAATTTTACAGCGATGCGTCCTGTAGACTGATTGAATTCTCATGCTAATTCGGGCATAAAGCCGAAAAGTCACACAATAAGGCGTCTTTGCATCACTGTGCGCCGAGGAGTCACCGTGCATTATCAACCGCAAAAAAATCTGCTGCAGAACCGCATCATTCTGGTCACTGGTGCCAGCGATGGTATTGGCCGCGAAGCGGCACTGACCTACGCTGACTATGGCGCGAGCGTAATTCTCATTGGCCGTAACGAAGAAAAACTCAAAGGAGTGGCTCAGGAGATTGACGCCGCCGGTGGCATTCCTGCCCGCTGGTACACGCTGGATCTGCTCACCTGTACCCCTGAAACGTGCCAGGAGCTTGCCCACCGCATCAGCACCCACTACCCACGGCTGGATGGCGTACTGCACAATGCCGGCTTGCTTGGGGAGGTTCGCCCGATGGATGAACAGGATCCTGAGATCTGGCAGCAGGTCATGCAGGTCAATATCAACGGCACCTTTTTCCTGACCCAGGCACTTCTTCCTTTATTACTCAAATCTGATTCCGGTTCGCTGGTGTTCACCTCCTCCAGCGTAGGGCGCGAAGGCCGCGCAAACTGGGGGGCGTATGCGGTCTCAAAATTCGCGACCGAAGGGATGATGCAGGTGCTGGCGGAGGAATATCAGAGCCGTCATCTGCGCGTGAACTGCATTAACCCAGGCGGAACGCGCACCAAAATGCGCGCCAGCGCCTTCCCGACGGAAGATCCACAGAAGCTTAAAACCCCGGCAGATATTATGCCGCTCTATCTCTGGCTGATGGGCGATGACAGCCGCCGTAAAACAGGGATGACCTTTGATGCCCAGCCAGGCCGTAAACCCGGGATTTCGCAATGAGTGAAGAACGTCACCAGCAACGTCAGCAGCGCCTGAAAGAACAGGTTGATGCCCGTGTCGCCGCTGCGCAGGATGAACGCGGGATCATCATCGTGTTTACCGGCAACGGCAAAGGCAAAACCACCGCTGCCTTTGGTACCGCCACGCGCGCCGTTGGTCACGGGCAGAAAGTGGGTGTCATTCAGTTTATTAAAGGGGAATGGCCCAACGGTGAACGTAACTTACTTGAGCCGCATGGGGTTGAATTCCAGGTGATGGCGACAGGCTTTACGTGGGATACCCAAAACCGGGAAACCGACACCGCGGCCTGCCTCGCGGTCTGGGAGCATGCAAAACGAATGCTGGCAGACCCGGCCCTGAACATGGTGTTACTGGATGAGATCACCTACATGGTCGCCTACGACTATCTGCCGCTGGACGCCGTACTGGAGGCACTCAGGAATCGCCCGGCACATCAGACGGTGATCGTCACAGGCCGCGGCTGTCATCGGGATATTCTGGAATTAGCGGATACCGTCAGCGAATTGCGTCCGGTTAAACATGCTTTTGATGCCGGTATCAAAGCGCAAATCGGCATTGATTACTGATAAAAAAGCCCGGTGATATTAACCGGGCTTCTATTTTTAACCGTTGTTATTACGGCTGCCAGCGCGGCGATTATTGTTCACCTGACTGTGGCGTTTCACCGCACGACGGATCTGGTTCGCCTTCATGCGACGACGATCTTTCTCCACCGC
The DNA here is from genome assembly GCF_047530935.1 of Enterobacter sp. 03-F-07-AD-ECC. Lineage (NCBI taxonomy): Bacteria > Pseudomonadati > Pseudomonadota > Gammaproteobacteria > Enterobacterales > Enterobacteriaceae > Enterobacter > Enterobacter sp. 03-F-07-AD-ECC. The sequence continues at coordinate 313,142 of NZ_JBLKBZ010000005.1, read as the reverse complement.
CACTTTGGAAGTGGTTTCTGGCGCCAGGCCCACCAGTTCACGCAGGTAGTTGGTCTGCGTCAGGTCCAGTTCGGTATAGCCACCACGTGGCAGACCTTTTGGCAGCAGAATATCGCCGTAGCGGACACGGATCAGGCGGCTAACCTGCACGCCCACCGCTTCCCACAGACGACGAACTTCACGGTTACGGCCTTCGGTCAGGGTAACGTTGTACCACTGGTTGATCCCTTCACCACCGGTAAATTTGATGGTTTTGAACGCTGCAGGACCGTCTTCCAGCTGAACGCCACGCGACAGATCGCGCAGTTTGTTCTCATCAACCTGGCCGAACACGCGTACGGCGTATTCGCGTTCCACTTCACGGCTTGGGTGCATCAGACGGTTTGCCAGTTCACCATCCGTTGTGAACAGCAGCAGACCGCAGGTGTTCACATCCAGACGCCCCACGGCAATCCAGCGTGCGCCACGCAGTTTAGGCAGACGCTCAAATACCGTCGGGCGACCTTCCGGGTCGTTGCGCGTACACAGTTCGCCTTCCGGCTTGTAGTACGCCAGCACGCGGCAGATCTGCTCAGCAGATTCTTTAACCGAGATAAGATGACCGTCGATACGGATTTTAAGCCCCGGCACGATTTCTACGCGGTCACCGAGCGTGGCGATTTTACCGTCCACACTCACGCGTCCGGCTTCAATAATGGCTTCGATTTCACGGCGTGAGCCGTGGCCGGCACGCGCCAGCACTTTCTGTAACTTCTCGCTCATTGAGCTTCCTCAGGTGTCGCCTTCACAGGCGTCGAATCAGGTCAAACCAGGGCTATGCCCTGATTTGATGGCCGCGTAGTATAGCTGCTTACACCTTTACAAGAAAGGCTTAACATCGCCTACGCCTTCGCGAATCACTTCCGGTGCATCTTCCGTTAAATCGACAACCGTGGTCGGCTGCTGACCGAGGTAACCGCCATGAATAATCAACTCAACTACCTTTTCCAGACGGTCTTTGATCTCTTCCGGATCGGACTCGGTGAATTCACTGCCGGGCAGCATCAGCGAGGTTGAGAGCATCGGCTCACCCAGCGTTTCCAGCAAGGCCTGGGCAATCGGGTTAGACGGCACACGCATCCCGATGGTTTTGCGCTTTTCCTGTAACAGACGGCGCGGAACTTCTTTCGTCCCTTTCAGGATGAAGGTGTAGTTGCCCGGCGTGTTATTTTTAATCAGACGAAATGCCACGTTATCGACATAAGCATAGGTCGATAGCTCAGAGAGATCCCGGCACATCAGGGTAAAGTTGTGACCGTCCGGCAACTGGCGAATACGGCAAATACGCTCCATCGCCGCTTTATCTTCAATCTTACAGCCCAGCGCATAACCCGAATCCGTCGGGTAGACGATAACGCCCCCTTTACGCACGATCTCCACGGCCTGATTGATCAGGCGCGGCTGCGGATTATCCGGATGAATATAGAAAAACTGACTCATACTTCCCTCTCTTCAAGTTGCTGTGGCTGTTCCCAGAGCTGCCAGACAGGCTCAACGCCTGCGGGTAACCAAAGCTTGCGTCCCAGTTCTATCCACGCACAGGGCTGATGAAAATCTGAGCCTTGCGACGCCAGCAAACCAAACTGGCGGGCGTAGGTCGCAAGCTGCGAACGCTCGTTGGGCGCCTGCTGACACTGGGCGACTTCCATCGCCTCGCCACCGCATTCGGCAAAATGCGCCAGCAGTCTTTTCAGCCATTTAGCAGAAAGATTATACCGCCCCGGATGGGCCAGCACGGCCTTACCGCCAGAATGATGAATCACATCAATAGCTTGTTTTATTGTACACCACTGTGGCGGAACATATCCGGTTTTCCCGCGAGCCAGATAGCGTTTAAAGACATCCGCTATCGTTGTGGCCTTGCCCGCCTCAACCAGAAAACGGGCAAAATGACCGCGCGTTACCGCGCCCCCATTTGCCAGCCTTTGTGCCCCCTCCAGTGCGCCCGGAATATGCGCCTTTTCCAGACGTTCAGCGATCATTTCTGCGCGCTGGTTGCGGCGCGTTTTTTGTTCTTGCAAAAACGCACACATTACCGGATGGTCTATATCAATGTTCAGGCCAACAATATGGATTTCGTGATTCTCCCAGACGGTCGATATCTCGACGCCAGGAACCAGTTTGAGTGCCAGACCACTGCGGGCAATCTCGGCGCGCGCGGCTGGAATGGCATCGGTTGTATCGTGATCGGTTATGGCCAGCGTGCCAACCCGCATTTCAACGGCACGATGCACCAACGCTTCGGGCGTTAGCAGACCATCGGAGGCCTGGGTATGGCTGTGTAAATCATAAATTACGGCGTAGGTGGTATCGCTCAAAGCACTTCCCGTCACAGGTTAGAGACATCTTAAAAGCCCATGATACCGACTTGCCACGAAATTCTGAAATCAAGGGTTGACAACACGCCATCGAACTAGTTAACTAGTACGCAAGTTCACACGAGAAAGGTATCTGAAAATGACTGCACATTTCACTCTGCACGGTTGGTGGCGCACTTCCTGATTCCCGGGCAGTGTCACACGTCTGCGTACAGCAAACAGATACCCGCCCGCTCATCAGCGGGCTTTTTTTTGAACAGAATAAATGAGAACAACATAATGCAAACAGCCAAACCACACCTCGAATTGCTGACCAGCGAGGCGGCCTATCGCCACAACCCAACCGCGCTGTTTCATCAGGTCTGCGGTGCGCGTCCAGCCACGTTGTTACTGGAATCCGCCGATATTGACAGCAAAGACGATCTCAAGAGCCTGCTGTTGGTGGACAGCGCGCTGCGCATTACGGCGCTAGGTGACACTGTCACTATCAAAGCGTTATCGGATAACGGTGCGGCTCTGCTGCCGTTACTGGATGCGAGCCTGCCTGCTGGTATCGAAAATGAACACCATCCTGAAATGCGCGTTCTGCACTTCCCGCCGGTGAGCCAACTGCTGGACGAAGACGCGCGCCTGTGCTCTCTTTCCGTTTTTGATGCCTTCCGTCTGCTGCAAAATCTGGTCACCGTGCCGGAAGATGAACGCGAAGCAATGTTCTTTGGCGGGCTGTTTGCTTACGACCTGGTGGCCGGGTTCGAAGATTTACCGGACATTGAACAGGGTAACCGCTGCCCCGACTACTGCTTCTACCTGGCCGAAACCTTACTGGTGATCGACCACCAGAAAAAAAACACCCGTATTCAGGCAAGCCTCTTCACGCCATCCGCGACAGAGAAAAAACGCCTTGAGCAGCGTATTGAGCAGTTGCAGCAACAAATGACCGAAGCGCCGCCTGCGCTGCCTGTACATCGTGTCGAGAAAATGACCTGTGAGGTTAATCAGAGCGACGATCAGTACGGTGCCGTGGTTCGCCAGATGCAAAAAGCGATTCGCGCCGGAGAAATTTTCCAGGTTGTTCCTTCCCGTCGTTTCTCTCTGCCCTGCCCGTCGCCGCTCGCGGCCTATGACGTGCTGAAAAAGAGCAACCCAAGCCCGTACATGTTCTTTATGCAGGACAACGATTTCACCCTGTTTGGCGCATCCCCTGAAAGTTCACTGAAATATGACGCCACCAGCCGCCAGATTGAGATCTACCCGATTGCCGGAACCCGTCCACGCGGCCGTCGAGCCGATGGCTCGCTGGATCGCGATCTCGACAGCCGCATTGAGCTGGAAATGCGTACCGACCATAAAGAGCTCTCCGAGCATCTGATGCTGGTTGATCTGGCCCGTAACGACCTGGCGCGCATTTGTACCCCTGGCAGCCGCTACGTGGCGGACTTGACCAAGGTCGACCGCTACTCGTTTGTTATGCATCTGGTATCCCGCGTGGTGGGCGAACTGCGCAGCGACCTCGACGTGCTTCACGCCTACCGCGCCTGTATGAACATGGGCACGCTGAGCGGCGCGCCGAAAGTCCGCGCCATGCAGCTGATCGCGGCGGCTGAAGGGCGCCGTCGCGGCAGTTACGGTGGTGCAGTGGGCTACTTCACCGCCCATGGCGATCTGGATACCTGCATTGTGATCCGCTCCGCCTACGTTGAGGACGGTATCGCTACCGTGCAGGCAGGCGCAGGGATTGTTCTGGATTCTGTTCCGCAGTCTGAAGCTGACGAAACCCGCAGTAAAGCCCGCGCGGTATTGCGCGCCATTGCTACCGCACATCACGCACAGGAGATTTTCTGATGGCTGACATTCTGCTGCTCGATAACATCGACTCTTTTACCTATAACCTGGCAGATCAGCTGCGTGCGAATGGTCACAACGTCGTTATCTATCGTAACCATGTTCCGGCACAGACGCTGATAGACCGTCTGGCAACCATGCAAAACCCGGTGCTGATGCTCTCTCCTGGCCCAGGTGCCCCCAGTGAAGCGGGCTGTATGCCGGAGCTGCTGACCCGTATGCGCGGTAAACTGCCGATTATCGGTATCTGCCTGGGTCACCAGGCGATTGTGGAAGCCTATGGCGGCTACGTGGGTCAGGCAGGTGAGATCCTGCACGGCAAAGCCTCCAGCATTGAACATGACGGCCAGGCGATGTTTGCCGGCCTGCCAAATCCTCTGCCGGTTGCGCGCTATCACTCCCTGGTGGGCAGCAACATCCCGGCCGGGCTGACCATTAACGCGTCGTTTGAAGGGATGGTAATGGCCGTGCGTCACGATGCGGATCGCGTCTGCGGCATGCAGTTCCATCCGGAGTCGATTCTCACGACCCATGGCGCGCGACTGCTGGAGCAGACGCTGGACTGGGCGTTGCAGAAACTGGAGCAGACCAACACGCTGCAACCGATTCTGGAAAAGCTGTATCAGGCACAGACCCTGAGTCAGCAGGAGAGCCACCAGCTCTTCTCTGCCGTGGTTCGCGGTGAGCTGAAACCTGAACAGCTGGCGGCCGCACTGGTAAGCATGAAAGTGCGCGGCGAAAGCCCGCAAGAAATCGCCGGTGCCGCCACGGCCCTGCTGGAAAATGCCGCCCCCTTCCCGCGCCCGGATTATCAGTTTGCGGATATCGTCGGCACCGGGGGTGATGGCAGCAATAGCATCAATATCTCCACCGCCAGCGCCTTCGTGGCCGCGGCGTGTGGCCTGAAAGTGGCGAAACACGGTAACCGCAGCGTCTCCAGCCGCTCGGGCTCGTCCGATTTGCTGGCTGCCTTCGGCATTAACCTGGATATGAACGCCGAACGCTCCCGTGAAGCGCTGGACGATCTGGGCGTCTGCTTCCTGTTTGCGCCGAAGTATCACACCGGTTTCCGCCATGCGATGCCGGTTCGTCAGCAGCTCAAAACACGCACGCTGTTTAACGTACTGGGGCCGCTGATCAACCCGGCGCACCCGCCGCTGGCGCTGATTGGTGTTTACAGCCCGGAACTGGTTCTGCCAATTGCCGAAACCCTGCGCGTGCTCGGTTATCAGCGCGCGGCAGTAGTTCACAGCGGGGGAATGGATGAAGTGTCCCTTCACGCGCCAACTCTCGTTGCGGAACTGCGCAATGGCGAAATCCTGAGCTATCAGCTGGAAGCCGCCGACTTTGGTTTAACGCCGTATCATCAGGAGGCGCTGGCAGGCGGCACGCCGGAAGAAAACCGTGACATTCTCACGCGCTTATTACAAGGTAAGGGAGAGGTCGCCCATGAGGCAGCCGTGGCAGCCAACGTGGCCATGCTGATGCGATTGCACGGCGAAGAGGATCTCAAAGCCAACGCACAAAAAGTTCTGGACGTACTGCGCTCTGGTGCAGCTTACGATCGCGTTACCGCACTTGCGGCAAGAGGGTAAAGAATGCAGACCGTTTTAGCGAAAATCGTTGCCGATAAGGCCATCTGGGTGGAAGCCCGCAAAGCGCAGCAGCCGCTTGCCAGTTTTCAGAACGATGTCGTCCCAAGCAGCCGTCGTTTCTATGATGCCCTGCAGGGCGCGCGCACCGCATTTATTCTTGAGTGCAAAAAAGCCTCCCCGTCGAAAGGCGTTATCCGTGATGATTTCGATCCGGCGCGTATTGCCAGCATTTATAAGCATCATGCGTCGGCGATCTCCGTGCTGACGGATGAGAAATATTTCCAGGGCAGCTTCGATTTTCTGCCTGTTGTCAGCAGCATCGCGCCGCAACCGATTCTGTGCAAAGACTTTATTATCGACCCGTATCAGATCTGGCTGGCGCGTTTTTACCAGGCTGACGCCTGCCTGCTGATGCTCTCGGTGCTCGACGACGAGCAGTATCGCCAGCTGGCTGCGGTGGCGCACAGCCTCAACATGGGCGTGCTGACCGAGGTGAGCAACGAAGAAGAGCTGGAGCGAGCCATTGCACTGCAGGCGAAAGTGGTCGGGATTAACAACCGCGATCTGCGCGATCTGTCAATTGACCTGAATCGTACGCGTCAGCTGGCACCGCGTCTGGGCTCTGGCGTGACTGTTATCAGTGAATCCGGGATCAACAGCTACGCCCAGGTGCGTGAGCTGAGCCACTTTGCCAACGGTTTCCTGATTGGCTCTGCGATGATGGCACATGACGATCTCAATGCCGCAGTGCGTCGGGTGCTGTTGGGTGAAAACAAAGTGTGCGGCTTAACCCGCGAACAGGATGCCCAGGCCGCCTATGAGGCGGGGGCTATTTACGGCGGGTTGATCTTTGTGGACTCCTCACCGCGTGCGGTGAGCGATGAGCAGGCACGCAAGGTGATAGCGGCAGCCCCCCTCAGCTATGTGGGCGTCTTCCGTAACGCTGATATTGCGGACGTTACGGCAAAAGCCGAAGCGTTATCCCTTAGTGCAGTACAACTGCACGGTGATGAAGATCAGGCATACATCGATGCCCTGCGTGCCGGGCTGGCTCCTCAGGTTCAGATCTGGAAAGCGCAGAGCGTGGGCAGCACCCTGCCAGCACGTAACCTGAATCATGTTGATAAATACGTGCTCGATAACGGCCAGGGCGGTACAGGCCAGCGTTTTGACTGGTCACTACTGAACGGCGAAGCGCTGGACAATGTCCTGCTGGCGGGTGGACTTAGCCCGGATAACTGTGTGGAAGCAGCCAAAACCGGCTGCGCGGGCCTCGATTTCAATTCAGGCGTAGAGTCGCAACCGGGCATCAAAGATGCCAGTAAGCTGGCCTCGGTATTTAAAACTCTGCGTGCATATTAAGGAAGAAAAAATGACGACATTACTAAACCCGTATTTTGGTGAGTTCGGCGGGATGTACGTTCCGCAGATCCTGATGCCCGCACTGCGCCAGCTGGAAGAAGCGTTTGTGAGCGCACAGAAAGATCCTGCTTTTCAGGCTGAATTTACCGACCTGCTGAAAAACTACGCGGGCCGTCCAACAGCGCTGACCAAATGCCGTAACCTGACTGCCGGCACCAAAACCACGCTGTACCTCAAGCGTGAAGACCTGCTGCACGGCGGCGCGCATAAAACCAACCAGGTGTTAGGACAGGCGCTGCTGGCAAAACGGATGGGCAAAACCGAGATCATCGCCGAAACCGGCGCGGGTCAGCACGGCGTGGCATCAGCACTGGCCAGCGCCCTGCTTGGCCTGAAATGCCGTATCTATATGGGGGCGAAAGACGTTGAGCGTCAGTCTCCGAACGTATTCCGTATGCGTCTGATGGGCGCAGAAGTGATCCCGGTTCACAGTGGTTCTGCCACGCTGAAAGATGCCTGTAACGAAGCGCTGCGCGACTGGTCTGGTAGCTATGAAACCGCGCACTACATGCTCGGCACGGCCGCTGGCCCGCACCCGTTCCCAACTATCGTGCGTGAATTCCAGCGCATGATTGGCGAAGAGACCAAAGCGCAGATCCTTGAAAAAGAAGGCCGTCTGCCGGACGCGGTGATTGCCTGCGTGGGCGGGGGATCAAACGCCATCGGAATGTTCGCTGATTTTATCGACGAAACCCGTGTTGGCCTGATCGGCGTGGAGCCAGCTGGTCACGGGATTGAAACCGGTGAGCACGGCGCACCGCTGAAACATGGCCGCGTGGGGATCTACTTCGGCATGAAAGCGCCGATGATGCAGACCGATGAAGGTCAGATTGAAGAGTCGTACTCCATCTCTGCCGGTCTGGATTTCCCGTCCGTCGGGCCACAGCATGCGTTCCTGAACAGCACCGGACGTGCGGACTACGTCTCCATCACCGATGACGAAGCGCTGGAAGCGTTTAAGACGCTGTGCCGCAGCGAAGGGATCATCCCGGCACTGGAGTCCTCGCATGCTCTGGCGCATGCGCTGAAAATGATGAAAGAAAACCCGGAAAAAGAGCAACTGCTGGTCGTTAACCTTTCCGGTCGCGGTGATAAAGATATCTTCACCGTTCACGATATTCTGAAAGCACGAGGGGAAATCTGATGGAACGCTACGATAACGCATTTGCACAACTGAAATCCCGCCAGGAAGGCGCGTTCGTTCCCTTCGTCACGCTGGGCGATCCGGGCCCGGAGCAGTCGCTAAAAATTATCGACACTCTGATTGAAGCCGGTGCCGATGCGCTGGAGTTGGGGATCCCGTTCTCTGACCCGCTGGCGGATGGCCCGACCATTCAGAACGCCACCCTGCGTGCCTTTGCCGCGGGCGTCACCCCAACGCAATGTTTTGAGATGCTGGCCGCGATCCGTCAGAAGCACCCGACCATTCCGATTGGCCTGCTGATGTATGCCAACCTGGTCTTTAACCGCGGAATCGACGAATTTTATGCCGAGTGCGCGCGGGTCGGCGTTGACTCCGTGCTGGTGGCCGACGTCCCGGTTGAAGAATCTGCACCGTTCCGCCAGGCGGCTATGCGTCATAACGTGGCGCCGATTTTCATCTGCCCGCCAAACGCCGATGACGAACTGCTGCGCCAGATTGCCTCTTACGGCCGTGGTTACACCTACCTGCTCTCCCGCGCGGGCGTGACGGGTGCTGAAAACAAAGCCGTGCTGCCGCTGCATCACCTGGTAGAAAAACTGGCTGAATACCACGCAGCACCTCCGCTGCAGGGATTCGGCATTTCATCCCCGGATCAGGTTACGGCGGCAATTGACGCAAAAGCGGCAGGCGCGATCTCCGGCTCTGCTATCGTCAAAATCATTGAGAAGAACGTGGACAAACCCGATCAGATGCTGGCTGAACTCAAAGCATTTGTTACGGCGATGAAAGCCGCAACGCGTAAAGCCTGATCCTTCCACCGTCTGGCGACTCAGCCAGACGGTCTTCCTCTTATATTCCCGCTATCACTTAAGCGTTACGCCAAAATTGATCCCATCGATATTTTCGGCGTGAATGGCTTTTCAAACCTTGCCGTAAGCGTATGATTTGGTCTCTTTTCGGCTTTAAACCTTCTGAGTTCAGAGGCTTACTCATGTCATGGCAATACTTCAAACAGACTTACCTGGTTAAGTTCTGGTCACCCGTACCGGCCGTCATCGCGGCGGGGATCCTTTCCACCTACTATTTCGGCATTACCGGCACCTTCTGGGCCGTAACCGGCGAATTCACCCGCTGGGGTGGGCAACTGCTGCAGCTCGCTGGCGTACATACCGAGGAGTGGGGTTACTTTAAGCTTATTCATCTGGACGGCACGCCGCTGACCCGCATCGACGGTATGATGATTATCGGCATGTTCGGGGGCTGTTTTGCCGCCGCGCTGTGGGCTAACAACGTTAAGTTGCGAATGCCTAAAAGCCGGATACGCGTTATGCAGGCGATTGTCGGCGGCATGATTGCCGGATTCGGCGCCCGCCTGGCGATGGGGTGTAACCTGGCCGCTTTCTTTACCGGCATTCCACAGTTTTCGCTGCACGCCTGGTTTTTTGCTGTCGCCACGGCGATTGGCTCTTACTTTGGCGCGAAGTTTACCCTCCTGCCGCTGTTCCGCATTCCGGTCAAAATGGTGAAGGTCAGCGCTGCCTCGCCGCTGACGCAAAAGCCTTCTCAGGCGCGTCGTCGTTTTCGTCTCGGCATGCTGGTCTTTTTCGCCATGGTCGCCTGGGCGCTCTGTACGGCGCTCAACCAGCCTAAGCTGGGTCTGGCCATGTTGTTCGGTGTCGGTTTCGGCCTGCTGATAGAACGTGCGCAGATCTGTTTCACCTCGGCGTTTCGCGATATGTGGATCACCGGCCGTACAATGATGGCCAAAGCGATTATTGCGGGTATGGCGGTAAGCGCCATTGGCATCTTCAGCTATGTGCAACTGGGTGTTGAGCCGAAAATCATGTGGGCTGGCCCGAACGCGGTGATTGGCGGCCTGCTGTTTGGCTTCGGAATTGTACTGGCTGGCGGGTGTGAAACCGGCTGGATGTACCGCGCAGTTGAAGGTCAGGTGCATTACTGGTGGGTAGGTCTGGGGAACGTCATCGGCTCCACCCTGCTGGCCTGGTACTGGGACGATTTGTCTCCGGTGCTGGCCACGAACTGGGACAAGGTGAATCTGCTCAGCACGTTTGGCCCGCTCGGTGGACTGCTGGTGACCTACGCCCTGCTGCTGGTCGCTTTTTTACTGGTTGTCGCGCAAGAGAAACGTTTCTTCCGCCGTGCCACGGTTAAACCTGAACCCCAGGAGAATGCAGCATGAAAGAGATTGTGCCTGACTACCGCCTTGATATGGTCGGTGAACCGTGTCCTTACCCGGCTGTCGCCACGCTTGAAGCGCTCCCGCAGCTTCAAAAAGGGGAAATTCTGGAAGTGGTGAGCGACTGCCCGCAGTCCATCAACAACATTCCTCTGGATGCCAAAAACCACGGTTACACCGTACTGGATATTCAGCAGGATGGCCCGACCATTCGCTATCTTATCCAGAAGTAAACCGCCAGGTGACGGGGGGCGTCCCCCCCGTCAAAAAAGCTGCCTCACCTCCCATTTTGATGGCGAATACAGCGCCACTGAAAATGGTAGCACTACACTTAAAATGGATAAAAAACAAACAGGAGGTGAGGTATGTTTAATTCAATTTTAGTCCCTGTCGATATCTCTGAAAGTCGTCTGACCGAACAGGTGATTCCCTATGTTCAGGCAAACGCAGCAATCGGTAACGGTAAAATCCATTTTCTGACGGTAGTGCCTTCTTTCCCTTACTATTCATCGCTTGGGCTGGCGTATTCGGTTGAAATGCCAAAGCTTGCGGAGATTCAGGAGGAAGCCCTTACGAAGCTCAAAGAGATGGTTAAGCAGTTCAATTTACCTGCCGATCGTGTGGAGACACACGCCATCTCAGGTGCGCCTAAAGATCAGATCCTGAAGCTGGCTGACAGTATCAACGCAGACCTTATTATCATTGCGTCCCATCGACCGGATATCACAACCTACCTTTTAGGTTCAAACGCGGCGGTTGTGGTACGCCATGCAAAATGCCCGGTGCTGGTTGTACGCTAGCGAGGCTGCTGAGAAACTTAAGCCCCGGAATTCCGGGGCTTATTTAAGACGTTGTACAATAAAATAATTTCGATAAACGGACTTAACAATGAAAAAAGTAGTGATGCTGGTATGCCTTGCCACAGCAATAACGGGCTGTGCTCCTCTCGCGCCTGAAGGTTGTCAGAAGAAAACCGCTCTCGACTCGTGCTCCTATAAGCAGTCAGGTAAAGTCTCCGATAAGGATATCTATGGTCAACAGGCTGCCGCGATAAAGAAAGCGCTGGACTCGGCGCTGGCCGATCCGCACGCCTGGAATGGTAAGCGATGCAACATGCATCTCGACTTTACCATCGACGGGCTATTGCAGAACCTGGAGATAAAAGGCGGAGACAAAGCGTATTGCCAGGCTTTAGCCGACGCGGCAACACGGGCCACCTTCCCGCCCTTCACAGACGAGCGTGTATTTCAGGATATGGGTTCTGCCCGCTGGAACATGGAGGGGCAACCGTAGAGGTAAGCCGCTAGAAAGACTGGCCATGTTCTGGCCAGTCCCGGAAAGTAGAATCAGAAACGATAACCTGCAGAGAACATAAATACCCATGGATCCAGACGGGTACTGATGCTTTGTTGCTGTCCGCCTGCCTTGAAGCGGACATCGGTATCGATATCCATATACCAGACTGAGGCGTTAATTAACCAGTCGCGGTTAATGAGATAGTCCATCCCCACCTGTCCTGCCACGCCCCATGAATCTTTCAGACTGAGATCGGTCAGTCCGGCCTCTTTACCGGTATCGTTGAATTTCTCATCGAAGAAGGTGGTGTAGTTCACGCCCGCGCCGATATAGGGGCGCAGTTTGCTGCTTGAGTCACCAAAGTACCACTGCGCCATCAACGTTGGCGGCAGATGGTGCACCGTGGCGATATCACCGGTTGGGCCTAAACCTACGCGATGACGGAATGGCGTTGCTGCCAGAAGCTCAACGCCAATGTTATCCGTCGCCATATACGTGAATGTTAAACCTAACTGGGTGTTGTTGCTGACGTTAAAGCCGCCCATTCCCAGCACGTTATCAGAACCTTCAGTTGGACGTACCGTTGCCGAACCGGCACGAATAAAGAATTCACCTGCTTCATGCGCATACGCGCCGCCAGAGAGACTGCTTAAGATAAGGGCTGCCACCGCTAATTTTTTCATATCCGCTCCATCGTTGTGGTTTTAGCTGCGGATGAGAATATACTCACAAATGAGTAATAAGTGATCTGTCACAGATCACATTAAAACCAGTAACTTAACATTCATTGATCTGGGTTAATTTTTGGTGACACACCGTAAGGCCAAAAGTTGTTCTTACGTCAATTTTTGGCATTTCCCGGTTACAAAATTTTCTGTTTCCCCCCTCTTGCTCTTCGAATGGCGGCTGGATAATTTAGCGCTCTCACAATGTGATTTGATGCGTTCTTTTTTGCAGGTGTGCCATGAGTGATATGAACCCGTGCATGACGTGCGGAGCCTGTTGTGCGTATTTTCGAGTCTCTTTCTACTGGGCCGAAGCCAGCGATGGCGGCGGCACCGTTCCGGTTCATCTCACTGAACCGTTATCCCGTTTTCTGCGCTGCATGAGCGGTACGAATCAAAAGCAGGCCCGCTGTATGGCGTTACAAGGCGAGCCAGGCGTGTCGACCCGCTGCTCCATCTATGAGGATCGCCCCAGCCCGTGTCGGGACTTTACGATGTCTGGCGAAGAGGGTCAGGTCAACGAAGCCTGTAATCGCGCCCGCGCGCGCTTCGGATTACCGCCGCTTTACAAAGATATGCTTTTCCATACAAGCCTTGATGCTGCCACGACCGCGTTATCCGGTGTACAATTGCCGGCTAATTAACACCTGCAATACTCAAGGAGAGTGCATGTCTATCACGGCGAAGTCTGTCTACCGTGACACGGGAAACTTTTTCCGCAATCAGTTCGTAACCTTTTTACTGATCGCGTTGTTATGCGCCTTTATTACGGTGGTGCTGGGTCACGCGTTCTCTCCGAGCGACGAACAGATCGCCAGCCTGAGCCAGGGCGACCATCTTGCAGGTAGCGTGGGGTTGTTTGAGCTGGTGCAAAACATGACGCCAGAGCAGCAGCAAATCCTGCTGCGGGCCTCTGCGGCATCGACCTTCTCTGGACTGATCGGCAATGCCATTCTCGCGGGCGGTGTTCTGCTGATGATCCAGCTGGTTTCTGCAGGCCACCGCGTCAGCGCCTTACGGGCGATCGGTGCCAGCGCGCCGGTATTGCCTAAGCTGTTTATCCTCATCTTTTTAACCACCCTGCTGGTGCAGATGGGGATCATGCTCGTTGTGGTTCCAGGCGTGCTGCTGGCTATCGTCCTCGCGTTCGCGCCGGTGATGGTGGTGCAGGACAAAATGGGGATCTTTACCGCCATGCGCAGCAGCATCAAACTGGCATGGGCCAATATGCGCCTGGTGGCACCGGCCGTAATTAGCTGGCTGCTGGCCAAAACGCTCCTGCTGCTGTTTGCCCCAAACTTTGCAGTCTTAACGCCGAACGTCGGTGCGGTGGTAGCCAACACGCTGAGTAACCTGATTTCAGCGATACTGCTGGTTTATCTGTTCCGCCTGTATATGTTAATTCGTCAGTAATCCTGTGGCCGGGTGCATCGCAAAACCCGGCCCCACACAGAAGATGGAATCACAGAATGAAGCAGTTTCTTGATTTTTTACCGCTGGTCGTGTTTTTCGCGTTTTATAAGCTGTATGACATTTATGCAGCCACGATGGCACTGATCGTTGCTACCGCTATCGTGCTGATCTACAGCTGGGTTCGCTATCGTAAAGTCGAAAAAATGGCTCTGATTACGTTCGCACTGGTGGCCGTGTTCGGTGGGCTGACGCTGTTCTTCCACAACGATGAATTCATTAAATGGAAAGTCACCGTGATTTACGCGCTGTTTGCCGGTGCGTTGCTGATCAGCCAGTGGGTAATGAAAAAGCCACTGATCCAGCGCATGCTGGGTAAAGAGCTGACGCTGCCACAGGAAGTATGGTCCCGTCTGAATATCGCCTGGGCGCTGTTCTTTATTCTTTGCGGCCTGGCGAATATCTACATCGCCTTCTGGCTGCCGCAGAATATCTGGGTCAACTTCAAGGTCTTTGGCCTGACGGCGTTGACGCTCATCTTCACTCTGTTAAGCGGTGTCTATATCTACCGGCACATGCCGCAGGATGATAAACACTGATGAATCCCCGACCAGAACGTGCACAACAGGCGTTCTGGTCTATTCTCTCCTGCCAAAAATCATAGTAGCATCCCGCCTGAAGTCTTCAGTTACGAGTTTAAAACAATGACAACAAATGACGCCCCTCAGGGCGAACTGGTTTTACGCACACTGGCAATGCCTGCGGACACGAATGCCAATGGCGATATTTTTGGCGGCTGGCTGATGTCGCAAATGGATATGGGCGGCGCAATTCTGGCAAAAGAGATCGCGCATGGTCGCGTTGTGACCGTCCGGGTGGACGGGATGACCTTCCTGCGCCCGGTCGCGGTGGGTGATGTGGTCTGCTGCTATGCACGCTGCGTCAAGCGCGGTAATACTTCCATTTCCATTAACATTGAAGTCTGGGTGAAGAAGGTCTCATCTGAACCGATTGGACAGCGTTATAAAGCAACAGAAGCGCTGTTTATTTATGTGGCAGTCGATAGCGAGGGCAAACCCCGCCAGTTGCCTCAGGCCTGATCTTCAGGCATAAAAAAGCCTCCTTGCGGAGGCTTTTCTTATTCCATCTGCGCCCCGCCGTTCAGGCGGAAAACAATATTAACGATCAACCCACTACCTGGTTTGCCTGGCTCGTAACGCCATCTGCGCATCGCCGATTTCACTTCACGCTCAAACATATTTGAAGGCTGAGCAGACAAGATTTCCACGTTATCAACACGCCCGTCCGGGGTGACGTCAAATTTGACCCGCACGCGACCTTCAATGCGCAACGCCTGAGCACGAGGAGGATATTGCGGCTGGTTGCGGCTCACGGCGCGCGGGCCAGCGGGCGCGGTTGGCGTCGGTTTTGCGGTCGCGGGCGTGTTATTCATCAACGGACGCGAAGGCGCTGTGTTTTCGACCCTCTGCGTAGCGCGTGGTTCAACCGGACGTTCTTCCCGTTTAGGGCGCTCCTCCACCTTTTTCACCGGTTTTGGTTTCGGCTTAGGCTTCGGTTTGGGTTCTGGCTTATGGATCACCACCGGCGCTTCCTTTGGTGGCTCCGGAACCGGCTCAGGTTCTGGTTCTGGTTCTGGCTCAGCAACCGGCTGCGGCGGTGGTGCAACCTGCGGCGGCTCAAGATCCGCAGGCGAGACCATCGTCACTGAAATGGGCTGCGAAGGCGCTGGCATTTCAATAACCTGATGAACCGAGGTATAGAGCAAACCCGCCACGACAGCACCGTGAATCACGACAGAAAGCAGCGTCGGCCAGGGAAAGCGGCGAGGTAAATCAAGGGTCATCGAAGTCATAATCATCAACGTTAAAAAACCGAATCCTGATTTTAAATGCAAATAGCAATCATATTCAATAAGACACTTTGTTCTGGCGCAATTTAGGCGCGGGAGAGGCCAAAAAAGAGGCATTCAGATCAGGGTATTAACATTGTTTTTATTTTACATTGCAGTCAGTTGTCCTTTCACATAACGTAACTGACACTTTTAATGGTTAAGGAGCTTCACCGTGTTTTACGTGATTTACTCTGAAGATGTCGCTGATTCCCTGGAAAAACGCCAGTCTGTACGCCCTGCTCACCTCGCACGCTTACAGTTGCTACAGGATGAAGGGCGTTTACTGACTGCGGGCCCTATGCCAGCCGTCGACAGCAACGATCCGGGTGCTGCCGGTTTTTCTGGCTCCACGGTGATTGCCGAGTTTGAATCCCTGGAGGCCGCTCAGGCCTGGGCCGATGCCGATCCGTACGTTGCTGCGGGTGTGTATGCGAAAGTGACGGTTCGACCGTACAAAAAAGTGTTCTGATACCAAAAAGGCTCCCTCAGGAGCCTTTCTTGCAATCAATGCAGCGATGCTAACCGCGCCGCAAACCCGACAAACAACAGTCCTATCAGGCCGTTCCCCAGCTTTGCCAGTTTCTTTTTCGTTTTCAGATAACGTGTGACAAAAGCGCCTGAGAAGATCAGGAAGCTCATATACATAAAGCTTATTAGCTCAAGCGTGGTCGCGAGGATCAGGAAAGAGGTACCGGTATTCTTCGCATTCACATCGATAAACTGAACAAAGAACGAGACGTAGAACAGAATCGCTTTCGGGTTCGTCAGGCTCAATACCAGCGAGCGTTTCATGATCATGCTGGCAGGCTCGGTACCGCTTTCATGTGTATTATTCTGACGGGTAATAACCGACCAGAGCATTTTACCGCCCAGCCACAGCAGATAAAAAGCACCTAAATAACGTACGATATTAAACAGTACCGGTGTGGTCTGAATTAACGCGGCAACGCCCGCCCAGGCCAGGAACATCAGTACGGCATCGCCGATAAACACGCCGGTGGCGGCGAGATACCCTTTTTTAACGCCGTGACCAATCCCGGTTTTCAGCACAAATAAAGTATTCGGCCCTGGCACCAGCACGATAAAAAATGCGCCGACAACGTATGTCCAGAAATTCAGTACGCCAAACTCCGCAAACACTTCTCCCTCCTTTTGCTCAACACAACAGGAATAGCGCTGCAAAGACGCTATTCCCAACAACCAGACGCCATAAAATCATTGGGCACCTTGCGGTGCCCTGATGGTTCTCAGAAATCCTGGACTGCGAACAGCAACGCGTTGCGGTGCCGGGTCATTCCACATTTCCTGATGGCGTGTATACGCATATTGCGGCGGGATTGTGCTTCCAGCCAACGAGCCTTACGACGGTTCACCTGTCGCAACATGCGCCAGCGCCCTACTTCAGTTCTACTGCGCTTCATGTCTACAACTCTTTCTTTAAAAGAGAGGCCATTATAAACCCAACCCTGCAGCAAACCAGCGCTTTTACCTGGCGTTTTTATTTGCCAGATGATTCCTGATGCGTACACTCATAACAATACGCTTTCAAAAGGATTTTTTTACCTATGACAACCTTCTACACCGTGGTGAGTTGGCTGGTCATTCTGGGATACTGGCTGTTAATCGCGGGTGTGACATTGCGCATCCTGATGAAGCGCAGAGCCGTACCCTCTGCCATGGCCTGGCTTCTTATAATTTATATCCTGCCGCTGGTAGGAATTATCGCCTATCTCTCTTTCGGTGAACTTCATCTGGGCAAGCGTCGTGCCGAGCGTGCCCGGGCCATGTGGCCTTCCACCGCCAAATGGCTGAGCGATCTCAAAGCCTGTAAACACATCTTCGCAGAAGAAAACAGCAGCGTTGCCTCCTCATTATTTAAACTGTGCGAACTCAGACAAGGTATTGGTGGGGTAAAAGGCAATCAGCTCCAGTTGCTGACCTCTTCTGATGACGTCATGCAGGCCTTGATCCGCGATATTCAACTGGCTCGTCACAATATCGAGATGGTGTTCTATATCTGGCAGCCCGGCGGGATGGCAGACCAGGTGGCGGAATCGCTGATGGCTGCCGCACGTCGTGGCATTCACTGCCGTTTGATGCTCGACTCCGCAGGTAGCGTCGCCTTTTTCCGTAGCCCCTGGGCAGGGATGATGCGTAATGCCGGCATCGAAGTGGTGGAGGCGTTAAAGGTCAATTTACTGCGCGTTTTTCTGCGCCGGATGGATCTTCGCCAGCATCGCAAGATGATCATGATCGACAACTATATTGCCTATACCGGCAGCATGAACATGGTTGACCCCCGCTTCTTCAAGCAGGACTCGGGGGTCGGCCAGTGGATTGACCTGATGGCAAGGATGGAAGGACCTATCGCCACCTCCATGGGGATTGTCTACTCCTGTGACTGGGAGATAGAAACCGGCAAACGTATTCTCCCGCCGCCACCGGATGGCAATATCATGCCCTTTGAAGAGGCCAGCGGACATACCATCCATACCATTGCCTCCGGGCCGGGTTTCCCGGAGGATTTAATCCATCAGGCGCTACTGACCGCCACTTACGCGGCGCGTGAATATCTGATCATGACCACGCCCTACTTCGTTCCGAGCGATGACCTGCTGCACGCAATCTGCACCGCAGCACAGCGCGGTGTCGATGTCAGCATCATTCTGCCACGCAAAAATGACTCGCTTCTGGTGGGCTGGGCCAGCCGCGCGTTCTTTAGCGAACTGCTTGCCGCCGGGGTAAAAATCTACCAGTTTGAAGGCGGGCTCCTGCATACCAAAAGCGTCCTCGTGGACGGTGAGTTAAGTCTGGTGGGCACGGTAAACCTGGATATGCGCAGCCTGTGGTTAAACTTTGAAATCACGCTGGTCATTGATGATGCCGGATTCGGGGGTGATCTGGCGGCGGTACAGGACGATTATATCTCCCGTTCGCGTCTGCTGGATGCCCGGCTGTGGGTAAAACGTCCGCTGTGGCAGAGAATTGCTGAACGACTGTTTTACTTCTTTAGTCCGTTGCTGTAAAACGTGCCCAACGATGTTTAACAGGTAGTCATCATGGAAATGGATCTGAACAATCGCCTGACCGAAGACGAAACGCTCGAGCAGGCCTATGACATTTTTCTCGAACTGGCGGTTGATAACCTCGATCCCGCAGATGTGATCCTCTTTAATCTGCAGTTCGAAGAGCGCGGCGGCGCGGAGTTATTCGACCCTGCAGAAGACTGGGCTGAGCACGTGGATTACGATCTCAATCCTGACTTCTTTGCCGAAGTGGTGATTGGGCTGGCAGATGAAGATGGTGGCGAAATTAATGACATCTTCGCCCGCGTGCTGCTCTGCCGCGAGAAAGACCATAAGCTGTGCCATATCATCTGGCGCGAATAGTAAAAGGCTGCGGATGCAGCCTTTTTTGTTTAATCCGGTAGCGCACTCCCGCAACGGTTACAGAAGCGGGCGTTAAGCTCATGTTCAGCCTGGTGACAACCCGGACATTTTCGCTGCTGTTTGCGGCTCTGAAATGCGCTGCTCATATGGGTTGTGATAAGACCTGTCGGAATGGCAATCACCGAATACCCAATCAGAATCAGCACCGATGCGACGATACGTCCAAGAGGCGTATGCGGCGTGATATCCCCGTAGCCAACGGTCGTGACGGTGACAATGGCCCAATACACAGAGGCATTCAGCGTTGTGAAGCCATATTTTGGCCCTTCTATCAGGTACATCAACGCACCGAAAACAATCATGACGATCGCGATAAACGAGTAAAACAGAATGAGTTGATGCCGGGCACTGACTATTGCGCTCCAGAAGACCCGCAGAGACGGCATAAAACGCAGCAATTTCAGAATACGTAATACACGAATAACGCGCATCGCCCGCCATGCAAAGACATAGCTCAGGCTAATCTCCGGCCACAACCACATGACGTAGAGCGGCAGGACGGTGGCTAAATCGATAAATCCCCAGAAACTGAAAACATATCTCGCCGGGTTGGGCCAGCAGACGACCCGCAGCAGATATTCGGCAGTAAAGACCAGGGTAATAATCAGTTCGATCCAGACAAATATATGCCATTCATCATAGGTCAGGTGATACTGCGTCCCGGCTCCCGATTCAAAGAAAATAACCACCACGCTGATGAGTGCAAACAGCCCGCAGATCCCTTCGAAGCGGCGTCCGGATATCGTTTTAGGATCGAATAAAAAATGATAAAGCCGCCGACGGGCTGAGGTGAATAGACTCGACACGGTAACCTCGCAAAAAATAAGGGCTGACATCATGTCAGCCCTTGCGATTATAACGGGTCTACTTTCAGGCAGGAAACCGCATGTCGGAAACTGCCTTCCAGAACCGGTCGTGTTTTCGCACACTCCGGCCCGGCCAGAGGGCATCGCGTACGGAACACGCAGCCTGATGGCGGATTAATCGGCGACGGCAATTCGCCTTCCAGCAGCTGGATGGTTTTATTTTTTTCCAGATCGGGATCGGGAATTGGCACCGCGGACATCAGCGCTTTGGTGTAGGGGTGCAGTGGATTGTGGTACACCTCATCATAGGTGCCCAGCTCCACGGCATGGCCCAGGTACATGACCAGTACGCGGTCAGAAATGTGCTTCACCACCGCCAGGTCGTGCGCAATGAAAATCAGCGATAGCCCCATCTCACGCTGCAGCTTCTGCAGCAGGTTAACCACCTGCGCCTGAATCGACACATCCAGCGCGGAGACAGGCTCATCGCAGATGATCAGCTTCGGCTCAAGGATTAACGCGCGGGCAATACCGATACGCTGACACTGGCCGCCGGAGAATTCGTGCGGATAGCGGTTGATGAGGTTTGGCAGCAGCCCCACTTTCATCATCATCGCCTTAACACGATCGCGTACTTCCTGACGTGGCATCTTCGGATGATAGGTCCGCAGCGGCTCGGCAATGATTTCACCAATGGTCATACGCGGGTTTAAGGACGCCAGCGGATCCTGGAATATCATCTGAATATCGCTGCGTACGTCGCGCCACTCTTCGGGCTTCATCCCCAGCAGATCTTTACCCAGCCATGCCACTTTACCGCCGGTCGCTTTCACCAGCCCGATAATGGCACGCGCAAAGGTCGATTTACCGCATCCGGACTCACCCACCACGCCCAGCGTTTCCCCTTCATACAGACGAAGCGTTACGCCATCCACAGCTTTCAGGGTCTTGGGCGGCTGCCAGAACCACTGTTTACCGTCTTTGATGTCGAAATGCACTTTAAGATCGGCAATTTCGAGCAGCACATTTCTTTTTTCATCTAATGCGTTCATACCAGCTCCTCCTGCGGCTTAAAGCAGGCGCGCAGACGGCCTGGTGCAAACTCTTTCAGCGGCGGAGCGCTGTTACAAATCTCCATCGCGTGCGGGCAGCGCGGCTGGAACGGGCAGCCTTTCGGCAGGCGCAGCAGGTTTGGCGGGTTGCCCGGAATGGTCAACAGGGATTCCCCTTCCGCATCAAGACGTGGCACCGCATTCAACAGGCCGATCGAGTACGGATGCGCAGGCTGATAGAAAACATCGCGCGCTTTGCCATATTCCATCGTACGACCAGCATACATCACCAGCACTTTGTCACAGATACCGGCAACCACGCCCAAATCGTGGGTGATCATGATAATCGCCGTGTTGAACTCACGCTTAAGCTCGTTCAGCAGGGTCATGATTTGCGCCTGGACGGTCACATCCAGCGCGGTGGTCGGTTCATCGGCAATCAGCAGTTTTGGACGACACAGCAGCGCCATGGCAATCATCACACGCTGACGCATACCGCCAGAGAACTCATGCGGGAACATGCGCATGCGCTTACGCGCCTCCGGCATTTTTACCGCATCGAGCATTTTAACGGACTCTTCAAAGGCTTCAGCTTTGCTCAACCCTTTGTGCAGCATCAGGACTTCCATCAGTTGCTCACCGACGCGCATGTACGGGTTCAACGAGGTCATCGGATCCTGGAAAATCATCGAAATCTGCTCAGCACGCAGCTTGTTCAGCTCGTGTTCAGGCAGGTTGAGGATCTCACGTCCGTTGAATTTGGCGGATCCGCCAATCACACCGTTTGCGGCCAGCAGCCCCATCAGCGCGAACGCCGTCTGAGATTTCCCGGAGCCGGATTCGCCCACGATACCCAGCGTTTCACCCGCGCGCAGGTTGAAGTTGAGATCGTTTACGGCGGTGACATCCCCGTCCGGCGTCTTAAAGGTGACGCGGAGATCGTTTACATCCAGCAGAAGGTCACTCCGCTGTTGCGCCTGTGGCGCAGTTGCCGTTTCAATAATTGTCATGACGGCGCTCCTTAACGGTCTTTCGGGTCGAGGGCATCACGCAGGCCATCGCCGATAAAGTTGAAACAGAACAGGGTCACGACCAGGAAACCCGCCGGGTATAACAGCAGCCACGGTGAAACTTCCATTGAGTTTGCGCCGTCGCTCAACAGCGCGCCCCAGCTGCTCAGCGGCTCTTGCGTGCCCAGCCCCAGGAAGCTCAGGAAGGATTCAAACAGGATCATGCTTGGTACCAGCAGTGAGGCATACACCACCACCACGCCCAGCACGTTAGGAACAATGTGGCGGACAACGATATTCCCTGTCGATACCCCCCCCACCTGCGCCGCTTCGATAAACTCTTTGCGTTTAAGGCTCAGCGTCTGGCCACGTACGATACGCGCCATATCCAGCCAGGAAACCATGCCGATGGCCACGAAGATCAACAGGATGTTCTGGCCGAAGAAGGTCACCAGCAGGATCACGAAGAACATGAACGGGAAGGAGTTTAAAATCTCCAGCAGACGCATCATAACCGAGTCCACTTTCCCGCCGAGATAGCCGGAGAGCGAGCCATAGAGCGTGCCGACGATCACGGCCACCAGCGCTGCTGCAATCCCCACCATCAATGAAATACGGCCCCCAATGGCGACGCGGACCAGCAGGTCACGGCCGGACGAGTCCGTACCAAAGTAGTGGCCGGACTCCATATCCGGCGCGCTGGACATCATGCCCCAGTCCGTATCGAAATAGGTGAATTGCGACAGCATCGGCGCCAGGGTCACAAACAGCGCGATCAGCACCAGAACAACCAGACTGGCGACCGCTGCGCGGTTATGCATAAAGCGACGGCGGGCGTCCTGCCAGAGGCTACGACCTTCGACTTCCAGTTTTTCACTGAAGTTTTCCAGCGCCTCGCTGTTTTTCTTACTCAACATCATGGCGTGCTCCAGTTAGTAACGGATTTTCGGGTCGATAACGGCATACAGCACATCGACAACAGCGTTAAAGAGAATGGTCAACGCACCCACAAGGATCGTCAGGCTCAGCACCAGAGAATAGTCGCGGTTGAGGGCACCGTTAACAAACAGCTGGCCAATACCTGGCAGACCGTAGATGGTTTCAATAACCATTGAACCGGTAATAATACCGACGAACGCCGGTCCCATGTACGAGAGCACAGGTAACAGAGCTGGCTTGAGCGCATGGCGGAAGATAATCCGGCGCATCGGCAACCCTTTCGCGCGCGCGGTACGGATGAAGTTTGAATGTAACACTTCAATCATCGAACCACGGGTGATACGCGCGATACTGGCGATGTAAGCCAGAGAAAGCGCCACCATCGGTAAGATCATGAATTTCAGTGCCCCGCCGTTCCAGCCGCCGCCGGGCAGCCATTTCAGCGTGATGGCAAATATCATCACCAGTAACGGCGCGACAACGAAGCTGGGGATAACCACCCCGGTCATTGCGACCCCCATTACCGTATAATCCCATTTGGTATTTTGTTTAAGCGCGGCGATAACGCCTGCGGTGACCCCGAGAACCACGGCCAACAAGAATGCCGCAGCACCCAGTTTTGCCGATACCGGGAAGCTGGACGCCACCAGGTCGTTAACGGAATAGTCTTTATATTTGAATGACGGCCCGAAATCGCCATGCGCCAGTTGCTTCAGATAGTTGAAGTATTGCGTGGAGATAGGATCGTTTAAATGATATTTCGCTTCGATGTTCGCCATCACTTCAGGTGGCAGCGTACGTTCACCCGTGAATGGACTTCCCGGCGCGAGACGCATCATAAAGAAGGAAATTGTAATTAGAATAAATAACGTTGGTATCGCTTCTAAACAGCGACGCAGGATAAATTTCAACATTGCCCGTACCTTCTGGCGTGTGCCTGATGAATGTTACAAAGTAGACACAGTGGGGCAAGCCAGGCCCGCCCCACGTATTGCCATTAATGCTTGATAATATAAAGATTCTTAACGGAAATATTATCCAACGGGTCTTTACCGGTATAGCCGCCAACCCATGGTTTCACCAGGCGGGCGTTCACGTAGTAGTAAACCGGTACAATTGCCGAGTCTTTATCGAGTTGTTGTTCTGCTTTGGCGTACAGGTCTGCGCGTTTTGCATCGTCAGTAACCTGCAGCGTTTCAGCGATAAGCTTATCGAATGCCGGGCTCTTATAGTGCGCCGTGTTGTTCGAGCTGTCGCTGAGCATGGTATTCAGGAAAGATGTCGGTTCATTATAGTCCGCACACCAGCCTGCACGCGCCACGTCAAAGGTGCCCTGATGACGGGTATCCAGGAAGGTTTTCCACTCCTGGTTTTCCAGCTTAACGTTCGCGCCCAGGTTTTTCTTCCAGATAGAGGCAACGGCAATCGCCAGTTTTTTATGCAGATCGGACGTGTTGTACAGCAGATTAAACGTCAGCGGTTTATCTGCGGTGTATCCTGCTTCGGCCAACAGTTTTTTCGCTTCTTCGTTACGTTTTTCCTGTGACCACTTGAACCACTCAGGTTCAACCAGTTTCATGCCATCGGTGTACGGTGGAGTGTAGCTGTAGGCTGGCAGATCGCCCTGGTTTTTCACTTTGTTCACGATGATATCGCGATCCAGTGCCAGCTTCAGCGCCGTACGGACACGTACGTCGGTGAACGGTGCTTTCTGGTTGTTAATTTCGTAGTAATAAGTACACAGGTATGGATCGACATGAACTTCTTTCGGGATTTCTTTCTTCAGTTTCTGGAACAGTTCAATCGGCATGTTGTTATAGGTCATGTCGATTTCACCGCTGCGGTAGCGGTTCACGTCAGTCACTTCAGAAGAGATTGGCAGGTAGGTCACCTGGTTAATCACGGTTTTGGCGTTATCCCAGTATTGCGGGTTACGCTCCAGAACCATACGTTCATTGACCACCCAGTCTTTCAGTTTATAAGCACCGTTGGTCACAATATTGGCAGGCTGGGTCCATTTTTCACCGAATTTTTCCACTGCGGATTTCGGTACCGGGGAGACAGACGGGTGAACCAGCAGCTTATAGAAGTACGGAACAGGTTCGCTCAACGTCACTTCAAACGTGTTGGCATCAATCGCTTTTACACCCAGATCGGTGACCGGTTTTTTACCGGCGATGATGTCATCGATATTGGCGATATGGCCATATTGCAGATAGCTCGCATACGGAGAGGCGGTGTTTGGATTCGCCAGGCGCTGCCAGCTGTAAACGAAATCTTCGGCGGTAACCGGTGTACCGTCGGACCATTTAGCATCTTTGCGCAGATGGAAGGTCCAGACTTTAAAATCTTTGTTTTCCCACTTTTCGGCGACACCCGGCGCCGGGTGGCCTTCTACGTCAGTGACCAGCAGCCCTTCAAACAGGTCGCGGTTGACGTTTGACTCTGGCACGCCCTCAATTTTATGCGGATCGAGAGACTGTACTTCCGCCCCGTTGTTACGTACCAGCGTCTGCTTCTCAGCCAGCTGTACCCCTGCCGGCACGTCCGCAGCCATTGCAGCGTTGCCCGCGATTAGCGCAGTTAAAATCCCCGCCGCTACCAGATTTTTTTTTGTGATGATGGACATTGTGTTGGTACTCCACTCATTATAATTACTGGCCTTCGCCAGCTGTGTAATCCCCTGTTGGGGCCTGTACAGCGCAGGAGTTTTTTTTGCTGCTGTCAGGTTCTTTTTTTACTTCTTGCTATCACCGACTTCTTTATTACTGACCGCTCGTATGGCCGTCTTGCGTCGATTCTTTACACGTCTCCCCTGTCTGAGACATGTGTTGGATATTCGCGAAGATGACTATATGAAAATAATTCTCATCTTCTTGTTTTATGCTGCAAAATATTAGGCCGGAAAGTATCAAAAGGCGTAAACGCACGCCAATACATTTTGCAAATTTGTTAAGCAATTCTCTTTTACGAAGTGTACTAAATCGTTGAGGGCAGCCCTGCCTGACATGAAAGGACAAGAAAAATCTTTTCATTCAAAGAGATAAAAAAATCAGTCTCTCTGCGCGCGTCGCTGCGCTACCATCACGTCATTTTGTACAAAAATTTAACAACTGATTATTATTTAGCACATTCCTCTAAGGGAACGTTGAATTTACTAATATCATTTCGGTTATCACTCAGCAAGCCCCAGAGTATCGTGTGAGTAAAATAACAGAATGATCGCAGGTTTTCTGTGCAGGCAGGAAACGGTGGGATTAATAACTTGTTGAAATATAAGAATTGAACATTATTAGTAGAATTTATTATGGCAGGTAAGCATTTCAACTTTATTTATATGATTTGCTGATATTCACGTAAAAAAACGGAGCCGTTGGCTCCGTTCTTTCGTATGAAATGTCAGTGCAATAAGCCAGGGAAAATGCTTTTGATGCCGGTCACAATGAATTCGATGCCCAGGGCCATCAATAGCAACCCCATAATACGGGTAATGACGTTGATGCCTGTCTGCCCAAGCAGACGCACCAGCCAGGGTGCCATGCGGAAAACGCCCCAACAACAAAGCGCAAAAATGGCAATGGCGACAGAAAAGCCAATCAGATGCATCCAGTTGTGGTAGCGCGTACCCCAGACAATCGTCGAGCTGATAGCGCCGGGACCGGCCATCAGCGGTAACGCCAGCGGCACTACGCCAATGCTCTCGCGAATGGCGGTTTCTGATTTTTCCTGCTTGTTCTGTTTGTCTTCCCCCAGCTTACCGCTGATCATCGACATAGCGATGGTGACCACCAGGATCCCACCCGCAATACGGAAAGAATCAATCGAGATACCGAACACCTGAAGAATGGCATCCCCAAGGTAAAGGGAGGTCAGGAGAATAATCGCCACTGACAGGTTAGCGGTAAGATTGGTTTTGTTTCTGGCCGCCGCCGTCTGGTAACTGGTCATACTAATGAAGACAGGAATGATCCCCACCGGGTTGACCAATGCAAACAAACCAATAAAAAACTTAAAATATGTAGGAAAATCAAAGAGCGATAAGATCACATTTTGCTCCGCTTATGCGTATGCCCCGGGGCTGACAACTGTCAGTGAAAATCGCGCTGAAGATACGCTTTTTATCAGCATACTTCACCAGAAATCTGTGCCAAAACGTTATCAATTCATGATGTTAAATATTTGTATAAGCAATGATAGCGCCACTTCCAATAGTTACTTAATTATTTAACACTGGAATAATCTCAAAGAAATAACCCTGCTGAAAGGTATCAGCTTGGGGGAAAATTGACGCAGATCATGATTTTCGTACTCAGAAGTGAGTAATCTTGATTACGCCCCCAGGGAGATGACCTGCCAAAAAAGGATGATGCTAAGGTAAGGCTCTTTTAGTAAATTAGTGTGCTGGTGCAGGAAGTAACCCATTGTTTTACTGTGTGTTACGCAAGTCGTATTGGCTCTGTCTATACTGTCTGACGTATCGAGCGCTGGTTTACTAAAAGAGTTTAAACATTATCAGGAGAGCATTATGGCTGTTACTAATATCGCTGAACTGAACGCCCTCGTCGAGCGCGTTAAAAAAGCCCAGCGTGAATATGCCAATTTCACCCAAGAACAGGTTGATAAAATCTTCCGCGCGGCCGCTCTGGCTGCTGCAGATGCTCGAATCCCTCTCGCTAAAATGGCCGTTGCCGAATCCGGCATGGGTATCGTTGAAGATAAAGTGATCAAAAACCACTTCGCTTCAGAGTATATCTACAACGCCTATAAAGATGAGAAAACCTGTGGCGTGCTGTCTGAAGACGACACTTTCGGTACTATCACCATTGCAGAACCTATCGGCATTATTTGCGGTATCGTTCCAACCACCAACCCAACGTCTACCGCTATCTTCAAATCTCTGATCAGCCTGAAGACCCGTAACGCAATCATCTTCTCCCCGCACCCACGTGCAAAAGATGCGACCAACAAAGCCGCTGACATCGTTCTGCAGGCTGCGATTGCTGCTGGTGCACCTAAAGATCTGATCGGCTGGATCGACCAACCGTCCGTTGAGCTTTCTAACGCGCTGATGCACCACCCGGACATTAACCTGATCCTGGCGACCGGTGGTCCTGGCATGGTTAAAGCGGCATACAGTTCCGGTAAACCTGCTATCGGCGTAGGCGCGGGTAATACCCCAGTGGTTATTGATGAAACAGCCGATATCAAACGTGCTGTTGCGTCCGTGTTGATGTCCAAAACCTTCGACAACGGTGTTATCTGTGCTTCTGAGCAGTCTGTTGTTGTTGTTGATTCCGTTTATGATGCTGTTCGCGAACGTTTCGCCAGCCACGGCGGCTACCTGCTGCAGGGCAAAGAGCTGAAAGCGGTTCAGGATATCATTCTGAAAAATGGCGCGCTGAACGCGGCTATCGTAGGTCAGCCAGCGTATAAAATCGCTGAACTGGCAGGCTTCACTGTTCCGGCAACCACCAAAATTCTGATTGGTGAAGTTAAAGTTGTCGACGAAAGCGAACCATTCGCTCACGAAAAACTGTCCCCTACTCTGGCGATGTACCGCGCCAAAGATTTCGAAGACGCAGTAGAGAAAGCAGAGAAACTGGTTGCGATGGGTGGTATCGGCCACACCTCTTGCCTGTACACTGACCAGGATAACCAGCCAGAACGTGTTGCTCACTTTGGTCAGATGATGAAAACTGCACGTATCCTGATCAACACCCCGGCTTCTCAGGGTGGTATCGGCGACCTGTACAACTTCAAACTCGCACCTTCCCTGACTCTGGGTTGTGGTTCCTGGGGTGGTAACTCCATCTCTGAAAACGTTGGTCCAAAACACCTGATCAACAAGAAAACCGTTGCTAAGCGAGCTGAAAACATGTTGTGGCACAAACTTCCGAAATCTATCTACTTCCGCCGTGGTTCTCTGCCAATCGCGCTGGATGAAGTGATTACTGATGGCCACAAACGTGCGCTCATCGTGACTGACCGTTTCCTGTTCAACAACGGTTACGCTGACCAGATCACCTCTGTTCTTAAAGCCGCTGGCGTAGAAACTGAAGTGTTCTTTGAAGTTGAAGCTGACCCAACCCTGAGCGTTGTGCGTAAAGGTGCGGAGCTGGCTAACTCCTTCAAACCAGATGTGATTATCGCACTGGGTGGTGGTTCCCCAATGGACGCCGCGAAAATCATGTGGGTAATGTACGAACATCCAGAAACCCACTTCGAAGAACTGGCGCTGCGCTTTATGGACATCCGTAAACGTATCTACAAGTTCCCGAAAATGGGCGTAAAAGCGAAGATGATCGCCGTTACCACCACTTCCGGTACAGGTTCTGAAGTTACGCCGTTCGCAGTGGTCACTGATGACGCAACGGGTCAGAAATACCCACTGGCTGACTACGCGCTGACCCCAGATATGGCCATCGTTGACGCCAACCTGGTGATGGATATGCCGAAATCACTGTGTGCATTCGGTGGTCTGGACGCTGTGACTCACGCCCTGGAAGCCTATGTTTCCGTACTGGCTTCTGAGTTCTCTGATGGTCAGGCTCTGCAGGCGCTGAAACTGCTGAAAGAAAACCTGCCAGCGTCTTACAACGAAGGGTCTAAAAACCCGGTTGCCCGTGAGCGTGTCCACAGTGCAGCAACCATCGCCGGTATCGCGTTTGCTAACGCCTTCCTCGGGGTTTGCCACTCTATGGCTCACAAACTGGGTTCTCAGTTCCACATTCCTCACGGTCTGGCGAACGCCCTGTTGATCAGCAACGTTATCCGTTATAACGCGAATGACAACCCAACCAAGCAGACTGCTTTCAGCCAGTACGACCGTCCGCAAGCACGTCGTCGTTACGCTGAAATCGCAGACCACCTGGGTCTGAGCGCACCGGGCGACCGTACTGCTGCGAAGATCGAGAAACTGCTGGCATGGCTGGAAAGCCTGAAGGCTGAACTGGGCATTCCTAAATCTATCCGCGAAGCGGGTGTTCAGGAAGCTGACTTCCTGGCACACGTTGATAAGCTGTCTGAAGATGCATTCGATGACCAGTGTACAGGTGCGAACCCGCGTTACCCACTGATCTCCGAGCTGAAACAGATCCTGCTGGATACATTCTACGGACGTGAGTTCAAAGAAGGTGACGTTGCTGCTGTGAAAACAGAAGCACCAGTCATTAAAGCTGACAAAAAAGCGAAGAAAAGCGCTTAATTGACCGCTGTTAAAAAACCCGCCTCTGGCGGGTTTTTTTTGTCTGAAGATCAGGCTTTGAGTTCTTTGAAACTACTTCCGGTTATCGTGCTGAATCGCCGTCAGGGAGCCCACAGACAACGCCTCTTTATAATGCTTACGACAGACCGACACATAGCGTTCATTGCCCCCTATCACCACCTGCTCACCGTCTGCATAGGGTTTACCAGACTGATCAAGACGAAGCACCATACTGGCTTTACGGCCGCAAAAACAGATGGTTTTCAGTTCGACCAGTTTATCGGACCAGGCAAGCAAATACTGGCTACCGGCAAATAGCTCCCCGCGAAAGTCCGTGCGCAAACCATAGCAGAGAACGGGAATATCAAGTTCATCTACGACCTCTGAAAGCGCATGCACCTGTTCACGCGTCAGGAACTGGCTTTCATTGACCAGAACGCAATGAATGGGCTGGGAAGTATGCTCGGCACGGATATCCTGCAACAGGTCCGTTTGTGGGTTAAACAGTCTGGCCGGTGACGAGAGACCAATTCTTGAACTCACCTTACCTGCACCGAATCGATCGTCGATTTCAGCGGTGTAAACAACGGTGCGCATCCCTCGTTCCTGATAATTGTAGGAGGATTGCAGTAACGCCGTGGATTTTCCGGCATTCATTGCCGAATAGTAGAAATAAAGTTGTGCCATTGGCCGTCAAACCCTAATCAATGTGTAATATTCCCAATGATTCATTGTACCATATTTTGTCTGGTCATCAGCGATACACCACACAGAGTATGGGGTTCAAGCCGCAGTTAACCACGAGATGTACAGGAAAATAATGCGATAAAACAGGAGGTAAACTGATTCAGCATGCTCTATATGTCGCGAACCCACTAAACATAACACTTCTTTTTATACTGGAATCCACGTTCATTAAAATTCACTATTTATTAACTATTTTTGCCCTGGCAACGCTGGCAGAAACTAATACAAAAGGCTGATATTTATCCGCCGCAACTATAATTCCTGCGGTAAATGTCACAAAAAAAAGATGCAACCGAACGGGTTAAGCAGGTAAGCGTGATAACAAGCGAGCCTGTGTGGGTATGAAATTTAAGTTAGCGTAATTAATAATAGCGCCCATTATTCCGTATTTTTTGAATTCCTTACATTCCCACCTATTGCACAACTGAATTTATCGCTCTATTATTAGGACAACAAACCACCCCCCATTATAAGTTTGAGATTACTACAATGAGCGAAGCACTTAAAATTCTGAACAACATCCGTACTCTTCGTGCGCAGGCAAGAGAATGCACCCTGGAAACGCTTGAAGAAATGCTGGAAAAATTAGAAGTTGTAGTTAATGAACGTCGCGAAGAAGAAAGCGCTGCTGCTGCTGAAATCGAAGAGCGTACGCGTAAACTGCAGCAATATCGTGAAATGCTGATTGCTGATGGTATCGATCCAAATGAATTGCTGAACAGCATGGCTGCAGCGAAGACCGGTACTAAAGCAAAACGCGCTGCTCGTCCTGCTAAATATAGCTATGTAGACGAGAACGGCGAAACTAAAACCTGGACTGGCCAGGGTCGTACACCTGCTGTTATCAAAAAAGCCATGGATGAGCAAGGTAAACAGCTGGACGACTTCCTGATCAAGGATTAATCCTAACGTATTCAGAAAAATCCCGCTTAATGCGGGATTTTTTTTATCCTCAATTCCTGCAAACATCCCCTTACATACCGTCATATTGGGACATCGTACTATTTAGCGTTCCTTACAGACCGGCGTGGTTACCCTGGGTTATGGGCATAAAAAAACCGGTGGGCATCGCCTCACCGGTCTTGATCATTTGCAGCCGGGGTTATTTTTTAATACCCACGCTCTCTTTCAGCCAGGCTTTAAATTCTTCACCCAGTGAGTTGTGGCGGATGCCATATTCTACGAACGCCTGCATATAACCGAGTTTATTACCGCAGTCATGGCTCTTACCTTTCATATGGTAGGCTTCAACGGTCTCTTTCTCGATCAGCATATCGATGGCATCGGTCAGCTGGATCTCATCTCCTGCTCCTGGAGGCGTTTTCGCCAGCAGTGGCCAGATTTCAGCACTCAGGACATAGCGACCTACTACCGCCAGATTAGACGGCGCTACGTCGGCTTTAGGCTTCTCTACGACGCCTACCATTGGCACGCTTTCACCGGGTTCAAGATTAACGCCTTTACAGTCAACAACACCGTAAGCCGTCACGTCTTCAACAGGTTCAACCATAATCTGGCTGCTGCCCGTTTCGTCAAAGCGCTTGATCATCTCAGCAAGGTTATCCTGAGAGAGATCGGATTCATATTCGTCCAGAATGACGTCTGGCAGAATGACCGCAACAGGTTCATTACCCACAACAGGATATGCACAAAGTACCGCGTGGCCCAGACCTTTCGCCAGCCCCTGACGCACCTGCATAATGGTAACGTGCGGAGGGCAAATAGACTGAACTTCTTCTAACAGCTGACGCTTAACGCGTTTTTCCAGCATGGCTTCGAGTTCGAAACTGGTATCGAAATGGTTTTCGATAGAGTTTTTAGATGAATGTGTAACCAGCACAATTTCAGTGATGCCGGCCGCGATACATTCGTTTACGACATACTGAATTAATGGCTTATCAACCAGTGGCAACATCTCTTTAGGAATTGCCTTAGTTGCTGGTAACATCCTGGTCCCCAATCCCGCTACCGGGATGACGGCCTTTCTGACTTTCGAATTTAGGGCAGCCATTCAAATTCTCCTGAGCTGTTCAAGTTTTGAACTTTTATGCATTAAATAACGCGTTGAGTATATCAGCCTCATCACACAGTCCGGGTCTGAAAAGAACGCGTTGCCGATCAATTAGGATAAATACGCATGAATCTGGGCAGCGATAGTAGCACTCCCCACAAAACACAGGTAAGGCAATCTTAAAATTAAGATCCAACTGCTTATTCCGTGGACAACATTAACCGCAACCGTCCGCCGGCACCCCAAATTTGGCACTGCCAGGAAGAACAGCGATGGCTAATTTGATTAAGATAAGCCGTACCCAATGTCCCCAGCGGCACACCGTTGCTAACCTGAATATGATGTTCCCCGGTATTCAGAGAGGCGTTCAGACCCGCTGAAACGAGGATAAGATTTTTCAATCCACTATGGTAATAGCCAACCAGCAATGGAAATTGTCCTGGTAAATTGGCCTGGCGAAAAAGCTGGTTAACCTGTTTAAGTAAACTGCCTAACTCCGGAAGCCGTTGCCCCTGATGCGATAACTGTTCCTGCAACAGCCCGTTAAATAGCGCACGAAGTAATAACGCTGCTAATACACCATTATCCCCTGCACGGGTAACATCCAGGGAATAAAACGCAAGATCGGAATCCGATAATGGCGCAATATCCAGCACCAGACCGGGCTGATCCGCGGCTACAAGCTGGCGATAATTTATTCGACAGTGTGAAAAGGTCTGTTGTACCGGCGGCTGAAGTTCCTGCAATAGCTTGGCCGCGGCAGGCGGATTACTGACTAAAGCATCCCAGTCCTGGAAAAGGCGCTCTTCTTCCTCGACACGGGAATTAAACATATTCGGATAAAGGCAGGCCAATACCGTTTCACGCAAACGGTTCAGATCTTTTACTGGTTTCAGCAGAATATCCTGCACCCCCAGACGTAATGCTTTGGCAATATCCGCCATATTTTCCGTCGCGGAGATCACCAGTATGGGCGTCTGGTTGCCCTCATTACGCAGATGTTCAACCAACTTCAGGCCATTCATCCGCGGCATTGCGATATCACAGATCATCAGATCGGGCGTGATACTGACCATTTTTTCCAGGGCATCAACACCATCTTCAGCCAGGGCAGTGGTTGCCCCCAGCGAGGATAACCACGAATCCAGTAGCGATCGGAAAACGGGCTCGTCTTCAACAATCAAAATGTGTTTTCCGGCCAATGGCTGCGTCATGGTTCCTCCCCTGGCTGACAGTTACTAAATAGTGGCATGCTATCGGCACTATCGCCTGTCAGATTTTGCTGAAGTAGTCAAAAAAAGGTGCTCAACGTGCGGTTCGCACAAATGGCAATAATTCGTCCATTTTCTTTTCGACGGCTAAAGAGCCCGCTGCGATGGCGGCCTCAGCCCGATGGAAATCAAGGGTAGAGATTTGTGGACAATAGGGTTGAATCAGAATATCCGGTGGGTCGCCCGCCATACGGTTACGTTTCAGGCGGTTTTCCAGCACCTAGATTGAGGTGGTCATAATCTCCATTGCCGTGGGTGCAGCGACCGAGCGGCGCGCGGCTATCCGACCAATTCGCCCGCGTAAGCGCTCATGCCAGGCCAGTTTTTCCGCCTCGGCATCTTCGCTTTGCAAATTGACCGGCATGAGGTCTTGCTGCATCAGGTGAGCGTCGTGTTGTAAATCGACCGCGATCACGATGTCAGCCCCCATTGCGCGCGTCAAAGAGATTGGCACGGGGTTAACGACACCGCCATCAACAAGCCAGTAACCATTATGCGGGACAGGAGCCATAAGGCCCGGCATACTGCAGGAGGCGCGAACGGCAAGGTGGATGTCCCCTTCGGTCAGCCACAGCTCACGTCCCGTACTGAGATTCGTCGCCACGGCACCAAATGGCAGCTGACAATCGCTGAAGTCCTGAAGAGGCATAATCTGACGGAACTGGTTAAAGACGCGTTCACCGCGAAGCAAACCGCCGCGCTGCCACGAAAGGTCCATCAGGCGCAGCACGTCCCAGTAACTGAAGGATCGCACCCACGCTTCAAGTTCGGGCAATTTGCCGCACGCATAGGCGGAACCTACCAGCGATCCAATCGAACATCCTGCAACAATATCGACATCGACGCCCATCTGGTTTAAGGCATTTATCACGCCGATGTGTGACCATCCGCGGGCTGCACCTGAGCCCAGCGCCAGTCCAATTTTAACCTTTCTCATTAGCCCTGTTTTACTTCCCCTGGATTCCCGACATAGCGTCAACGCAACAGCTCAGTTAACATGGTGCTACCCGAAGCGTTTTACGCCCTTAATTTTTTGTTCCAGGAAGAGAATCGTGTCTCAACTCTGCCCCTGTGGTAGCGCTCTGGAGTATAGCCTATGTTGCCAGCGATATCTTTCTGGCGATCAGGTTGCACCAGACCCATCACACCTTATGCGTTCACGGTATACCGCTTTTGTGATCAAAGACGCAGACTACCTGATTAAAACCTGGCACCCCTCATGCCAGGCCGCCAGTTTCAAACAGGAGATCGAAGCCGGGTTCGCCAATACCCAGTGGCTCGGTCTTACCGTTTATGAATCCGCACCCGGTAGTCACGAAAATGAAGGTTACGTCAGCTTTGTTGCCCGTTTTACTGAACACAATAAACCGGGTGCCATTATCGAGCGTTCCCGGTTCTTAAAGGAAAGCGGGCAATGGTATTATATTGACGGAACGCGCCCGCAGTTTGGTCGTAACGATCCCTGCCCTTGTGGTTCTGGTAAAAAATTTAAAAAGTGTTGCGGGCAGTAACGCCCGACAACCGAGACTTCGCAAATACTCAAACAGGATTTCCCGGCGATGCAATCACTACAACGTAAAGTTCTGCGCACCATCTGTCCCGATCAAAAAGGGCTGATCGCACGAATTACGAACATCTGTTACAAACATGAATTGAATATCGTGCAGAACAACGAATTCGTTGACCACCGTACCGGTCGTTTCTTCATGCGTACCGAACTGGAAGGTATTTTCAACGACACCACTCTGCTTGCCGATCTGGACAGCGCGCTGCCGGAAGGTTCCGTACGCGAGCTGACGCCAGCAGGCCGTCGTCGCATCGTGATTCTGGTGACCAAAGAAGCCCACTGCCTGGGCGATTTGCTGATGAAAGCAAACTACGGCGGTCTGGATGTCGAAATCGCCGCCGTTATCGGTAACCACGAGACGCTGCGTACGCTGGTAGAGCGTTTTGATATTCCGTTCGAGCTGGTGAGCCATGAAGGCCATACGCGTGAAGAGCACGACAACCTGATGGCTGAGGCTATTGAAGCGCACAACCCGGACTACGTTGTCCTGGCGAAATACATGCGCGTGCTGACGCCCTCCTTCGTGGCGCGTTTCCCGAACAAAATTATCAACATTCACCACTCCTTCCTGCCCGCCTTTATTGGCGCACGTCCCTACCATCAGGCCTATGAACGCGGCGTGAAGATCATCGGCGCAACGGCGCATTACGTGAATGACAATCTGGATGAAGGCCCAATCATCATGCAGGACGTGATTCATGTGGATCACACCTACACGGCGGAAGACATGATGCGTGCCGGACGCGATGTTGAGAAGAACGTTCTGAGCCGCGCACTCTATCAGGTGCTGGCGCAGCGCGTATTCGTTTACGGTAACAGAACGATCATTCTTTAATCGACAGTGAAATGAATTGGTTAGCTTTACAGCTTTGCGGGTAAAAATCAGGCAACCAGTTTATTTTTCTTGTGGTAACGCTTTACAGGGGCGTGTCATTTGATATGATGCGCCCCGCTTCCAGCAGGAAGCAGGCCAGTACAAGCATTACCCCGTGGTGGGGTTCCCGAGCGGCCAAAGGGAGCAGACTGTAAATCTGCCGTCATCGACTTCGAAGGTTCGAATCCTTCCCCCACCACCATCTCTCAGCACGACCTCAAAATTAGAATTACCCCTGGTGGGGTTCCCGAGCGGCCAAAGGGAGCAGACTGTAAATCTGCCGTCATCGACTTCGAAGGTTCGAATCCTTCCCCCACCACCATTACTTCCATGTCGCAGGGCGCAACGCGCCGAGTAATCCTTCCCCCACCACCATCAATTCCAAAAAATCATAATAGAACCTAACCGAGCACATTTTCGTAGGCCGGGTAAGGCGCAGCCGCCACCCGGAGACAGACGGCTACATCGGCGGCAAGCGTCGCTTCACCGGTGAGCTCTTCACAATCGACGTATTACACTGGGCGTGCTCCGCCAGCCCGTCCAGCAACACATCCAGTTGCTCAATTGACCGCACCACCAGCCGGATGACAAAACAGTCTTCACCGGTCACTTTGTCACTTTCAATGCACTCCGGCATCGCCTGGATGTATTTATCCACTTTATGTAACAGTCCAGGCAACGGGCGAACCCGCACCAGCGCCTGCAGCGTATAACCTAACGCCGCCAGATTGACCCGCGCACCGTAACCCTGAATCACTCCACGCTCTTCCAGCCTTTTCAGGCGTTCTGCCGTGCTGGGCGAAGTCAGACCAACACGACCGCTGAGCACCTTCAGCGACATACGCGCATCCTCGACCAGACAAGCCAAAATTTGGCGATCGATATCATCGAGAAGGTATTCCATCGTTTTCACCTAATTTTAAAAAGCCATTCGCGTATTTAACCTTATCTGAACCCTGTAAAACCCGACAGCAATTTTCGACAATAGCGTCATCAACCAGGAGGTGAATGATGCGTGACTTACATAAAGGCGTCTGGCAAATGAGCCTGGCGATGTTAATTTCCGGCTCGATTGGCGCGTTTGTTTTACTCTCCGGACTGCCAGTGTCAGAAGTGGTTTTCTGGCGCTGTCTGATCGGCGCAATCGCACTGTTCATTTTCATTCGAATGAGCCAAAAACCCTTTAGTCCCCTCACCCGTACCTCTCTGCTGCTGGCTATTCTCGGCGGGGTAGCATTAGTGGTGAACTGGCTGCTGCTGTTCGCTGCCTATGAACGTATTTCGATTGGCCTTTCCACTGTGGTCTATAACACTCAGCCCTTTATGCTGGTGATGATGGGTATGTTATTAGGCGAACGCGTCAGTCTGGTCAAATGGGGCTGGCTGTTTCTTGCCTTCGGCGGGGTGATAATTTTGCTCTCAGGCAAACTGTCCGGTTCCCATGGCTCAGCCTGGCTCGCGGGGATCGGTCTGGCACTGGGTGCGGCGTTCTTCTATGCGTTGACGGCGATTATTGCCCGCAAACTGAAATCCATCGCGCCACAGCATATAGCGTTTATTCAGGTGCTGACAGGCGTGGTAATGCTACTGCCGTTTGCCCGTATGCCCGCCTTGTCCGCTGATTTTCCGTGGCCAATTTTACTGACGCTGGGCATTGTCCATACCGGTATCATGTATCAGCTGTTGTATAGCGCCATCCAAAAACTTCCGACGCCCATTACCGGTTCACTGTCCTTTATCTATCCGGTAGTAGCCATCGTTGTCGATAATGTGGTCTTCGGGCATTCGCTGGATATTACCCAACTGGCGGGCGGCGCGCTGATCCTGTTTGCTGCGGCAGGCAATAACCTGGGCTGGGGCGAAAAAAAACCCCGCGAATGCGGGGTTAGTATCAAAACGACAAATTAGCGACGGGCACGCACAATCTGGTATTTGCGCGTCAGGTACTCCACCGGCGCGCTCCAGATGTGCACCAGACGAGAGAACGGGAACAGCACAAACAGGGTCATACCCAACACCAGGTGCAGGCGGAAGATAAACGCCACCCCATCCAGATGTTCAGATGCGCCTCCGTGGAAGGTCACTACGGACTGCGCCCATCCCACCAGCTTCATCATCTCGCTGCCGTCCATATGCTGCGCCGAGAATGGAATGGTCAGCAGACCCAGTGCGCACTGAACCATCAGCAGAGAGAGGATCAGGATATCCGCCGTGGTAGTGGTAGCCCGCACGCGCGGACTGAACAGACGGCGTTTCAGCAGCAGCAGACCACCCACCAGGGTCATCACGCCACAAGCGCCACCGGCGATCATCGCCATCTTCTGCTTCACTTCGATGGGCAGCCACGCTTCATACATCCAGTGTGGCGTCAGCATTCCCAGGAAGTGACCGGCAAAAATCCCCAGAATACCGATGTGGAACAGGTTAGACGCAACGTGCATCCCTTTACGATCCAGCATCTGGCTGGAGGCAGCACGCCAGGTGTACTGGCCATAGTCATAACGCAGCCAGCTTCCCACCAGGAACACGGTGCCCGCGATATACGGGTAAATGTCAAAGAAGAACATATTCAGGAAGTGCATTAGTGCCGTCCTCCGTTAGAGATATTCAAATATTGCGGGGCAACCGCGCCGGCAAAACGACGCTGGTGAGCCGAAATTTCAGATTCGCCGCAGCTCTGGTCAGCAAAGAATTTCACCTGCTCTTCTTCCCAGACCGCATCCAGCGCCTGTGGCGTGTCGTCGCGGGCTTCGTCCGCAATTTTCTCCGCCACTTTTTCACTGTCGACCGAGGCATTCGCCAGCTTCACCAGCACCCCAAACAGCGCCGCATAGCGGCTCTCGCGCTGCTGAAGACGGGCGCTGAGCAACGCCAGAATCGGCGCGATGTCCTGCAGACCACCCAGCGCTTCTTCTTTTGGCAACTGCGCCAGATACTCCAGGTACAGCGGAAGATGATCCGGCAGCTCGCGGCTGTCGAGCTGCAGGCCGTGCTGCTCGTACTGGGCCATCAGGTCCACCATCGCCTGCCCCCGATCGCGGGATTCACCGTGAACGTGTTCAAACAGCAGCAGCGAGGTTGCGCGACCGCGATCAAACAGCTGGCTGTAATCCGCCTGTGCATCGAGAAGATCGCGCGCTAACAGGTCGCGGAGGAAAACGCCCAGTGTCTGGGCATCTTCTTTATCCAGGTTTTCAGAGGACGCGAGCGCATCAAAGAGTTCCTGCTGATGCTGCGCCAGCGCGGCATCCGGGTACTCCAGCAGACGCGAAACAATCACGAGTTCAATCATGGGTGCGGCTCCGTTTTGCTGGTCACATCCATGGCGTCGATGCGGCGGCTGTTGAACAGGTTGAATTTGCTGTCAGACCCGTGGCAACCGTCGCCAAAGCTAAAGCCACAACCGTTTTTCTCCGGGAAGGCTTCGCGGGCCAGTTCACGGTGGCTGCTTGGTACCACGAAACGATCTTCATAGTTGGCAATGGCCAGGTAGCGGTACATCTCCTGGGCCTGCGCTTCGGTCAGGCCGACCTCTTCCAGCGCACGGGTGTCGGTCACGCCGTCCACGGTTTCCGCACGTTTGAAGTGGCGCATCGCCAGCATACGTTTCAGCGCCAGCAGTACCGGCTGGGTATCGCCTGCGGTCAGCAGGTTTGCCAGGTACTGAACCGGGATACGCAGGCTCTCCACGTCCGGCAGAATGCCGTTGCTGCCCAGCTCGCCTGCATCCGCGGCTGACTGAATCGGCGACAGAGGCGGTACGTACCAGACCATCGGCAGCGTGCGGTATTCCGGGTGCAGCGGCAGGGCCAGCTTCCAGTCCATCGCCATTTTGTATACCGGAGACTGCTGCGCCGCGTCGATTACGCTCTGCGGAATGCCGTCTTTCAGCGCCTGCTCAATCACTTTCGGATCGTTCGGGTCAAGGAACACGTCCAGCTGACGCTGGTACAGATCTTTCTCGTTCTCGGTGCTCGCGGCATTTTCAATCGCGTCCGCGTCATACAGCAGCACGCCGAGGTAACGAATACGGCCTACGCAGCTCTCGGAGCAGACGGTCGGCATACCGGCTTCGATACGCGGGTAACAGAAGATGCACTTCTCTGACTTACCGCTCTTCCAGTTGAAGTAGATTTTTTTGTACGGGCAGCCGGTGATGCACATACGCCAGCCGCGGCACTTGTCCTGGTCGATCAGCACGATGCCGTCTTCTTCACGCTTGTAGATGGCACCGCTCGGGCAGGTCGCCACGCACGCCGGGTTGAGGCAGTGCTCACACAG
This sequence comes from Enterobacter sp. 03-F-07-AD-ECC, assembly GCF_047530935.1. NCBI lineage: Bacteria > Pseudomonadati > Pseudomonadota > Gammaproteobacteria > Enterobacterales > Enterobacteriaceae > Enterobacter > Enterobacter sp. 03-F-07-AD-ECC. The sequence goes on along the minus strand of NZ_JBLKBZ010000005.1, from coordinate 272,028 downwards.
ACGCGGCAGGTACATCATGAAGGTGTTTTCAAACTGGCCGTACATCGCCTTCTGCATGTTCTCGAAGTTCTGGTCTTTGGCGCGTTTTTCGAACTCGCCGCCCAGAATTTCTTCCCAGTTTGGACCGCTGGTAATTTTGTCCATGCGCTGGCCGGTGATCAGCGAGCGAGGACGGGCGATCGGCTGGTGCTTACTTTCCGGCGCGTTATGCAGGTTCTGGTAGTCATAGTCAAACGGCTCGTAATAATCTTCGATACCCGGCAGATGCGGGTTGGCGAAGATTTTACCCAGCAGCATCGCACGGTTACCCATGCGCGGCTGCAGCTTACCGTTGATTTTACGGATCCAGCCACCCTTCCACTTCTCCTGGTTTTCCCAGTCGGTCGGGAAGCCGGTACCCGGCTTACTTTCCACGTTGTTGAACCAGGCGTATTCCATCCCTTCACGGCTGGTCCAGACGTTCTTACAGGTGACTGAGCAGGTATGACAGCCGATGCATTTATCCAGATTCAGCACCATACCGACTTGTGAACGAATTTTCATTTTACGCTCTCCTGTACCTGGTCATTACCTTCGCCATCTAACCAGTTAATATTTTTCATCTTACGTACCACCACGAACTCATCGCGGTTAGAACCTACCGTACCGTAGTAGTTAAAGCCGTAGGCCAGCTGTGCATAGCCACCGATCATGTGGGTCGGCTTCGGCGTAATACGGGTCACGGAGTTGTGAATACCGCCGCGCTGCTCGGTGATCTCTGAACCCGGCAGGTTCACGATACGTTCCTGCGCGTGGTACATCATGGTCATCCCGGCCGGTACGCGCTGGCTCACCACCGCACGCGCCGTCAGGGCGCCGTTGCTGTTGAACACTTCGATCCAGTCGTTATCTTCAATACCCAGATCTTTGGCGTCCGCTTCACTCATCCACACAATCGGACCACCGCGGGACAAGGTCAGCATCAGCAGGTTGTCGCTATAAGTAGAGTGGATCCCCCACTTCTGGTGCGGCGTCAGGAAGTTCAGCGCCTTCTCCGGGTTGCCGTTCGATTTCGCGCCCATCACCGCTTTCACGGAGCGGGTGTCGATTGGTGGACGGTAAACCAGCAGGCTTTCGCCGAAGTCACGCATCCACTGGTGATCCTGATACAGCGACTGACGACCGGACAGAGTACGCCATGGGATCAGCTCGTGAACGTTGGTATACCCGGCGTTATAAGAGACATGTTCATCTTCCAGGCCAGACCAGGTCGGGCTGGAGATAATTTTGCGCGGCTGCGCCTGAATATCGCGGAAGCGGATTTTTTCGTCTTCTTTGTTGAGCGCCAGATGCGTATGGTCGCGGCCGGTGAATTCACTCAGCGCTTTCCAGGCCTTCACGGCAACCTGGCCGTTGGTTTCCGGTGCCAGGGTCAGGATCATTTCTGCCGCATCAATCGCCGTATTCAGCATCGGCTGGCCTTTGGCCGGGCCGTCCGCTTTGGTGTAATTGAGCTTGCGCAGCAGATCCATTTCGCTCTGGGTGTTCCAGGCAATCCCTTTCCCGCCGTTGCCGATTTTCTCCATCAGCGGGCCGATAGAGGTAAAGCGCTCGTAGGTCGCCGGGTAGTCACGTTCCACCGGAATAATGTGCGGTGCCGTTACGCCCGGGATCAGGTCACATTCACCTTTTTTCCAGTCCTTCACGTCCAGCGGCTGCGCCAGTTCAGCGGCGGAGTCGTGCTGGATAGGCAGCGTCACCACGTCGGTCTCTTTGCCCAGGTGCCCTACGCAGACTTCAGAGAATTTCTTCGCGATGTCTTTGTAGATATCCCAGTCGCTTTTTGATTCCCACGCCGGGTCAACGGCCGCAGACAGCGGATGAATAAACGGATGCATATCCGAGGTATTCATGTCGTCTTTTTCGTACCAGGTAGCGGTAGGCAGCACGATATCGGAGTACAGGCAGGTGCTGGAGAGACGGAAGTCGAGAGTCACCACCAGATCCAGCTTGCCGTCGAGACCGTTGTCTTTCCACTCCACTTCTTCCGGCTTCACGCCGCCCTGCTTGCCGAGATCTTTACCCTGGATACCGTTTTCGGTACCGAGCAGGTATTTCAGCATGTACTCGTGGCCTTTACCGGACGAGCCCAGCAGGTTGGAACGCCAGATGAACAGGTTACGCGGATGGTTTTTACCGTTTTCCGGCTGCTCGGCCGCAAAACGGATTGAACCGTCTTTCAGAGACTTAACGGTGTAATCCACCGGCGACATCACTGCCTTCTTCGCCTCTTCTGCAATACGCAGCGGGTTAGTACCCAGCTGAGGCGCGGACGGCAGCCAGCCCATGCGTTCGGCACGGACGTTAAAGTCGATCAGATGACCGCTGTAGCGGGATTTATCTGCCATTGGCGACAGCAGCTCCTGCGCGGTAACCGTCTCATAGCGCCACTGGCTGGAGTGGTTATAGAAGTAGGAAGTGCTGTTCATATGACGCGCCGGACGCTGCCAGTCGAGGGCAAACGCCAGCGGCTGCCAGCCGGTCTGCGGACGCAGTTTTTCCTGGCCCACGTAGTGCGCCCAGCCGCCACCGCTCTGACCGACACAGCCGCAGAAGATCAGCATGTTGATCAGGCCACGGTAGTTCATATCGAGGTGATACCAGTGGTTCAGACCGGCACCGACGATAATCATTGAACGACCATGGGTTTTGTCGGCGTTTTCTGCGAATTCACGGGCGATACGGGTGATCTGCGCACGCGGTACGCCGGTGATCTGCTCCGCCCAGGCTGGGGTGTACGCCTTAACATCGTCATAGCTGGTTGCGCAGTTTTCATCGTTCAGACCGCGCTCCAGACCGTAGTTGGCCAGCGTCAGGTCATACACGGTGGTCACCAGGGCGCTAGAGCCGTCGGCCAGCTGCAGGCGTTTCACCGGCAGTTTGTGCATCAGGACGTTCTGTAGCTCAACCTTGTTGAAGTGCTCAGAACCTTCGCCGCCGAAGTACGGGAAGCCCACTTCTGCGATCTCATCCTGGCTGCCCAGCATGCTCAGGCGCAGCTCGGTCTCTTCGCCGGTTGTACCGTTACGTTGTTCAAGGTTCCATTTGCCCTTCTCACCCCAGCGGAAGCCGATTGAACCGTTTGGCACCACCAGCTCACCGTTGCTGTTATACGCGACGGTTTTCCACTCAGGGTTGTTTTCCTGGCCCAGCGCGTCCACCAGATCTGCCGCACGCAGCGTACGGCCTGCTGCGTAGTAGCCGTCACGTTCTTCCAGCATCACCAGCATAGGCATGTCGGTATAACGACGCACGTAATCGGTGAAGTACTGGCTTGGTTTATCGAGGTGGAATTCACGCAGCATGACGTGGCCCATCGCCAGCGCCATTGCGGAGTCAGTACCCTGTTTAGGCGCCAGCCACAGGTCACACAGCTTGGCAATTTCGGCGTAGTCCGGGGTCACCGCAACAGTTTTGGTGCCTTTGTAACGCACTTCAGTAAAGAAGTGGGCATCCGGGGTACGGGTCTGCGGTACGTTGGAGCCCCAGGCGATAATGTAGCTGGAGTTATACCAGTCGGCGGACTCCGGCACGTCGGTCTGCTCACCCCAGGTCTGTGGAGACGCTGGCGGCAGGTCGCAGTACCAGTCGTAGAAGCTCAGACAGGTTCCCCCAATCAGGGAAAGATAGCGCGCGCCGGAAGCATAAGAGACCATCGACATCGCCGGGATCGGCGAGAAGCCTGCCACGCGGTCAGGACCGTAAGTTTTGACGGTATAGACGTTAGAGGCGGCAATCAGCTCATTCACCTCTTTCCAGGAGGAGCGAACAAAACCACCGCGGCCACGCGCCTGCTTGAAGCTTTTCGCTTTATCGGCGTCTTCGATGATGGATGCCCACGCCTCTACCGGATCGCTGTGCTGCACCTTCGCTTCACGCCACATTTTCATCAGGCGCTTGCGCATCAGAGGATATTTAAGACGGTTCGCACTGTAGAGATACCAGGAGTAGCTGGCGCCACGCGGGCAGCCACGTGGTTCATGGTTCGGCATATCCGGGCGGGTGCGCGGATAGTCGGTCTGCTGCATTTCCCAGGTCACCAGACCGTTTTTAACGAAAATCTTCCAGCTACACGAGCCAGTGCAGTTTACACCGTGGGTTGAACGGACGACTTTGTCATGCTGCCAGCGCTGGCGGTAGCCGTCTTCCCAGTCCCGGTTGGTATCCAGAACCTGGCCGTGCCCATCGGCAAAAGTTTCACCCTTCTGTTTGAAGTAGCGAAACCGGTCCAAAAATTTGCTCATCGGGTATCTCCTGTGTGGAGCCTGTGGCTCTCTAAATCGACATTGCTGATTTGCAGCGAAGGTAACGTCCTGTAAGAGAGGGATAATTGATAACGATCAAGACGGAGGGGGACTATGAAGTAAGGTGTTATAGCGAATACCACCAAAGCGGTAGAATTTTTATTTTTATATCATGATGATTTTTAAAGGTATTTTTTATTTATCGTACAATAAGCCCGCCTGTTTTTAACATCTCGGGTATTAAGGGGTAGGCTCGGCTGAAAAGCGATGGCGATCACAGAGTTACCTGCGGGCGGGACGTTAGAAAACTCATGAGTATGTTGTAACTACTGAGGAAACAAAAAAACGCGACCCGAAGGTCGCGTAAACGGATAATCAAACTTACTTATTTTTCTTGGAATTACGGCCATATACCAGCCACGTGATGGCGACACAGGCGATATAGAAAACGAGGAATACTTTCATTGCTCCTGCCGGGGAGCCGGTCAGGTCCAGCGAGATCCCGAACGCTTTTGGAATAAAGAAGCCACCGATAGCGCCAATCGCGGAGATAAAGCCCAGCGCTGCCGCCGTATCCGTTGCCGCTTCGCGCATGGCCTGCTCTTCGCTACCGCCCTGCGCTTTCACGCGGTCCATGGTCAGCTTACGGAAGATGACGGAGATCATCTGGAAGGTAGAAGCACTTCCCAGCCCGGCCGTCAGGAACAGCACCATAAACACGCCGAAGAAGGCGATGAAGTTACCGCCCTGTCCGTCGGCTGGCAGGGTCAGGAACAGCAGCGCACAGAAGACAGCCATCACAACGAAGTTAATCAGCGTCACGCGGGTCCCGCCCAGACGGTCAGAGACCATGCCGCCCAGCGAACGCGCCAGCGCGCCAATAAACGGTCCAAAGAAGGCGAACTGCAGAATTTGCACCTCCGGGAACTGGGTTTTCGACAGCATGGCAAAGCCCGCAGAGAAACCAATGAACGAGCCGAAGGTCGCCAGATAGAGCAGCGCCATCACCCACAGGTGGCCGCGCTTCAGCACCGGCAACTGCTCGCTCAGGGATGCCTTCGATGCAGACAGGTCATTCATAAAGAACCAGGCCGCAAGGGTAAAGACCACCAGGAACGGTACCCAGATCCAGGCCGCGTTTTGCAGATAGAGGGAAGAGCCATCTGCCTGCGTCACACCACCGCCGCCAAACGCCGCGAAGATAGAGACGGAGATCGCCAGCGGTGCAATCAGCTGCATTACGCTGACGCCCATGTTACCCAGGCCGCCGTTAATCCCCAGCGCACCGCCCTGCTTCGCTTTCGGGAAGAAGAAGCTGATGTTTGCCATGCTGGACGCGAAGTTTGCGCCCGCAAAGCCGCAGAGCAGAGAGATGATCACGAACACGCTAAATGGCGTGGAGGTGTCCTGCACAGCAAAACCGAGCCACACGCAAGGCACGATCATGATACCGGTACTGAACGCCGTCCAGCGACGGCCGCCAAAAACCGGCACCATGAACGCGTAAGGCACGCGCAGCAAGGCTCCCGACAGCGACGGCAGCGCGGTCAGCATAAACAGCTGATCGGTGGTAAAGGTAAATCCGACCTTAGGCAGGTTCACCGCTACCGCGCTGAACAACATCCAGACGCAAAACGCTAACAATAAACATGGAACGGAAATCCACAGATTTCGGCTTGCGACACGGTGGCCGCGCTGCTGCCAGAACGCCGGATCTTCCGGACGCCAGTCAGTTATAACGGCACCATTTTCCCTTTCGGGAGCGGATGTGTGACTCATAGACACCTCTGATTCTCGAATGATGCTGCAAACATTAGGGTTTTAGGGCGGCGGTAAGTTGATATAAATCAAAGGAAAAGTGGGAGGATTTGCGGCGAAAAAAAAGCCATCATCCTTAATGAGTAGAGTAAAACGTTAAAAAAGACGTGGTTTTTCACAGGACTGACGTCTCGCTGTCCATTCCTCCCCCTGAGCCTTACCCCATTGGCAATTTAGAGGTAATCCTTTATTGGTATGGGTATACTCCAGGGTATGCACCAGAATAACGCCATTCCTGCAAGCAGGCCACGTCAGGAGCCCGGCAACTCTATGTTAAAAAGATGTTTATCTCCGCTAACACTCGTCAATCAGGTCGCCCTGATCGTTTTGCTGTCCACCGCCATCGGCGTGACCGGCATGGCGATTTCCGGCTGGCTGGTACAGGGTGTACAGGGTAATGCCCATGCCATCAACGAGGCAGGCTCACTACGCATGCAGAGTTATCGTCTACTGGCATCGGTGCCGTTAACCCAGGACGATCAGAAGCTGCTGGACGATATGGAACATACCGCTTTCAGCACCGAACTGGAAAGTGCCGCGATTCGTGCCGGTCAGGAATCCCAGCTTAAAGCCCTTCAGGGCTACTGGCACACTCAGCTGGAGCCGGGGTTAAAGCAGGCGAAAAATCCTAATACCGTTGCTCATGATGTCGCCGGGTTCGTTTCCCGCATTGATACCCTGGTCTCCTCTTTCGATCAAACCACCGAATTACGCATCGACCGGGTGGTGATGATCCACCGGGCGATGGCGCTGTTTATGGGGCTGCTGCTGATTTTCACCATTGTCTGGCTGCGCGCCCGGCTGCTAAATCCCTGGAAGCAACTGCTGGCGATGGCCCGCGCGGTGACTGCCCGGGATTTTACCCAGCGCACCCACATCAGCGGACGTAACGAAATGGCGATGCTGGGCCAGGCGCTGAACACCATGTCAGATGAACTCGCCGAGAGTTATGCGGTGCTGGAAAAACGCGTACAGGAGAAAACCGCGGGGCTGGAGCAGAAAAACGAGATCCTCTCGTTCCTGTGGCAGGCTAATCGCCGCCTGCATATGCAGGTGCCGCTGTGCGAACGTCTCTCCCCGGTCCTGAATGGCCTGCAGAATCTGACCCTGCTGCACGACCTGGAGCTTCGGGTGTACGACATGGAAGATGAAGAAAATCACCAGGAGTTTACCTGTCAGTCAGACATGACCTGCGATGACAAAGGCTGCCACCTGTGCCCACGCGGCTTACCGCCGCTGACCACCAGCGGCACGACGCTAAAATGGCGGCTGACAGACAGCCACACCCAGTACGGTATTCTGCTGGCGACCCTGCCCGCCGGGCGTCATCTGAGCCACGACCAGCAGCAACTGGTGGATACGCTGGTTGAACAGCTGACGGCCACGCTGGCACTCGACCGCCATCAGGAGAAGCAGCAGCAGCTGATCGTGATGGAAGAGCGCGCCACCATCGCCCGCGAACTCCACGACTCTATCGCCCAGTCGCTCTCCTGTATGAAAATGCAGGTCAGCTGTCTGCAAATGCAGGCCGCAGAAATGCCGGAAAGCAACAAAGCGCTGCTGAGCCAGATCCGCAACGAGCTGAATACCTCCTGGGTACAGCTTCGCGAATTGCTGACCACCTTCCGCCTGCAGCTCACCGAGCCCGGCCTGCGCCCGGCGCTGGAAGCAAGCTGCCAGGAATTTAGCGCCCGACTGGGGTTCCCGGTGAAGCTCGATTACCAGTTACCGCCTCGTTTTGTGCCTTCTCATCAGGCCATTCATTTACTGCAGATCGCCCGCGAAGCGCTGAGCAACGTGCTAAAACACGCTGACGCGACGGCGGTCACCGTTACCGTTAGCCAGCACGATAATCAGGTGAAGCTCACGGTTCATGACAACGGCCGCGGCGTGCCGGAAAATGCCGAACGGACAAACCATTACGGTTTAATTATCATGCGAGACCGCGCCCAAAGCCTGCGCGGTGATTGCCAGGTTCGTCGGCGAGAAACAGGTGGCACAGAAGTGGTTGTCACCTTTATCCCCGAAAAACCCCTCACAACTATCCAGGGAGAAACCCATGACTAATCAGGAACCGGCATCCATCCTGTTGATTGACGACCATCCGATGCTGCGTACTGGCGTAAAACAGCTGGTCAGCATGGCACCTGATATCACCGTGGTTGGCGAAGCCAGCAACGGTGAACAGGGCATTGAACTTGCCGAATCGCTTGATCCTGATTTGATCCTGCTCGATCTGAACATGCCAGGCATGAACGGTCTGGAGACGCTCGATAAGCTGCGTGAAAAATCGCTGTCGGGACGCGTGGTGGTCTTTAGCGTCTCAAACCATGAAGAAGATGTCGTCACGGCGTTAAAACGCGGTGCAGACGGCTACCTGCTGAAAGACATGGAGCCGGAAGATCTGCTCAAGGCCCTTCAACAGGCTGCGGCAGGCGAAATGGTATTGAGCGAGGCGTTAACCCCGGTGCTGGCCGCCAGCCTGCGGGCAAACCGCGCCACCTCCGACCGCGACGTCAGCCAGTTAAACCCGCGCGAGCGCGATATTCTGAAGCTGATTGCCCAGGGTCTGCCGAACAAAATGATCGCCCGTCGTCTGGATATCACCGAGAGCACGGTCAAGGTGCATGTGAAACATATGCTGAAGAAGATGAAGTTAAAATCCCGCGTTGAAGCCGCCGTGTGGGTGCATCAGGAACGCATTTTCTGAGGATTACTCATCCGGGAGTAACTTCCAGCGCGGGTCGTCGTCAGGTAACGCGACAAGCGGCTGAACCACGGTAAGCGTGATCTCATTGGATGAGACGCGCTGTCCTTTTTCATCTTCAACCACCGCCGACAGGTGCCAGCGGTTCTTCGCCCCGTCACTGTCATCCCAGGCAGGCATAATCACACTCCAGCCATCGCTGCTGTGCGTGTTGGCCGGTGCAGTCAGGCTCAGTGCCTGGGTATCGCCCTGCCAGTGGATCTGCCGAATACCATGAGTGCTGCGTACCTGAAGCTTGAGCATCACGGTCTCGCCCCCTTTCAGATCCCACGGCGGGGTCGCCAGCCAGACGGAGAGCGTTTTGCGCTGGCGGAACTCCATTACCGGCAGATTATCCCGCTCCGGTGAATCATAGCGACTGCCGCGCAGGGAGCGCGTGGCGGCAACTTCGCTGGCAGAAAGCTGCTTGGCAAGGGGCACGCCGAAGCGGTAGTTGAGCTTAAGCCCGAGGTTGTTCTGACTCGCACCGCTCTCCCCCTGCTTATGCGCCGCCGTCAGGGTGACCAGCGGAACAGGCGTATAGTTAAGCCCCAGGTTGACCGCCACCGGGTTGTGATAGCCGGTTCCACTGTTGAACAGGTCAACGTTGTCACCAAAGTACTGCTCGAAGCTGACGCTAGTGTTGAAATGATGAAACCACGGCAACCAGGCTTTAGCGGTCACGTCATAGCCACGCGCCATGCGCTGCTCCTGCACGTCCGAACTCTCGCGCCAGCTGGCCAGCGGTTGATAGTAATTGGCAGACAGACGCAGATTCTCGCCCCACGCCTCCGCGCCCAGCCCGGCACGCTGCAGGTTTTCATCAAGCAGGTTATCGTAAAAGGTGTTGTAGCCGAGCAGCCATTTTCCGGCAACCCAGCGCTGACCGATGCCGGCATTGCTCACCAGGCCGTCACTCTGCTGCGTCAGCCCCAGCTGGCTCCAGCTCAGGTAACGGTTGTTATCATTCCAGGGGATGAACCAGCTCCCGCTGCTGCCGTTAAAGTTCCCCTCGTCATCCACCAGTAAATTGACGCTGGCGTTGCCCCAGGGCGAGAGCCAGGACTCAATCTGCTGATTCACCTCGCCGCTCACCGCGTCACGCACCTTACCAAACGCGAACTGACGCGCCTGCTCGCCGGTGGTGAGGCCGTTATCGGTCATACTGGCTTCGCCAAAGGCTTTTGCCATTTCGGCCAGGTGCTTTTCCCCCTCGTCTGTTGGCGTCGCCATGCCGAGATCGGGCAAACTGTCCCCGTTGTTATCAAAGGGGTTTTCTGCCTGTTGCATAAAGGAATTCGGGGCACCGTGAACGGCACCCGCCGTAAGAAGTGGGAGTAATAACAGAAAGCGAATGCGGGACGATACAGCCATCAACGTCGTAAATAAGAACCTGTGTTTATGAGGCAACGCTTTTAATGTTAACGCGATAAGCTGTGAAATGCAGTCTTAGCGCAAATTTCAGGAATATCCTGAACATTATTGTCGCCTTACCCGACACTCTTAGACCATTATCCAAACAGCCCTTTCAGCTCCGGCACGCAGGAACCGCAGTTGGTGCCACACCGTAGTTTCGCCCCCAGCGCTGCAACGGAATCGCACCCGCCGACAATCGCCTCCCGTATCGCATTTTCCCCGACGCAGTAACAGCTGCAGATAATGCGTCCCGGATCGACACTCTCCCCCGCGCCCGCGCCGTTCAGGAGCGCATGCCGCTCCGCAAGCGTCTCTGGAGCCCGACGAAAAGCCTCTTCAATAGTCGCATGCGCCAGCGCTGGCAACGTAGTCCCTTCCCAGAATCCGAGCATCAGCTCGCCGTTATGCCATGCCAGTACGCTGCTGCGCGCATCTGTCCGGGCAAGTTGTAGCTGCCAGCCCTGCTGTTCAGCATACTCTTTCACCCACGGCATCAACGGTTCGTCAGCCGCCACCGTCAGGCGTGATGCTTTGCGCCACCAGTGTACCGAAGGCGGCAGTTCCGGCAGCACACGGGCATACAGCTCTCCCTGCCATTCAGGCTGCCATGGCATGATCCTGACGGCGGTCTGTTTACTCTCCGGCTGGCCGGACTGCGGATCGCAGCGCCCTTCCACCAGCGTATTGACCTTTCCCTGACGGGCAAACTGCGCATTCCAGTGCATGGGCGCGAATACTTCACCCTCCCTTTGTCCATCGTTGATACGTACTTTTGCCACCATCACTCCACGCGGAGAGCTGATCCGTGCCAGTTGCCCGTCGCAAAGGGCGAAACGCGCGGCATCTGCAGCGCAGATCTCAACGCAGGGCTCAGAGATATGCTGCATCAGCCCGGGAACATATCCCGTACGGGTCATGGTATGCCATTGATCGCGGATGCGTCCGGTATTCAGCAGCAACGGATATAACGCATCTGGCACCGCGCCGTGCGGACGCGGGTCAACGGGCACCACATTCCGGTGGGGAAAATCGCCCGCCGCCCACTGATAAGGCTCAAGCTGATCCCAGTCCTCACGGGTAAGCCCCGCCAGCGCATGCAGATTAAACGCCCGTGCCCCGTCATTCTCAAATGCCGACAGCGCCGCATGTTCACAAAAAATTTCCTGCGGATGTTCCCAGGCAAAGGCCTCACCATAGCCCAGCTGTTTCGCCACCTGGGCAACTATCCACCAGTCCGGTTTTGCCTGGCCCGGGGCAGCCAAAAAGGCGCGCTGGCGCGAGATCCGCCGTTCGGAGTTAGTGACCGTGCCGTTTTTCTCTCCCCAGCCCAGCGCCGGGAAACGAATATGGGCGTAGCGGCTGGTGTCAGTCTCCTGCATCACCTCAGAAACAATGACCAGCGGACAGTTCGCCAGCGCCTGACATACCGCGTGACTGTCCGGCAGCGAGACGGCCGGATTGGTGCCCATGATCCATACCGCCTTCACATCACCGCGGGCAATGGCGTCAAACAGCTCAACGGCCATCAGGCCCGGCGTTTGCGCCAGCCGTTCGGTTCCCCAGAAACGTGCCACCCGCGAGAGATCGTCCGGCTCGAAGTTCATATGCGCCGCCAGCTGATTCGCGAGTCCCCCCACTTCCCGTCCTCCCATCGCGTTTGGCTGGCCGGTCAGCGAAAACGGCCCGCAGCCCTGACGGGCAAATTTCCCGCTCGCAAGATGAACGTTAATGATGGCGTTGCACTTGTCGCTGCCGCTGGAAGACTGGTTGATCCCCATGGTGTAGAGCGTAATGGCACGCGGCGCCGTGAGGAACCAGTCGTAAAACGTGGCAATCTCCTGTGCATCAAGACCACAAAACCCGGCCACGCGGGCAATCGGCCAGTCGTCAGTACCCTGAATCAGATTGAGCAAACCGACAAACAGCCCGGCGTCACTGCCGGGCGCGAGTGCCAGATGCAGGTCGGCGATATCACAGGTGGCGGTTTTACGCGGATCGATCACCACCACTTTCATCTGCGGATTGTTTTGCCGCGCCTGAACCAGCCGCTGATAAAGCACCGGATGCGTCCATGCCGCGTTTGAACCCACCAGCACCACCAGATCGCTGTTCTCCACGTCCTCATAGCTGCACGGCACCACATCTTCGCCAAATGCGCGCTTATAGCCTGCTACCGCCGACGACATGCAGAGCCGCGAGTTGGTATCGATGTTCGCCGCGCCGATAAACCCTTTCATCAGCTTATTGGCAGCGTAGTAATCCTCGGTGAGTAGCTGGCCGGAGGCGTAAAACGCCACCGCCTGCGGCCCCCAGGTGTCGATAATCGCCCGCAGCCGCTCGCCAGCCGCGCTTAACGCCTGCGGCCAGTCCACCTCCAGCCCGTCCACCACCGGGTGCAGCAGCCGCCCCTGCAGGCCCGTGGTTTCACCTAACGCCGCGCCTTTGACGCACAGCCGTCCAAAACTGGCGGGATGGCGTTTATCGCCGCGCACCGTGACCTTGTCGCCCTCAACCCGGGCCACCACGCCGCAACCGACGCCGCAGTACGGGCACGTTGTTCGGGTTTCATTCATGATGCCTCCGCACGCACCAGCAACGCGTCGTTCCCCACCCACACCTTGCCGTTTTCGATTTTCACCGGCCAGGCGCGCACCGCAGGCTCACCGTTATCCACCTGGCAGCCGTCGCGCAGGCGAATACGCTGTTTATAGAGCGGCGAGATGACCACCGGCTCACCCGCCGCATCGCCAAGAATACCGCGTGACAGTACGTTCGCATCGCTGCCTGGCTCCTGATCGTCAAGGGCATAGACCGATTTGCCAAAACGGAACAGCGCGATCGGCTTACGCCCCAGCCGGGCGCCGATCCCCGCCTGCTCCGGGATCTCATCCAGACCGCAAATTTCCTGCCAGCGTTTACTCTCTTCCGTCGCCGGACCGTTCACCGCCGTGCGGAACAGCGCCAGACGGTTCGGATCGTTAAGCGTGGTCTGCCATTCACACTGATACGTTTCCACCACACGGGCCATCTCCTGCTCCAGCTCGTGCGCAATACCGAGGCTATCGTCGAGGATCACCTCCCGCAGATAGTCGAGACCGCCTTCAAGGTTGTCCATCCAGGTGCTGGTCCGCTGCAGGCGATCCGCCGTGCGAATGTAGAACATCAGAAAACGGTCGACGGTACGGATCAGCGTCTCTTCATCCAGATCGCTGGCGAAGAGATCCGCGTGTCGCGGCTTCATGCCGCCGTTGCCGCACAGATAGAGATTCCAGCCCTTGTCCGTGGCGATCACGCCGACATCTTTGCTTTGCGCCTCGGCACACTCGCGGGTACAGCCGGACACCGCCATTTTGATTTTGTGCGGCGCGCGCAGCCCCTTGTAACGGTGCTCCAGTTTGACCGCAAGACCAGTGGAGTCCTGCACGCCATAGCGGCACCAGGTTGACCCGACGCAGGATTTCACGGTACGCAGAGATTTACCGTACGCATGCCCGGTTTCAAATCCGGCCTCCACCAGCGCCTGCCAGATCTCCGGCAGCTGCTCCAGCGTGGCGCCAAACAGGTCAATACGCTGGCCGCCGGTGATCTTGCTGTACAGCCCGTAGCGCTTTGCGATCTGCCCGATAGCAATTAGTCCGTCGGCCGTTACTTCCCCGGCGGGCATGCGCGGCACGATAGAGTACGTTCCGTCCTTCTGAATATTGGCAAAGTAGCGGTCGTTGGTGTCCTGCAACGGCAGATGCGCCGGTTTCAGCAGGTATTCGTTCCAGCAGGAGGCCAGCACTGACCCCACCAGCGGTTTACAGATCTCACAGCCGTGCCCTTGGCCGTAGCGGCTAATCAGCTGGTCGAAGGTACGAATATGGTTGACGCGCACCAGGTGATATATCTCCTGACGTGAGTACGGGAAGTGCTCACAGATATCTTTTTTCACCTCCACGCCCTGCTCAGCCAGCTGGAACTCCATCACCTGTTTCACCAGCGCGCTGCACCCACCGCAGCCGGTCGCCGCTTTGGTGCACTGCTTGATGGCACCGATCTCCGTCGCACCGGCGCTCACTGCCTGGCAGATATCGCCTTTGCTGACGTTATGACAGGAGCAGATCTGCGCGCTGTCCGGCAGCGCCGCCACCCCCAGCGCTTTTGGCGCGCTACCGGAGAAGGCTGACAAGATGAGCGTTTCAGGCTCTTTTGGCAGGCTGATTCCGTTAAGCATCATCTGCACCAGCGTGGCGTATTCGCTGGCATCCCCCACCAGCACGCCGCCGAGCAGGGTTTTGTTGTCATGGCTGACGACAATTTTTTTATAGATTTGCTGCGGGCCGTGGGTCCACTGGTAGCTCAATGCCCCCGGCGTACGGCCATGGGCATCCCCAAACGAGGCCACGTCCACGCCCAGCAGCTTAAGTTTGGTGCTCATATCCGCGCCGGTGAAGGATTTCTCCTCACCCGCCAGCGTGGCCGCCGCCACACGTGCCATCTGATAACCCGGCGCCACCAGACCGAAGATTTTACCTTCCCACAGCGCACATTCCCCGATGGCGAAGATGTCCTTATCTGAGGTCTGGCAGGCGGTATCAATGCAGATCCCGCCACGCTCGCCGATTGCCAGGCCGCTGCTGCGCGCCAGCGCATCCTGCGGGCGGATCCCGGCAGAGAAGACCACCATATCGGTGTCCAGCTGTTCACCGTCGGCAAAACGCAGGACCAGTCCATCGTCGGTGGCCGCAATTTCAGTGGTGGCTTTGCTGGTGTGAACCCCGACGCCGAGCGCTTCTATTTTTTTACGCAGCATCGCCGCGCCGTCGTTGTCGAGCTGTACCGCCATCAGGTTGGGGGCGAATTCCACCACGTGGGTTTCAAGCCCCAGCTGTTTGAGGGCGTTGGCCGCCTCCAGCCCGAGCAGGCCACCGCCAATGACTACGCCGCGTCGGGATCCCTTCGCATGCGCGGCAATGTTATCGAGATCGTCCAGCGTACGGTAGACAAAGCAGCCCGGCAGCGTGTTGCCCGGCACCGGCGGCACAAACGGATATGAGCCGGTCGCCAGCACCAGTTTGTCCCAGTGGGTTTCGTGACCGCTGGCGGTACGCACAACGTGCGCGTCGCGATCGATGGCGACAATTTGCTGCGACAAACGCAACTCTATGCCGTGTCTGGCAAAGAAGTCGCCCTCCACCAGCGAGAGGGACTCCGCGCTGCGGCCGCCAAAATACTCTGAGAGATGGACGCGGTCGTAAGCGGCATAACGCTCTTCGCCAAAGACGACAATCTGGTATTGCTGATGCAGATTGCGGTTTACGCAGTCTTCAAGAAAATGGTGGCCGACCATACCGTGCCCAACCACCACCAGAGTAGGTTTTGTCATAGCGTTCTGTCCTGCAACCTGCGGTTGCGTCGTAGTGAATCGATCGAACAGCCAGTCCACGTGTGCGGGCGCAGCCGTTGCCAGTAAATCGGTAAATGTTGCCGCGCTGCGGCAATCTCCCATCAGCAGTACGCCAGCCAGCGCACCGCGATGAATCAGTAAGCGACGGTAGTGACGGGTCAGCGGATCCCACGCGTCCCAGACCGTATCCTCCGGTTGCGCCGTTACGCGCCAAGCGCTGAAGAGCTCCACACCGGTGACCTTCAGGCGCATCCCGCTGTCGGTATGGGCAAAAGGCACAGGGGCGTGCCCTGCCAGCCGGGCGGCCAGAATGTCCGCCTGTGCCAGGCAGGGGGCAACCAGGCCAAACGTCTGACCGTCGATTTCGCAGCACTCCCCAATGGCGCTAATAGCCGGGACGGAGGTCTTCATCTGCTGGTCGACCACAATGCCACGGGCGCAGCGAATACCGCTGGCGCTTGCAAGGGCGATGTTGGGCTGTACGCCAGTGGCCAGCACCACGCGCGCGGCGCTAACCTGGCGTCCGTTGTGTAGCGTCACTGAATCCGGCGCGATTGCCGCGATCCCGGACGACAGCTCGCAGCGCACGCCGCGCTCCGCCAGCGCAGCCTCCAGCAGCAGCCCCGCCTGCCGATCCAGCTGTTGTTCCATCAACCACGGTCCGCGATGCACCAGCGTGACATTGTCACAAGTTTGTGCCAGCGCCGCTGCCGTCTCAACGCCCAGCACGCCACCGCCCAACACCACCGCTGGCCCCGGGATCTGCGCAATGGCTCGCGTATCCTCAAGGCGGCGGAAGGTAAAGACGTGTGGCGCATCGCCCCCGGGGATCGGCGGCACGAACGGTATCGACCCGGTGGCGAAGACCAGTTCATCCCACGCCAGCGTGGTCTGCGCGGTACGGATTTCCCGTTTCGCCACGTCCACGGCTAGCACCTTTTGCCCCCTGAGCACCGTGACGCCGCGCTCGCGGTACCAGTCATCGTCCTGCAGGCGGATCTGTTCCGGACGTTTTTCCCCACCCAACACCGGCGAAAGCTGGATGCGGTTGTACGCATGCTCAGGCTCCTCACCCAACACGGTGATCGCGAAGCGGCCAGGCGCACGCCCGGTCAGCGAGGCAATCAGCCGTGTTGCTGCCATTCCATTGCCGATAATGACCAGTCGCATCGTGGTGCCCCCACTACGCCGCTTTGGGCTGTTTTTCATAGAGGAAATGGAGGATCTGCTGGCGCATGTGGTGGTAGCGGCTGTCGTCCGCCAGCTGCACCCGGTTACGCGGACGCGGCAGGTCAACCTCCAGGATTTCGCCGACGGTCGCCGCCGGGCCGTTGGTCATCATCAGCACGCGGTCAGAGAGCAGCACCGCTTCGTCCACGTCGTGGGTGATGAGCACAATGGTGGTGTTGAGCGCCTGCTGGATTTGCATCACGGAGTCCTGCAGATGGGCACGCGTCAGGGCATCCAGCGCGCCAAACGGTTCATCCATCAGCAACACTTTCGGCTTCATCGCCAGCGCACGGGCAATGCCCACGCGCTGCTTCATACCGCCTGAGATCTCCCCCGGGCGTTTATGCAGGGCGTGCCCCATCTGCACGCGATCGAGGTTGTGTTCAATCCACTCACGACGCTCCGCCTTGCTCATGGTGTGGCGGAACACCTGATCGACCGCCAGCGCAACGTTGTCGAAACAGGTCAGCCACGGCAGCAGGGAGTGGTTCTGAAAGACCACCGCACGCTCCGGTCCCGGACCCGCAATTTCACGGTTGTCACAAATCAGTCCCCCTTCCGTCGGCAGGGTGATCCCGGCGATCAAGTTCAGCAGCGTTGATTTGCCGCAGCCGGAGTGGCCAATCAGGCTCACGGTTTCCCCTTCGTGGATATCAAACGAGACGTTCTGCAGCGCCAGAAATTCTCCGCTGGCGGTAGAAAAACGCTGGCTTACGGCCTGGACCTGAATGATTGGTTTCATATTCGCTCCTTATTTTTCCTGCCAGCTAAAGCGACGGGCGATCAGCATCAGCCCCTGCTCCAGCAGTAACCCGACCACGCCAATGATGACGATTGCGATGAGAATGTTTTCGACGTTGAGGTTGTTCCACTCATTCCAGATCCAGAAACCGATCCCTAAGCCGCCTGTCAGCATTTCGGCGGCGACAATCACCAGCCAGGCGATACCGATGGAAAGACGTACCCCGGTCAACACCGCAGGCAGCACCGCCGGGAAGAGGATCCGACGCAGAATGGTCCACTCAGAAAGCTGCAACACGCGGGCGACATTGAGGTAATCCTGCGGAATACGGCGTACCCCTTCGGCGGTGTTAATCACCATTGGCCAGATCGAACAGATAAAAATGGTCCAGCTGGAAGCAGGCTCTGCTTTCTGGAACAGCAGCAGGCCGATAGGCAGCCAGGCCAATGGGCTGACCGGGCGCAGCAGCGCAATCAGCGGGCTGAACATGCGTGAGAAAAAGGTGAAACGGCCAATCAGAAAACCGAGCGGGATACCGACTAACGCGGCCAGGCCAAAGCCCACCGCCACGCGCTGCAGGGAGGCAAGCACGTTCCAGCCGATCCCCATGTCGTTTGGCCCGTCGCGATAAAACGGATCGGCGAACAGGGTGATGGCAGAATCCAGCGTGCTCAGCGGCGTCGGAAAGCCTTTGCTGTTGATTGCCGCCAGTTGCCAGAGCACCACCAGCAGCCCCAGCCCCAGCAGCGCCGGAATGATACGCTGGAGCACGTTGTTAATCCGGCGGGCAATCGCCGGAGGACGACGGCGAACCTGAACCGGTGGCAGGGTAATCACCTCGCCACTCACCGGCGTCTCGTGTTTTGCTTTCGTGCTGTGCAGATGCTGCATAATCAGGCCCCTTTACGGTGAATAGCGAAGCGGTTGGCATAGCCTTCAGGATCGGTACCGTTCCAGACGGTGCCGTCCATCAGGGGGCTACTGCGTAGTGGTGAAGTCGGTGTGGTAATGCCCCCCACCGCGGTGGCGGCATCCTGCCAGACCGCCGTCTGGTTGATACGCCGGGCAATTTCGACATAGTCCGGTGCAGATTTAAGCAAGCCCCAGCGGCGGAACTGGGTTAAGAACCACATGCCGTCGGAGAGATACGGGTAGCTCACAGCCCCCTCGTTGAAGAAACGAATCGGATGCGCGTCCTGCCAGCGCGTGCCCACCCCGTTGTCGTACTCACCCAGCATCCGTCCGGTGAGGTACTGCTCTTTGGTGTTCAGCCATGCGCGACGCGAGAGGATCTGCGCCGTTTCACGTTTGTTTTCCGGTGAAGCGTCGATCCAGCGCGCGGCTTCCAGTACTGCGCTCACCAGCGCCCGCGCGGTGTGCGGATTTTTCTCCACCCAGTCGCGACGGGTACCGAGGATTTTTTCCGGGTGGTCAGCCCAGATAGACTGCGACGTTGCAGCGGTAAAACCGATGCGATCGTTAATGGCCCGGGCATTCCACGGCTCGCCGACGCAAAAGCCGACCATATTGCCAATGCGCATGTTCATCACCATCTGCGGCGGCGGTACCACCACGGTGCGAACATCGTCAAACGGGTTAATGCCCGCACTGGCCAGCCAGTAGTAGAGCCACATGGCGTGCGTGCCCGTCGGGAAGGTATGCGCGAAGGTGTACGTGCCCGGTGCCTGCTGACCAATCAGTTTCTTCAGCCCGTCGAGATCGCGAACGCCCTTCTCTGCCAGATCGGCAGAGAGCGTAATCGCCTGGCCGTTCTGGTTGAGGGTCATCAGATTCGCCATCTGCTGTGGCTTACCGGCGATCCCCAGTTCTAGTCCGTACAGCAGACCGTAAAGAATGTGCGCCGCGTCCAGCTCCCCCGCGACTAACTTGTCGCGCACGGCCGCCCAGCTCGCCTCTTTGGTGGGCACGATGGTAATGCCATGCTTTTTATCGAACCCTTTCAGCGCCGCGATGACCACCGGAGCGCAGTCGGTCAGCGGGATAAACCCGATGCGCACCGTCTCCTGCTCGGGTTTATCCGAGCCTGCCGCCCACGCGGCCTGCATGACACCCGGTAACAACATTGCACTGCTCGCCAACACGCTGGCCTGCAAAAAACGCCGTCTCGACAAATCCGCCATGACCACTCCTGAAAAAAAGACAAAAAAAAGCGCCCGACAGTGCCGAAGCACCGCTGGACGCCTTTATCCCGAAGACTGATGCACCGCCGTTGGCGCACCGTCAAAATTGGTTACTGAAATAATGCAAAGCGAATGCCAGGTTTTAATGCCTTGTTTTTATGGCTTTTGCCCCACTGGCTCTGCAAAAACGCACCTCAATCAGGCACAACGTGCCCACTGATTGTGCAGCTACTCCTTAGGGGTTAGCTGCCACAATCGCTTCACGGTAAGCAGCGCGCGGGCGATATCCACCATGCGCTGGTTCTTGTCCATCGCCATTTTGCGCAGCGCCGTCCACGCCTGTTCCTCACTCATGTTGTGGTGGGTCATCAGCACGCTTTTGGCTTTATCAATGGTCTTGCGCTCTTCCAGCGTATCGCGCAGCGTCGCGAGCTGGCGGGAAAGCTGTTCTATTTCACGAGCCTGCTGGCGAACCAGCGGCAGCAAAGGTTTGTCCGGATAAAGCGCGAGCGGATCGTCATTCTCATCGGCACTTACCGGATGTTGAGGGTCATGATGGATACGCTCATCAACCGCCAGCATCAGGTCGGCGATAACCATCTCCTCCAGGGTGCGCAGGTGCTCAAGACGCGACGTTTGCAGGGCGAACCAGTTCAGCGCCGTGTCGCCATTATCCGCAGCAGGCTGGCGGGTACAGGCCACACGCCGGAGTTGCTCCGTCTCGCGGTCGGGCTGGCAGTCCCGGGAAAAGGTGCTCTGCACATCCGCCGGGCTGTGGCTTAAAAAGATCTCAAAACAGGCCTGCTGCCCGTCAATGCGATCCACCAGCCTCTGGCGGGTGACATCATCAAAAAAACCCTGCGTGAAGCCAATGGCCCCCAGCGCCCGCTCTTGTCCCGCCAGCTCTTTGCCCTGCATCAGGCTGTAGAGGGCAACAAAACGCCCCGCCAGTTGCGGATCGTCAATGCTGTCGTTGAGCTGCGGCACGATACTGAGCAGATGGCGAAGCATGCGACAGTAATGTTCCATCGCCTGCGGGGCGGTAACGGTTTGTTGATTCACCCCTTCTCGCAGGGCGGGGAGTGATTCAAGGCTCTGCAACGCAGCGGCGATGCGCTCACACACGGCGCTGCCCGGCACTGGGGAGTGTCTATCCAGAATGCCATACAGTATGGTGAGATTTTCATCCACCAGCGCCCGGCTGGCTTTGCATTCGGGGGCATAAAGCTTACCCTGTGAGCAGAGCCAGACGTTTGATGCACCGCGCTCGCACTGTAGCATATGCACCAGTTGGCTAATGCCATTCACCAGTACGCCCAGCTGTGACAGCTTGCTGAGCTGCTCCTGGCGCAACGCTTTTGCGCGCTGGAGCCATTCGGTTGCACCCGACGAATTGCCAGCCATTAATGTCATGCTTACTCTCCCGGATAACCCTACCTGGGAGAATCAAGCAATATTCGTGCCTTAATATAAACAGGAGTTAACATGCAGAAGATTGTGATCGTCGCCAACGGGGCGGCCTACGGCAGCGAATCCCTTTTTAATAGCCTGCGTCTGGCCATAGCATTGCGCGATAACGCGAGCGAGCTGGATCTGCGGATCTTTTTGATGTCCGACGCAGTCACCGCTGGCCTGAAAGGCCAAAAACCGGCAGAGGGCTACAACATTCAGCAGATGCTGGAGATCCTGACGGCGCAAAACGTGCCGGTTAAGCTTTGCAAAACCTGCACCGACGGGCGCGGTATCACCGGGCTGCCGCTGATTGACGGCGTGGAAATTGGCACACTTGTCGAGCTGGCCGAGTGGACGTTAGCCGCCGATAAAGTATTAACTTTTTAATAATAAACCCGTAAAAATATTATTTTCTTATGGACGCGGTTTCAGCATCAAGTTTACCTGCGGGGTTGCCGATAGGCATGGAAACAACACAGCAGGTATTTCACTTATGTTCAGATCGATTCGTGCTCGCATCATTGCCGCGACGACAGGCTGCCTGGTCGTCGCCCTTCTTCTCAATACCGTCATTAATTTCCAGGTCACGCGCCAGGATAATCAGCAGTCGCAGCGTGACATTCTGACCAGCACCAGCGCCAGCCATAACATGGCGATTGCCGACTGGGTGAAAAGCAAAATGACGGTCATTACCTCCGCCCAGAGCGTGGCGCTGAGTGACGACCCGGTACCGGTCTTTAAACAACTCGCCCAGGCGGGAGGCTTCACCAACGTCTATGTGGGCTATGCCACTAAAACGGCGAAATTCTCTGAGCCTGCGGGCGTGCCTGCGGATTATGACCCGACCATTCGCCCCTGGTATCAGCAGGTGGTCAGCCAGGACGGACCGGTGGTGACCGCGCCTTACGTGGACGCCGGAACCGGAAAACTGGTGGTAACTTTTGCGGTACCGGTAAAAGAAAACGGGACCCTGAAAGCGGTGGTGGCGGGCGACGTGGCCATGGATAGCGTGGTGGCTAACGTGCGCGGCATTCACCCGACCCCGGCCAGCAGCGGGTTACTTCTGAACAGTGACGGCAGCGTTATCGCCGCCAACGATCCGGCCCTGACGTTAAAACCGTTTGCAGAAACCATTACCGGCACCGATTTAGCGACTCTGAAAAGCGGTGAACCGGTTGATGGCACATTTGACGGCGGTGATAAAACCCTCGTGGCCACGGCCGTTCCGGGAACAAACTGGATGCTGGTGGTCGCGCTCGACAATAACGACGCCACCTCCGGCATGCGCTCGCTGCTGAAAGCCTCGGCGCTCTCGCTGGTGATCCTCGCCCTGCTGAGCGGCGCGCTTGTCCACATTCTTATTGCCCGCCTGCTCAAGCGGTTGTCCGATATCCGCGACGCGATGCATAACATCGCCAACGGTACCAACGATCTCTCCCAGCGCCTGCCGGAGAGCGGTAACGACGAAGTGGCGCAAATCGCCCAGGCGTTTAACGCCTTTAGCGATAAGCTCTCGGTGGTGATGATCCAGCTGCGTGACGCCAGCGCCTCGGTGAAAAATGCCGCCCAGGAGATTGCGGCTGGCAACCAGGACCTCTCCGGGCGTACCGAGCAGGCAGCCTCCAGCCTGCGTGAAACCGCCAGCGCCGTAGAGCAGATCACCGCGTCGGTGACTCAGTCAAATGAGTCCGCGGCAGAAGCGAATGAACAGGCCAGTAAAGCCTCCGCTGCGGCCTCACGCGGCGGTGAGGTCGTCTCTCAGGCCATCAGCACCATGCAATCCATTGAAGTGGCTTCGGCAAAAATTGGCGATATCACCAGCGTGATTGACGGCATCGCCTTCCAGACCAATATCCTGGCGCTGAACGCCTCGGTGGAAGCAGCGCGCGCCGGTGAGCAGGGCCGCGGATTTGCCGTGGTGGCAGGCGAAGTGCGTAACCTGGCGAGCCGCAGCGCCCAGGCGGCGAAGGAGATCAAATCGCTTATCGACTCCACCACCGACAGCGTGGCAACCGGCTCCCGCTATGTACACCTGGCCGGGGAAAGCATGGATGAGATCCGCGCCAGCATCGGCAGTGTCTCGGGTATCATGCGTGAAATTTCCATCGCCACCAGCGAGCAGATGAAAGGCATCCATGAGATCAACCATGCTGTCACGCACCTCGACAGAATGGTGCAGCAGAACGCTGAACTGGTGGTGCAATCCGCCGCAGCCGCCAGCGCCCTGCAGAGCCAGGCGGGCGACCTTGCTGAAACTGCCGGACATTTCCGCATTTAATTTTCTTCTGGCGCGCCTTCACCGTGTAAATGCGCGCCAGCTGAATGCTTTCAGGTATTTTGTCATTTTTGTTTAAACGTTATGCCATTTTTTGATCAAAATCAGCATCCCGACGCTCCCCCTTTGGTGTTATGCCATGAGTGAATTGTGAACAACATCACGCTCGGAAATGGCAGCAGGGAGAGCGTTGTTTAAGACTACGGGGTAAATAAATGGCACTGGTAAAAACAAGTTTGAAACTGTTTGGCGGGGATACGGTAGTGGTGCGTTGTTCAGAGCGCTGCCGTATTCATTTGATGAGTGCGAAGGCACAAAAACAATCGCAGGCAGATATCCTGACCGTGCAGGATGATAAGGCGTGGCTAACCGTCCCTTATACCGGCACATGGGATGTCCTGATTGACAGCCATAGTCAGTCACTCGAACACTCAGTCAGCTACGTGGCCGCTTAAAAACAGACGCCCGGTCTGCACTCTCGCAGCCGGGCGTATTATCAGGCAAAACCCGGACGCAGCGGGTTATTCAGCGGATTTCCTTCCAGCAGTGCTTTCACCTTCGCTACCAGCTCATTCAGACACTCGTCCTGCATGCCGAGGCGCGTCAGTTCCTGATCAAGTGAAAACAGATACTGCGCGTTTGTGCCGAGCGGTCCACTGGCCGCCGCAATCAACGGCGCGATCACCTGCGTGCGGGTATCCGCTTCATACAGGGGATGGCGCGGATCCATAATAAACACCAGCGCGTTGACGGTGCGTCCGTCATCAAGTTCCAGCTTGCACCAGCTTGGCATATAGCAGCCGGTGATCATCTCGCGCTTCCAGAGCAGCGTCAGCTCCTCTTCGAGGGTGGCATCCGGCAGGCGATACGCCACCCCCGTGGTGCGTCCGCCCTCTTTCAGTGCAAGCATACGTCCCGGCTGACAGGCACTTCCGCGTCCGGCGGTTAATCGCAGACAAAATGCGCGATGCCACCCCGGGAGCGTACCTGTCGCCGATTCGACAAATTCCAGAGCCGGGTTCCACATCAGCGAACCGTAGCCAAAAATCCATACCGGGCCATCATCCGGGCGGCAGGCAAGCGTGGCAGCGAGCGACGCCGCACGTTGTTCAGCTGACCAGAGAAGCGATTCCTCAATAGCACCAAATGCCGTCTTACAATCTGCCTTCATTAAGAAATCACGCGTTAACACTTTACACCTCCGCCACTGCATGCTTCCTTGCGACATCTGTAATTCACCTTCCCGGCATTATCTACTGGTCATTTTGCCAGCAGTTGAATAACGATAAGCAATTCGCGGGCCAGTTGCAATACAACGGCAGTTCAACCGCCTGAAAAGTCAAAATGAAGGCAGCTTATTATTTTACGGCTATTTCTTTTTATGCCATTTATCATCGTCTCCTTTCTCGTAGTCATGTTTTACTGCCGCCCAGGCCACTTTATGCGCCGTCTCTTCCCGGCTGGCATCGTCCCGACGATCGTCTTTATCTTTGTATTGATCCCAGGCGCTGTTAAACGCCTCTTTATAGATATCCTGCGCATGTGCGGGCAGTACGTTTTGCACGTTATCGGGTAAATCGCGTTTCGTTTTATATGGCATCACTAACCTCTCTTTTGCTTAAAAAGATAAGTGTGGACGACGATGCTGCAAGCTGCCAGTCGCGGATCGATTTTGAAGAATTAATGAAGTTAATTACATGTTATTTAATATGTATTAATCAAAAATATGACATTATGGATATCAGGAGACTTAAAACAGGATTAGGGTAAAATTAAGTAAAAGATAAAGGGTATTTAACAGAGATCTGTTAATTTAATGACCTCAAAATTCTATCTATAATTACAAGCACCTGCATTTATGGAGAAGCACATGACAGCAGCACACGAGGCGGTAAAAACCCGCCACAAGGAGACGTCGCTCATTTTCCCGGTTCTGGCACTGGCTGTGCTGCTCTTCTGGGGAAGCAGTCAGTCACTGCCAGTGGTGGTTGGTATCAATATTCTTGCGCTGGTAGGGATTTTAACCAGTGCCTTTAGCGTGGTTCGCCATGCCGATGTCCTGGCCCACCGTCTGGGCGAGCCGTATGGATCGTTAATTCTCAGCCTTTCCGTTGTGATTCTTGAGGTCAGCCTCATTTCCGCGCTGATGGCGACCGGTGATGCCGCGCCAACCCTGATGCGCGATACGCTCTATTCCATCATTATGATTGTGACCGGCGGTCTGGTGGGCTTTTCACTGTTGCTGGGCGGCCGTAAGTTCGCCACCCAGTATATGAACCTGTTTGGCATTAAACAGTATTTGATCGCCCTGTTCCCGCTGGCGATTATCGTGCTGGTCTTCCCGATGGCGTTGCCGGGAGCAAACTTCTCTACCGGTCAGGCGCTGCTGGTCGCATTGATTTCAGCCGCCATGTACGGCGTGTTCCTGTTGATTCAGACCAAAACGCACCAGAGTCTGTTTGTGTACGAGCATGAAGACGACAGCGACGACGATGACCCGCACCATGGCAAACCGTCTGCGCACAGCAGCGCGTGGCACACGGTTTGGCTGATCGTACATCTGATTGCGGTTATCGCCGTCACCAAGATGAACGCCAACCCGCTGGAGACACTGTTAACCGAGATGAATGCCCCGGTGGCCTTTACCGGCTTCCTGGTGGCGCTGCTGATCCTCTCGCCGGAAGGGCTGGGCGCGCTGAAAGCAGTGCTGAACAATCAGGTACAGCGCGCCATGAACCTGTTCTTCGGCTCGGTACTGGCGACCATTTCGCTTACCGTTCCGGTGGTGACGCTGATTGCCTTTATGACCGGTAACGAGCTGCAGTTTGCGCTGGGCGCGCCGGAGATGATTGTGATGATGGCGTCACTGCTGCTGTGTCAGATTTCGTTCTCAACCGGGCGCACCAATGTACTCAACGGCGCGGCGCATATGGCGCTGTTTGTGGCGTATCTGATGACGATATTTGCGTAGTTTTATCTGGTGCGGGCTGATGCCCTCACCCTAACCCTCTCCCACGGGGAGAGGGAGAAAAAAAACCCGCCGAAGCGGGTTTTTTTTATTAATTGCTGGTATCCAGCTCGTCGAAGCTCTTCACCAGATCGTCAATCGCTTTGATCTGTTTCAGGAACGGCTCCAGTTTGTCCAGCGGCAGCGCGGATGGACCGTCGCATTTTGCATTCGCCGGATCCGGGTGCGCTTCAATGAACAGACCCGCCAGGCCGGTCGCCATACCGGCGCGCGCCAGTTCGGTCACCTGCGCACGACGGCCGCCAGACGCGGCGCCAAACGGGTCGCGGCACTGCAGAGAGTGGGTCACGTCAAAGATCACCGGAGACTGGTTAGAGACGTTTTTCATCACGGTGAAGCCCAGCATATCCACAACCAGATTGTCGTAACCGAAGTTGGAACCACGGTCGCACAGGATCACCTTATCGTTACCGCCTTCGATAAACTTATCGACGATGTTCCCCATCTGGCCTGGGCTCACGAACTGCGGCTTCTTCACGTTGATGACCGCACCGGTTTTGGCCATCGCTTCCACCAGGTCAGTCTGACGAGCCAGGAACGCTGGCAGCTGAATAACGTCAACCACGTCAGCCACAGGCTGCGCCTGAGACGCCTCGTGAACGTCGGTGATCACTTTCACGCCAAAGGTCTGCTTCAGTTCCTGGAAAATTTTCATCCCCTCTTCCAGGCCCGGGCCACGGTAGGAGTGAATGGAAGAGCGGTTGGCTTTGTCAAAAGAGGCTTTAAACACGTACGGGATGCCCAGCTTCTGGGTCACGGTCACGTAGTGCTCGCAGATACGCATGGCGAGATCGCGGGATTCCAGCACGTTCATACCGCCAAACAGCACGAACGGCAGGTCGTTTGCCACGTTGATATCACCAATGCTAACCACTTTTTGTTTCATAGGATCGCCTTATTCAGGTGTGAATCGGAATTAAGATTAATGCAGTGTAATTTGTTTGTGCGAGATCGCGTTGATCTGCGCGCGAATCATTTCGCTGATCGGGTCTTCCGGGCATTGCTCGACGAAATAGCTTAAATCGTTCAGCGCCACATGCTCGCAGTCGAGCTGGGCATAAATCAGCCCGCGGTCGCGAATTTCGTACGGGTCTTCCGGATTAAACTGCAGCAGCACTTCGCTGGCGCGCAAGGCCAGCTCCATCTGCCGCTCTTCCATCAGTGCAGATTTCAGCGTATCCAGCAGCTTGCGGATCACTTCGGCGTTATCGGCTTCGTCGAGATCTTCGTTAAAGAGCTCGGCCACCGGGCTGATATTACCTTTCAGCCAGACATCCAGCGTATGTTCATCCAGCGTATCGCCGTTAAACGGATTGATTAACCACATCTCCCCGTCCAGCCACTCGGCACGCAGGATCATCTGCGTCGGGAAAATGACCGGCACCAGTGGAATATCCAGACGGTGCGCGATCCACAGCAAAATAGAGCCCAGCGCAACGGCGCTGCCCTGACGATTTTTTAAGACCTGGTCCAGCCATAATGCGTCAGACAGGCGATACACGCCACGCGTGTCGCAGAAACCCCACTCGCCGTAGAAAAGCTCCAGCAGCTTTTCCAGTTGCCAGTCCTGCGGACGCGCCTGATTGATCTCTTCGCGCGCCAGGCTGACCAGACTCTCCAGCTCATCGTAGACATACTGCGACGTAAAATCGTCGCGAATCATCTCCGAAATCAGGATCATGCCATCGCAGAGCGGCACTTTATTAAATTCGAAATCGGCTAAGGACCTCATGACTTACCCCAGTAACGGTATTCTAGTGGTGGCGAGTTTAATGATGATGTACAGCACCACCAGACCCAGCAGAAAGGCGATAAACCCGACCTGCTGGCTGCGCGGACGACGACGTCCAGGCGCGATAAAACCCAAAACGATATATACCCATCATACTTCAAGCTGCATGCGCGTTGGCTGCGCTCGCTCACCTCAGTCACATAGTTAACTATGCTCCTGAGGACTCGCTCTCTTGCCGCCTTCATGCAACTCGAATTATTTTGGGTATAGATGATAACGCCAAACAGCTTTTCAGTCAGCCATGCGCCTTTATCAGTAAATGGCAGATAACCTGTTTTCACTGCCACTGCCACTGCCCCAGCGTCAGACGCTCGTTACCGCCGTAGTCGCGGCAGGTCTCGACAGCAGCATAACCCGTCTGCCTGAAGAGCCCACGCACCGCCTCCCCCTGCGTCCAGCCATGCTCCACCAGCAGCCAGCCGCCGGGCAGGAGATGTTGTCGTGACGTTGTCACAATGTGTTCCAGATCGGCCAGCCCTGCATTACCTGCGACCAGCGCCGTCAGCGGTTCAAAGCGAACATCCCCCTGCGCCAGGTGCGGGTCGTGTTCGTCAATATAGGGCGGATTACTGACAATCATCGCGAACGTCTGCTTCTCCAGCGCACTGAACCAGCTGCTTTGCTGCACAGTCACATTAGTCACGCCCAGTCGCTCAGCGTTACGCTGCGCCAGCGCCACCGCGTCGGGCATCACATCGACCGCCGTTACCGCGCAATCGGGCCGCTCGGTGGCGAGCGCCAGCGCGATTGCGCCAGTGCCCGTTCCGAGATCGAGAATGCGGCTGGCCACTGCGGGTAACCGTGCCAGCGCCTGCTCCACCAGACATTCGGTGTCGGGACGCGGGATCAGCGTCGCCGCTGAGACGAACAAGGGTAACGACCAGAACTCGCGCTCCCCGACCAGATGTGCCACCGGCTCGCCGGTTTTACGGCGGGCAAGCAGCGCGGCCAGCTGCGCTTCCTGCTCTACGGTCAGTTCAGTTTCACCGAAGGCCAGCAGATACGTGCGGGCTTTTCCCGTCACATATCCCAGCAAAATTTCGGCGTCGCGCTTCGGGCTTTCACTGTCAGAGAGCGCGCCGGTGGCCTGGCGTAACCAGCTCTGAAAATCCATTATTCCTGCTCGGACAATGCCGCCAGCTGGTCGGCCTGGTATTCCTGCACGATAGGCTCAATCAGCATATCGAGCTTGCCTTCCATCACCTCATCCAGACGGTATAACGTCAGGTTGATGCGGTGGTCGGTCACGCGGCCCTGCGGGAAGTTGTAGGTACGGTTACGGTCGCTACGATCGCCGCTGCCCAGCAGGTTACGACGGGTTGACGCTTCCGCCTGCTGCCGTTTTGCCATTTCCGCCGCGTGAATACGCGCACCCAGCACGGACAGCGCTTTCGCTTTGTTTTTGTGCTGAGAACGTTCGTCCTGACACTCCACCACAATGCCGGTTGGCAGGTGGGTAATACGGATGGCGGAGTCGGTGGTGTTAACGTGCTGACCACCCGCCCCGGAAGAACGGAAGGTATCAATACGCAGATCGGCCGGGTTAATGTCCGGCAGTTCCGCTTCCGGCAGCTCTGGCATCACCGCAACCGTGCAGGCTGAAGTGTGAATACGGCCCTGCGACTCGGTCGCCGGTACACGCTGCACGCGATGGCCGCCGGACTCAAACTTGAGACGGCCATACACGCCGTCACCGCTGATTTTGGCGATCACCTCTTTAAAACCGCCGTGCTCGCCTTCGTTGGCGCTCATGATCTCCACGCGCCAGCGACGCGATTCGGCGTAACGGCTGTACATGCGGAACAGGTCTCCGGCGAACAGTGCCGCCTCATCACCGCCCGTTCCGGCGCGGACTTCCACAAACGCGTTACGCTCGTCGTCTGGATCTTTCGGCAGCAGAAGCACCTGCAGCTGTTGCTCCATCTCTTCTGAGCGCGCTTTGGCATCCTGCAGCTCTTCCTGCGCCATTTCGCGCATTTCAGGATCGTCGAGCATCATCTGCGCGGTTTCGATATCTTCCTGAACCTGTTGCCAGTCGGTAAAGCATTTTGAAACATCACTTAACTGCGCATATTCACGCGACAGTGCGCGAAAACGTTCCTGGTCCGCAATGGTCCCGGCATCGCCGAGCAGCGCCTGGACTTCTTCATGGCGCTCGTGCAGAGCTTCCAGTTTAGCGACGATAGAAGGCTTCATAGGCGTAAGTGCACCTTGTAATAGAAAATGGGTATAGGGCGCTATTCCAGCCCGAGGCTGTTGCGCAGAATAGTCAGGCGTTCATCGTCCCCGTCACGGGCAGCCTGCTGAAGTGATTTGGTTGGTGCATGGATCAAGCGATTGGTCAGTTTCCAGGCCAGATCCTGCATAATAGCGTGTGCGTCGCCGCCCTGTTCCAGAGCTGCTAACGCTTTGGCAGTCAGGTCATCACGCACCTGCTCCGCCTGACCGCGGTATTCGCGGATGGTCTCGCTGACGCTTTGCGCGCGCAGCCAGGCCATAAATTCACTGGCTTCCTGCTCGACAATGGTTTCCGCCTGCACCGCTGCCGCTTTACGCTGGGCAAGGTTGTGCGAAATGATGCTTTGCAGGTCATCCACGCTGTAGAGATAGGCGTTGGCCAGTTTGCCAACCTCCGGTTCGACATCACGCGGAACGGCGATATCCACCAGCAGCATTGGCTGATTACGACGGGATTTCAGCGCGCGCTCTACCATCCCTTTACCGATAATCGGCAGCGGGCTGGCCGTCGAGCTAATGATGATGTCCGCCTCTTTCAGACGTTCGTCGATCTCGCTCAGCGCAATCACCTCGGCCCCGACTTCGTCTGCCAGCACCTGTGCACGCTCGCGGGTGCGGTTAGCGATAACCATCTTTTTCACTTTATGCTCGCGCAGATGGCGCGCCACAAGATCAATGGTTTCGCCCGCGCCGACCAGCATCACGGTGACGGTCGACAGGGATTCGAAGATTTGACGTGCAAGGGTACAGGCCGCGAACGCAACAGAAACCGCACTGGCACCAATGTCGGTTTCGGTTCGCACACGCTTCGCCACGGAGAATGACTTCTGGAACATACGCTCCAGCTCGCTGGCTTTCAGATGCCCTTTTTGCGAATCCGCAAACGCTTTTTTTACCTGACCGAGAATTTGCGGCTCGCCCAGCACCAGCGAATCCAGACCACTCGCGACACGCATAAGATGGCTCACCGCATCGTTATCCTGATGCCAGTACAGGCTCTTACGCAGCTCGTCTTCGTTGAGATTGTGGTAGTCGCATAACCAGCGGATCAGCGCTTCATGCAGGTTATCCTGCTCTTCCACGCTTAAGTAAAGCTCGGTACGGTTGCACGTCGAGAGCACCACCCCGCCCTGCACCATCGGTTGTGCAAGCAGGCTATCCAGCGCCAGGTCGAGCGTATCCGGCGAAAACGTGACGCGTTCTCGCAGCGAAACCGGGGCGGTTTTGTGGTTGATGCCGAGTGCTAATAGGGTCATGTTGAGCGGGAGTAGTACCAGCGTTAATAAGGTTAGCAAGACGCATCATACAGGATGCGCGAGATCAATAAAAGAGACTGCCCCCTTTCGGAGTAATAGGTTACTCAACGCTTTGAGATAATTTGAACGTAGACGGTGACACCCTTCAACGCTAGCATTAACAGTTATAACTGCAACGTATCTCAAGGATTTGTCCTCATTATGACCCGACTGATTCGCCTGCTGCCGCTGGCAGCACTGGTTCTGACCGCATGTTCTGTCACTCAACCAAAAGGCCCGGGCAAAAGCCCTGACTCACCACAGTGGCGTCAGCACCAGCAGGACGTACGTAATTTAAGTCAGTACCAGACCCGCGGCGCGTTTGCTTATCTCTCTGACGAACAAAAGGTTTATGCCCGCTTCTTCTGGCAGCAAACGGGGCAAGATAACTACCGCCTGCTGCTGCTGAACCCGTTGGGCAGTACCGAGCTGGAGCTTAACGCTAAGCCGGGTGAAGCGCAGATCACGGATAACAAAGGCCAGCACTACACCGCCACCGACGCGGAAGAGATGATTGGCAAACTGACCGGAATGCCTATCCCGCTGAACAGCCTGCGCCAGTGGATCCTGGGCCTGCCGGGTGACGCCACCGACTACACCCTGGACGATCAGTACCGTCTGAGCCAGGTGAACTACACGCAGAACGGTAAAACCTGGAAGGTGGTGTACAGCGCCTATGACAGCAACAGTAAACCGTCGCTGCCGTCGAATATGGAGCTGACGCAGGGTAGCCAGCGCATCAAGCTGAAAATGGACAACTGGATCGTTAAATGATGACCCACTGGCCCTCTCCGGCAAAACTTAACCTGTTTTTATATATCACCGGCCAACGTGCTGACGGGTATCACACCCTGCAGACGCTGTTTCAGTTTATCGATTATGGCGACACGCTCTCGATTGAGCTGCGTCAGGACGGGCAGATCTGTCTGCTGACGCCGGTGGAAGGCGTAGCGCATGAGGATAACCTGATCGTGCGCGCCGCGCGTCTGCTGATGAACGCAGCGGCTGACACCGGGCGCTTGCCCGCCGGGAGCGGTGCGGATATTCGCATTGAGAAGCGTCTGCCGATGGGCGGTGGGCTGGGTGGCGGTTCATCCAATGCCGCGACCGTCCTGGTCGCCCTGAATCATCTCTGGGGCTGCGGATTGTCAACGGATGAACTGGCCGCGTTAGGGTTAACGCTGGGGGCGGATGTCCCGGTGTTTGTGCGCGGTCATGCAGCATTTGCTGAAGGGGTGGGTGAAATCCTCTCCCCGGTTGAACCGCCGGAAAAATGGTACCTCGTAGCCCATCCAGGCGTCAGCATTCCGACTCCGGTCATCTTCAAAGATCCTGAGCTGCCACGCAATACCCCGGCGCGGTCAATAGAAACGTTATTAAATTGTGAATTCAGCAACGATTGCGAGGTTATCGCAAGAAAACGTTTTCGCGAGGTTGATGCGGCGCTTTCCTGGCTGTTAGAATACGCGCCGTCGCGCCTGACTGGTACAGGGGCCTGTGTCTTTGCTGAATTTGACACCGAATCCGCCGCTCGTCAGGTGCTTGAGCAAGCGCCGGATTGGCTGCATGGTTTTGTAGCGCGCGGGATGAACACCTCCCCCCTACAGCAGGCCATTCTGGCGCAGACTGAGTTTCGGTGACAACGTCACCCTGTTCCAGACGTTGCATCGCGCTCTTTAATACACCGCCTGGATAGCATTTCGCCTGGCCCCGCACAGTTTGCGGCGAACGCTATCCACCACTGGACGCATGCCTGAGGTTCTTCTCGTGCCTGATATGAAGCTTTTTGCTGGTAACGCCACCCCGGAACTAGCACAACGTATTGCCAACCGCCTGTACACTTCCCTCGGCGACGCCGCTGTAGGTCGCTTTAGCGACGGCGAAGTCAGCGTACAAATTAACGAAAATGTACGCGGTGGTGATATTTTCATCATCCAGTCCACCTGTGCTCCAACGAATGACAACCTGATGGAATTGGTTGTTATGGTCGATGCCCTGCGTCGCGCTTCTGCAGGCCGTATCACTGCTGTAATCCCTTACTTTGGCTATGCCCGCCAGGACCGTCGCGTCCGTTCCGCGCGCGTGCCAATCACCGCTAAAGTTGTCGCGGACTTCCTGTCCAGCGTTGGCGTTGACCGCGTACTGACCGTTGACCTGCACGCAGAGCAGATTCAGGGCTTCTTCGACGTCCCGGTTGATAACGTATTCGGCAGCCCAATCCTGCTGGAAGATATGCTGCAGCTGAATCTGGACAACCCGATTGTGGTTTCTCCGGACATCGGCGGCGTGGTACGTGCCCGTGCTATCGCTAAGCTGCTGAACGATACCGACATGGCAATCATCGACAAACGCCGTCCGCGCGCTAACGTTTCTCAGGTGATGCACATCATCGGTGACGTTGCTGGCCGTGACTGCGTGCTGGTTGACGACATGATCGATACCGGCGGTACGCTGTGTAAAGCCGCTGAAGCGCTGAAAGAGCGTGGTGCCAAGCGCGTGTTCGCGTACGCGACTCACCCGATCTTCTCCGGTAACGCGGTAAACAACCTCCGTAACTCCGTCATTGACGAAGTTGTGGTATGCGATACCATCCCACTGAGTGACGAGATCAAGGCACTGCCAAACGTGCGTACCCTGACCCTGTCCGGGATGCTGGCCGAAGCGATTCGTCGTATCAGCAACGAAGAATCCATCTCTGCAATGTTCGAACACTAATCGAACACTGGCGAAAAACCCGCTTCGGCGGGTTTTTTTATTTTCTATATTTATTAATGCTCTAAATAATTCGGGTTGCAGGAAGGCGGCAAGTGAATGAATCCCAGGAGCTTACTTAAGTAAGTGACTGGGATGAATGAGCGCAGCCAACGCATCTGCAGCGCGAAGTATGACGAGCAATGATTAATGCCTCCTTCACCTGCCATTCATATGACAGATGATGCGCATACGGATGATAGATAATTGTGAAAAACATCACTTCCTCACATGTTCTGCCCTTTCGCGCCCTCATCGACGCATGCTGGAAAGAGAAATACACTTCGTCACGCTTTATCCGTGACCTGATTGCCGGGATCACCGTTGGTATTATCGCCATTCCGCTCGCCATGGCGCTGGCGATTGGCAGCGGCGTGGCTCCACAGTATGGCCTGTATACCTCGGCCGTCGCCGGGATCGTGATTGCCCTCACGGGCGGTTCGCGTTTCAGTGTGTCCGGCCCTACCGCTGCTTTTGTGGTGATCCTCTATCCGGTATCACAGCAGTTTGGCCTGGCAGGCCTGCTGGTTGCCACGCTCATGTCTGGCCTCTTTTTGATTCTCTTTGGCCTGGCCCGCTTTGGCCGGCTGATTGAATATATTCCCCTTTCCGTAACGCTGGGATTCACCTCCGGGATCGGCATCACCATCGGAACGATGCAAATTAAAGATTTCCTGGGGCTGCAGATGCCTCACGTTCCTGAGCACTATCTGCAGAAAGTGGGAGCACTGTTTATGGCACTGCCCACAGCCAACATGGGCGATGCCGCCATCGGGATCGTTACGCTGGGTACGCTCATCGTCTGGCCGCGCTTAGGCATTCGTCTGCCTGGCCACCTGCCCGCGTTGCTGCTGGGCTGTGCGGTTATGGCCATCGTCAACATGTTTGGTGGTCATGTCGCCACCATCGGCTCGCAGTTCCACTATGTTCTGGCGGACGGTTCTCAGGGCAGCGGTATTCCTCAACTGTTACCACAGATGGTTCTTCCCTGGGACATGCCCGGCTCCAGCTTTACCTTAAGCTGGGATTCGCTGCGCGCACTGCTGCCCGCCGCCTTTTCAATGGCGATGCTGGGGGCGATTGAATCTCTGCTCTGCGCCGTGGTGCTTGATGGCATGACCGGTACCAAGCACAAAGCCAACAGCGAGCTGGTCGGCCAGGGCTTAGGTAACCTCATCGCTCCGTTCTTCGGCGGTATTACAGCCACCGCAGCTATCGCCCGTTCTGCGGCCAACGTGCGCGCGGGTGCAACCTCACCGGTTTCGGCGGTTATCCACTCCCTGCTGGTGATCCTCGCGTTGCTGATCCTCGCGCCGCTGCTCTCCTGGCTGCCGCTCTCTGCCATGGCCGCCCTGCTGCTGATGGTGGCCTGGAACATGAGCGAAGCGCATAAGGTGGTGAACCTGCTGCGTCGCGCACCGAAAGACGACATCATCGTCATGCTGATCTGTATGTCGCTGACCGTGCTCTTCGATATGGTGATCGCCATCAGCGTCGGCATCGTGCTGGCTTCCCTGCTGTTTATGCGCCGGATCGCGCAGATGACGCGCCTTTCCCCGGTAAACGTGGAGGTGCCTGATGATGTGCTGGTGCTGCGGGTAATCGGTCCGTTGTTCTTCGCTGCGGCGGAAGGCCTGTTCAGCGATCTGGAATCCCGCATTGCGGGCAAACGGATTGTGGTGCTGAAATGGGATGCCGTACCGGTGCTGGACGCCGGTGGGCTGGACGCCTTCCAGCGCTTTGTAAAACGTCTGCCGGAAGGCTGTGAGCTGCGGGTGAGTAATCTGGAATTTCAGCCGCTGCGCACTATGGCGCGCGCTGGCGTGCAGCCGATCCCTGGCCGCCTTGCCTTCTATCCCAACCGCGACGCCGCGTTAGCGGATCTGTGATTCATCTGATGCGGAGAAACGTCTCTGCATCATTATCCCTATCGCCTGCTGGAGCCATTCAAGCACAGCAGGCGTCATCCACGTCCCTTTCATCAGATGCGGCTCCTGCTGCATAGCAGCGCGAAACTTTTGCTGCGTCTCAGGGTTTGTTCCTGCGTATGACTGGAACAACGCCAGCCAGGTTTCAGCCAGCTTTTGCGCCTCGTCAGAGGCGGGGTCGAGATTTTCCCGCTGCGCCTGGTGCAGCTTCGCCACCAGCGGCGGCCACTCCATCATGCGGTCAAAGTAGTGTTTCCGGGTAAAAGCCATCTCATCGGCAGAGAGATACTTTTCCCAGATGGCCAGCTTCGATTCGGCAAACGCCCGCGTGATGTAGTCGGTCATCTCTGCGGTGATGCCCGTTTGCTCACGCATTTGAGGTTCGACGCTGTGCATCTCGTTCAGCCGGGTGAGAAACTCCGGCTTGCCGGCAGTGTCCTGCTCCAGGCGCTCCATCCAGCGCGTCGCAAGATCCATCGCCCGCGGGTCAGAAACGGGTATGTGCTGTTCCAGCAGCGTGTTGGCCTCGGTAACCAGCCCTGACCAGACAGCCGCCAGCGCATCTTTCTGCACCGCAAACGGCAGTTGCTGTAACTCTTCTTTGCTAAACCAGCGATCGTACATATTCATTAACTCCAGAGTCTGTAGCCAGGATTCCAGATCGGGCGTTTCATCGCCGGTAAGCCCGGTGCGCAAGTCCACCAGCCTGTCACGCAGCGTGTTAATGCTGCGCAGCTGTTTATCCAGCAAACTGATTTGCGCATCGAGGAGTTCCGTTAACGAAAGCGACTCCTGCTCCAGAAAATCCCTGATTTCAGCAAGCTCCAGCCCCGCTTTTGCCAGTGCCTGAATCATATGCAAGCGCTGTACATCCGCCAGATTATAAAGCCGGTAACCTGCCGCGCTTCTGGCAGAAGGCAGCAATAACCCTGTTTGCTCATAGTGATGCAATGTGCGCACGGTGATCCCAGCGCGTTTTGCCAGTTCACCCACCTGAATCAACATAACTGCTCCTTTTATTTTGCCAGTGATGCCACTCTGGTGCCTTACGTTACGTGAGGGTCAACCCCTCAGGCAAAAAAAAACGACTCCATCTGGAGTCGTTTCAGTGTTCTTTATTCTATGCGCACTAGCTGTGCTTATGCTGGTCACGGCGGCAGCGTTTGTCGTAATGGCGCACCCACCAGTATTTATCACACACTTCCTCATGACCGCTCACACGCGCCCCGGCGAGCCACAGTACCGCCCCCAGGAAGATGCTCAATACCGCACCATGCGCGAAGTATTGTGGGAGATCAAGCTGCGGCAATTGGTTTAAAATTGAATAACCCACACCGGCTACCATCACGAACAGCCCCAACCCCATCAGCACGTTACCGAGTAACGAAGCGTTTTTGCGTTTCATATGTCACCTCCGGAACTTTGGGTTGTAGGGAATAAGTCCCTATTCCTTGTGTGTAAAGTATAGACAACGCCCCTTTTATGAGTTGCGTCAATGATCACAATTACAGATTACTCCCAAACAAAAATTTACAAATAACGCATTGAACAGCTTGAAATTCTAATTGTTCAAATAAGTAATTATTCGTATTTCGCTGTTAAGGTCGCAGAATTTTGTCAAGCGGCGCGCCAGACAGTAAACTACGCGCCAGATCTGGAACCCATTAGGAATTGAATCGTGACGATTAAACTGATTGTCGGCCTCGCCAACCCAGGCGCAGAGTACGCTGCAACCCGCCACAATGCCGGGGCCTGGTACGTTGATCTGCTGGCCGAACGGTTACGTGCTCCCCTGCGTGAAGAACCAAAATTCTACGGGTATACCTCACGTATCAATCTCGCCGGTGCGGATGTGCGCCTGCTGGTGCCTACCACCTTTATGAACCTGAGCGGCAAGGCCGTGGCGGCAATGGCAACGTTTTATCGCATCAATCCGGATGAGATTCTGGTTGCTCACGATGAGCTGGACCTGCCGCCAGGCGTGGCAAAGTTTAAACTGGGCGGCGGCCATGGCGGACACAACGGTCTGAAAGATATCATCAGTAAGCTGGGTAATAACCCGAATTTTCACCGTTTGCGCGTAGGAATCGGCCATCCGGGCGATAAAAACAAAGTTGTTGGTTTCGTGCTGGGTAAGCCCCCGGTTTCTGAGCAGAAACTGATTGACGAGGCGGTAGACGAAGCGGCGCGCTGCACTGAAATCTGGCTCAAAGATGGGTTAACCAAAGCGACAAACCGCTTACATGCTTTCAAAGCGCAATAATCCGCCTGATACGGCATTTTTACCGCGCGGTAGGCGGGTTACGTGTATAATAGGCGTAGTTATTTACTTTTCATCAGTCGGTTATCGTTAACGGATTGATTATCAAGATATTAAGGTGATTTAGAAATGGGATTCAAATGCGGTATCGTCGGTCTGCCAAACGTGGGCAAATCCACCCTGTTTAACGCGCTTACCAAAGCGGGTATCGAAGCGGCGAACTTCCCGTTCTGTACCATCGAACCTAACACCGGCGTTGTGCCAATGCCCGACCCACGTCTGGACCAGCTCGCGGAAATCGTGAAGCCGCAGCGCATTCTGCCAACCACCATGGAGTTCGTGGACATCGCGGGCCTGGTGAAAGGTGCATCCAAAGGTGAAGGTCTGGGTAACCAGTTCCTGACCAACATCCGTGAAACCGAAGCGATCGGTCACGTGGTGCGTTGCTTCGAGAACGACAACATTATCCACGTAGCGGGCAAAGTAAACCCGGCGGAAGATATTGATGTAATCAATACCGAGCTGGCGCTGTCGGATCTGGATACCTGCGAACGTGCGATCCACCGTATCTCCAAGAAAGCCAAAGGTGGCGATAAAGACGCCAAAGCCGAATTAGCGGTACTGGAAAAATGTCTGCCACAGCTGGAAAACGCAGGTATGCTGCGCTCTCTTGACCTGAGCAAAGACGAGAAAGAGCTTATCCGCTACCTTAGCTTCCTGACGCTGAAGCCAACCATGTACATTGCCAACGTGAACGAAGACGGTTTTGAAAATAACCCGTACCTCGATCAGGTTCGTGCTATCGCCGAGAAAGAAGGTTCTGTCGTTGTTCCGGTTTGTGCCGCTGTAGAAGCCGATATCGCCGAGCTGGATGACGAAGAGCGTGACGAGTTCATGGCCGAGCTGGGTCTGGAAGAGCCAGGTCTGAACCGCGTTATCCGTGCAGGTTATGCCCTGCTCAACCTGCAGACCTACTTCACCGCTGGGGTGAAAGAAGTGCGTGCGTGGACTATCCCTGTTGGCGCAACGGCTCCACAGGCTGCGGGCAAGATCCACACCGATTTCGAGAAAGGCTTTATCCGTGCGCAGACTATCGCGTTTGAAGACTTCATCACCTACAAGGGTGAGCAAGGCGCGAAAGAAGCTGGCAAGATGCGTGCTGAAGGGAAAGACTACATCGTTAAAGATGGCGATGTGATGAACTTCCTGTTTAACGTCTGAGTCGGTATGAATGAAAAAAATCCACGCTTTGGCGTGGATTTTTTTATTATTAGAAGTAATCGGCGGAATTATCTTTATATTATGGCTTTAGCGCCTAAATACACGGCACGGGAGAATAACCGTACTATGTTGTATTTATAAAAAAGTATCCTCGGGTGCCCTATCGAACAATTCACCTGCCATTTGGAAAATTCTATCGTGCTGGACCAGCTTGTTTTTCCACTCCAGCGGAATACCGGAATAACCATACAACGCACCTGCTATTTGTCCCGCCGTCGCCGCAACGCTGTCAGCGTCATCGGCAAGATTGGCAGCCAGCAGAATCGCATCCCGGAAATTATCAGAATTCCATACGGACCACATCGCGGCCTCAAGCGTATCGATTACATAACCACTTGAACGAATCTGATCGCGTTTTTTTTGCTTATACTCACCTGCGTTGATAATCATTACACGTGGTTGAAGCGGCATAACGTGCGGAGAAAAAACAAAATTTTTGTTGCTACCGTTAATCATATGCACAAGTAAATAACTTAAATACTGTGTGCTATTTATTGCTTCCGCGGCACCGTGTGTTGCGATACTTTGTTTTTTAGCTTCATAAAACGCTTTGCTTAATGATTTTCTAAAAAAAATAGAGACAGGTGCTTGTCTGATAATGGAAGCATTACCTGCAGTTTCTGGCGCAGTATTACCGCTCCACCCAGGACCAACAGTTAAATATTGCTCTAAAGCAAATCGAGTTGTATTACCTATATCAAAACAGATGCCATTAGAACTGTTATAACCATGCTGATACCATTCCAGAAGCTTATTCCTGAAGCATATAGTATCAGCATCACCTTTCTCAAGTAGAGTTTCCGCAAGACATAATGCCATGGATGTATCATCCGTCCATTCGCCTGCGCGGAGTCGAAATGGCCCACCACCTATCATATCCTTAACGTGTGCTCTGTCACGTGGTAGAAATTCAAGTGTGGTACCTACAGCATCTCCAACCGCAAGACCAATAAGCGCACCGACAGCACGATCCCGTGATTCCGCTAGTGAGAGACTACATGATGGTGTTACATCCCATTGTTTTTGAGCATCACTATTTGAGGATGATTCTAGGGGTTTATCATCATATGTATACTGCATCCTCCGCTGTACTGAAGCACTGCTAACGGGTAAGTATTGTCGATATTTATCCACATACTTTAATAACGTATTTAAATCAGAGTGCAGATCGATCATTATAATTCCTTATACGTGAGCTCGGTTTTACCACCAGAATCAACGCGCTCAATAACTTCAAATTTGGTGCCAGGTTTAAAAAGTACTTCCGTTTCAGTTCCTTTATATTCGGAGAGAAAATCAATAGGCTTGCCCGTTTTACCATTAATCTTGATTGTGGTATCGCCGGAAAAAGGAACTTTCTGATCGGTACTCATAAATGCGGGATCAGAAACAACACGACCAACCTGGTTTTCCATTAGTACGTTTTCAGGTAACGTTGCCCCTCGGTATGTTATCCCCTCATAGGAAGGAAGCTTATCAAGAGCGTTGGTGGCATGATCCGCAAAAGCCTGAATTTCTGGTGTCAGTTCAGTCTGGCCTCTTAGCGCATTGTTAACCATCGGATAACCTTCATTCGTAGTATAACCGTAAAGAGCCCCTACTTCATCATCGGTTAGCAGGGAGGAGAGTCGTTTATCCCCTTGTTCAGCAAGTTGTCTTCCCCTTGTTACCCAAGTATTTGCAAGGTCTTTACCTACAGCCTCGGATAAACTCATTTTCGGTTTATTTAAAACTGTAGCGCCTAATGGATTTGCTTCAACAGGTTTAACTGCCGGTATTTTACCAGCACGCCACGCATCAAACCGTGCCCCGCCCTTCATGCCAGCCCCGCCGCCGATAACGGAGCCGATTAGCATCCCCCATTTCTGACCGTCGCTACCTTCGCCAAAAAGCATCCCACCCGCGTAACTACCAATAGTTCCACCGCCCATTGCACCGAGAGTGCTCAGAAGTGCGATTGCCGGACTGGCCAGCACCGCCACCGCTCCGGCACCAACGGCGAGCATCGTCCAGTTTACCCATTCAGGAATTTCAGGACTTATTTCATCGGTCTGGACCTTGCCTCCACCAATGATAACATTACGCGAACCCTGGCTAATCTCAGCGCTGCATGTCAGCTTATCGCCAGTGCGAGAAGCAGGAAAGTTGTTGATGTAAACCTTTATCGAACCTTCGGCAACCCGTTGCAGGCTGCCGCTGTGTTCGTCACACTCTCCGGCCGATAGATGAGCGCGGATAGCCTTTCGGCTGTTGATAAAAACATTGGGCGAACCTTCTTTCAACGTACCCGTAGTGTGACGCGGTGCCCATGACATACTTCCCAGGACCTCACCCAAACCACCGGCAGCACACGCCCCTGCGGCGACAGCAGAAACGGCTACCAGAGCGGTCCCACCGGTAACAACAACGGCAGCTGCTCCCAGAATTGCCCCACCTACAAGCCCAGCGATCATCCATCCTTTTGAGGCTGTATGAGCAATCTCGTCATCTACACGTGCGGCCAGACATTCGGACATGACTATTCGGCTCTCTGCGCCATCAGATACTTGCGGATCTGATCTGTTGAGTTGAGGTCGTCAGAACCTGAGACCTGGCGGCAAACAGAAAGCTGTGAAACTAAGTGGTGGGATTTTTCTGCAGAAAGGGTCCACAGCGCGTAACGAAGAGGCTGACTG
Organism: Enterobacter sp. 03-F-07-AD-ECC; assembly: GCF_047530935.1. Classification (NCBI taxonomy): domain Bacteria; kingdom Pseudomonadati; phylum Pseudomonadota; class Gammaproteobacteria; order Enterobacterales; family Enterobacteriaceae; genus Enterobacter; species Enterobacter sp. 03-F-07-AD-ECC. The sequence goes on along the minus strand of NZ_JBLKBZ010000005.1, from coordinate 229,288 downwards.
CCCGGGACAGGCGCAATACTTAAAGGTGCCCCCTGCTTATCAAAAAGTAAATAGTGTCCCTCTTTCGCCCGCTGAAGCGAAAGATGCCCGTAAAGCTCCTGAATGTTTTTAAACACGCTGAGTATCTTACTCTCGCTATCGAGTGCAAAAAATGGCCCCTCTGTGTTGGCCTCAAGCATGTCTCTGGTTTCGGTCGGGGCTGGCTTATGGAACTTGATACTGCGGATAATTGCTTGATATTGATTGTGATAATAATCGCTAAACTCACCAGGACAGGTACCGATGTAACACACCATTTTTCGCCCAGCGGGATGCTCGTCCATTAAAATAATGGTCTGCTTCTGAAAAACGGTCGTACCATCATTTTTAAAATGATAAAAAAGCTCTGCAGCCGCGTGATTATCAACATTGGTCATATGCGAAGACGTCAGGTTAAAATCTGGTACGGTAATTTCTAACTCACGCACCAGACGAGTTGCCACATCATGCACACTCTCATCTTTTTTTACACTGGCACGAGAAACAACAAAGGTAAACTCACTGGCACCATTTTCGCTCAGGGTAAATAAATTCATGGTTCTGTCTTTATATACATCTGGTAACGCCAGGGTAGCTTCCTGGAGAATATATTCAGCCATTTGAGTTACTCTTATTTGTTGGCATTAATAACAAAAAAACCATCCACTTCCTGCTGGATTGCTGTCTGGTGAGATGCCCCTGGCGCATCGATGGCATTGCTGCCATCAGCAGGGTTAAGATGCAATTCTCCGGAAAGCGTGTTTATTTGCGCACTCTGTTTAGCGGTAAAGTTAAAATTATTGCCAATGATATTCACGCTCCCGTCTTTTGATAATTCGATAGCGCTTTCACCACACTCCAGCCTCAACGTATTGCCCGCTGAAATAATAAAGTTATTAACAACTTTATCGCTGCGGCTGTTGCCCGTCAGGCAGACCACATCCCCTTTAACCCCTGCCTTCTGATTTTTTGCCACCCGTAAGGTTTCATCCTCTCCCACATATTGAGTTCGATTTTTTTCCGTGGCATGCGATTCATCATTTTTGACGTTGATATCGAGATTGCGCTCGGCCTGGAGCCACACCTGTTCCGCACCCGCCTTGTCCTCAAACCGCAGGGCGTTGGCGTTATCCACGGAACCATCTTTCGTGCGGCTCATAAAGCCCATCTGCGTCGCCGCCGCCGGCAGCGCCCACGGTGGCATGCTGGCATCGTTGTACACGCGCCCGGTGATAATCGGACGGTCCGGATCACCGTTGATAAAGTCCACCACCACCTCATCGCCCACGCGCGGGATCTGCACCCCGCCGTAACCCTGGCCCGCCCAGGCGCTCGACACACGCACCCAGCAGGAGCTGGTGTCGTCCCCTTTTGCCAGACGGTCCCAGTGGAATTTCACCTTCACGCGGCCATATTTGTCCGTCCAGATGCTCTCTCCCTGGGGCCCGACAACCTTCGCCGTCTGCGGGCCGTAGGTACGCGGCCACGCCGTGGACTGCGCCGGACGGAACGACACCGACGCCGGGATAACCGTGAAATCGGTGCGGTGGATGGTCTCCCCTTCGCCGCTGGCATAGCGGTTCTCTTCCAGATGATACCCGGCCGCCGTCACCAGATAGTCACCGTTATCGCTGAAGAACGGTGCGTTGGTCAGGGTGAAGGTGTGGCCCGGCGCAATTCCCGCTGCCGTGGCCGTGGCCTGAATCTGCTGATGCTCCACCTGCCAGCGCTCCTGGCGAATGCGGGCGTAGAACTCCGCATGCCCGGTCTCCACAAAGCGCCCCGGCCAGTCGTACACGTCAATGCTGCCCGGTTTCGGCGAGGCCGGGTTCTGCTGCGCCTGGAACAGCCACGCGTTCGGCTTGCGGAAGTCGTAGTCGTCGAGGCTGTAAATGCCCGGCGTGACGCTGTCCTCCAGCGCCCACTGGCTGATGCCCTCTTCGTCCGTGCTGCCGCCGGACGGCGTCTGGTGATAGGGGATGACCTCGTAGCCGCTGAATGGCTGATGCTGCGTCGCGGCATCGGTGAGCACCAGGGTATGTTTGTCGGCCTCGTGGCTGAAGTAATACGCTATTCCCTCCAGCTCCATCAGGCGGCTGATGAAGTCCAGGCTCGACTCCTGATACTGGACACAATAGTCCCACACCCGGTAGCTGCCGGTGAGCTTATCTTCCACGTTGACCTGATGCTCGCCCAGCAGGGTTTTCACAATCTGCGGCACCGTCTGGCCCTGGAAGATACGCAGGTTACGGTCGCGCTTCATCGGCCACAGGTCCGGCTCCACCGTCAGCTGATACACCGCATAGCGCGTGCCCGTCAGCTCAACGGCGCTCACCGCCACGCGCGTGACTTTACCGTTGATGTAGCGCGGGGTAAGCAGGTTCTGGGTCGGGATGGTCACCGTGACCGGCTGGCCCAGCAGTTTGCTGCGGTCGATACGCGCATCCGTGCCGAGCAGGGTCAGCGTCAGGGCGAACGACTCGGACATCGCCTCGCGGCCGGAGAGTTTCCAGAAAAGCAGCCCCTCGACGGGGAGCTGAACGGTAATTCGGTTGAGCATAATCTGTATTCCGTAATGTTTTATGCTAAATAAATGTATTAACAAAGACGAGATTTCTGACAAGACGTTTGGTGATATGCACAAGTCACCGAGTGCTTGATTTTGATCGTAAGTTGTTCTGCTGTTGACGCTACGCTAGCGGCATTTTGATCAATAAACCACGGTAAAAACTATTTTGTTACGGCCCATTTATCTATACCCAATCTTTTCATTACAAATATGAGCGAGCCGATTTTTACTATTTCCGACAAAATGAACAGCGTGATATTAAGAGATATAACACTCATTCCGAGACCGACAATAATCATCGGGAACAAGGTCACCGAACAACTCATGGTGAGCAGGCGTAGCACTTCCTGCGCCAGAGCAAACCGGACGGCATATCGGTGAGTTGTGAAAAAAAACCAGGCAGAAAAGAGTAATGAAACCGGCCACAGAAGGTATACCAGGTAAAAAAGACCCGTCAATAAACCGTTTACCCCTCCTGCTATCAGCATGAAGATGATAACACCAAAATTCCCACCGGTAGAATCCCACCATGACTGAAGCAAGTGGTATGGGCCGACAAAATAAAACACAATGCCGATGACATCCATAATGCCCCAGAAATAGAGTATTTTATTTTTTGCGTTTATGTTCACTCAATCCCTCTTTTGACCGGCTCGGGTGGCCACTTACCACCATGTCGGATAAGTGATTCTTTAATAGCGATAAGGTTTTTATACTCGTCACTGTCTTTTTTCGCTCTTTCAAGAAAACGCTGCAACTGATTTCCTAAGGCCCACCCGTTATCAGCACGAATGTCAGGATCAGCCCCACGCTCAAGTAAAAGGAAAACATGATCGTAGGAATGAAAATCGAAAGCATTTATCAGCAGAGTCTCACCCAGGGAATCCGTTATGTCGATATTGCTGCCCCGGTCAAGCATTGCTTTTAGTGTCTCGGTGTTTTTCGCTTCCAGAGTTTGAAAAATAATTGGTTTATTAAAAACGTAATCTTTAGCATTTGGAGATAATCCCCCATCCAGCATCGCCTTTATCCAGTCTCCACTGTCGGCCATAAGTACAAACTCTGCCGGGCTACTTTTTCCATTGGGTCTTGGCTGAAGCGGGTCGGCACCGGCCTTTATCAGTTCGGTCACGATATGTAAGCGCGGTTGCGTTTTCTTATCATAAAGTGTATTCGTCAACGCCCAAAAAAGTAGCGTCATATCATGTTGACCGGGTTTATTGAGATCGGTTTTCGGAAGAAATTTTTTGACTTCATCCATATTGCCGCTTTCAATCGCCCGCGCCAGAATAAGCTGCTGGCCGCTAAAGTAATCTTCGGGATTCAAATCCGAATTTTGTCTACATCCCTGTATCAGAAAAATGAAAACCACTATGAGGCTAGCAATTAACCGTATTTTCACGTCAATTCCATATAATATATTGAACGTATATCCTACTGCTTATCATTGTTTTACTGGCGCAGGTGGCCATTTACCGCCATGTTGAATAAGGAGTTCTTTTATTTCGTTAAGTTTTTTATACTCATCACTACCTTCTTTAGCTCTTTCAAGATAGCGTTGGAGTTGGTTACCCATCGTCCAGCCATTTTTGGCTCTAATTTCTGTATCAGCACCCCGTTTCAGCAGTAGCATTACGTGATCATAAGCATGATAGTTTAAGGCTTCAAACAATAATGTACTGTTTAGTGAATCAGTGATATTAATGTTTGCCCCTCGATCCAGCAGAGCCTCAAGCGTGTCCGTATTTTTTGCTTTGATGGTTTCAAAAATTATAGGCTCATGAAACGTTTTATCTTTAGCGTCAGGCGATAATCCCCCGTCGAGTAAAGCATTGATCCAATCTGCACTGTCCGCATTCAATACAAACTCAGCGGGACTGCTTTTACCCTGCGGCCTCGGTTGCAGGGGATCAGCACCAGATTTAACCAATAAAGTGACGATTTTTAATCGAGAAGGAGTTTTATTGTCATTGATACTGTTACCAAGCGCCCAAAACAGAAGCGTCATGTCTTGCTTACCTGGTTTGTTAAGATCAGTTTGCGGCGCAAGTTTTTCAACACCGTCAATATCGCCACGCTGAATATCTTCAGCCAGAACCAGTTGCTGACCGCTGAAATAATCTTGTGGATTTAGATCCATATCTTGTTTACACCCCTGAATCAGCAATGAAAATAGAATCACGAAAAAGGATACAAAAAGCTTATTCACAAACGACTCCTGATTATCGAAATATCTTCGTCTTTTTGCTGTTCTATACAATTAATGGCTTGTCCAATCCCGTGCCTGTCGAGTGCTCCACCAACCCCACCAGGCAGATCATGAGGAATACCTGCGGCATCAGGTGCCAGTGCTGACAACTCTTCTTTAGCGATTAAGGACGGGACATGTCCTCTCACCATTTTGAAGTCTTCAACAAGATCGACTTCCTGAATTTTAGTCAGCAGCTCTCCTTTGACGCGGTAGGCCTGTATGTTTTCAGCGCTTCCCAACAAACGTCCGCCATATTTTTCTACTGTCCCGCTATTTAACCCTGACGCATTAAATGTCCAGGCCGCTTTTCCACTCGCTATAGACGTTGCCGAGGCCAAGCCGCCCCCTAAAGAATGCCCAGCAATATCAATCGGCTGGGAAGACATTGCTATTTTTTCACCCAGTTGCACTGCACTGCGGTAATAAGGTGCTTCAAACCCTATTCCTTGCTTAAAGTTATTCGCCCAGTCGGCACCATTTTTTATTGAGGCGAACCCATTTTTATTTCGCAGCGAGTCCAGATGCTCTGAAAGCGATGGCAACCCCGGTTCCCTCGATCCTCTAAAAACCAACGTCGAATTCATGTCTTTACCGAATACACCCGGATCAGGCTGATATACGCGTGACAGAAAATCAGGTGAGTCAGCTCTATCGAAAAGATCTTTGCTTTTAAGGCCAAACTTTTGCAAAGCACCCGCATCATTACTGATATCCTTCCACCCCTCCGGTACTCCCGGCGTGGCCTCAAGCGGGTTCACGGTCTTATACACATTCTCTGCCAGCTTCGCTTTCTCAACCGCGATATTATTCGCCGCCAGCCGCTTAGCCGCGATTTGCGCATCCGGATAGAGGCTATTACTCCCCTTCGCAATCAGATCCTTACGCGCCTGCCAGCGTTCAGCTTTGGTCATATTCTCCAGCTGTGCCGCATAGGTTTTACCGTCTTTGCCCGGCGTCGGCTCGTCCGGCATCTGTGCCGCTTTGGATTTGACTACCTGTTTCGGCAGCACCGTTGGCGCAGGGCGGGAGCCATAGGTTCGCACCATGGTTTCGTAGCGGTCGACAATTGTACTCACCGGGTACCAGCCCAGACCGTCCAACGAGGCAGCCTGCAGTCGGCCATCAGCATTGATATAAAATATCTCCGTCACTGACGACCAGTTACGATAGCTCTCGTCGATCGCCACCACTCTGCCCATGTCGAGATCCTGCACAATCAGCTTACGGGTATCGCGCCCGGACTGGTAAGGATTCGCGCCTGTGATGGAGTGCAGCAAGTCGTAACGTGTAAACAGCGAGCGCAGCGAATTGTCGGGCACCGACATAATCCACTGCCCGGCAACGGACGGGCGGATAATTTTCGCAAAAAGCGCGGGCGAGACGTTCTCGCTGAAAAGATAGACAAATTTTATGTTGTACATTCGCTCCGTCCTGTTACCAGTCCCTGTTCGCCTTGTTTACGGATTCACCAGCCAGGTGCCAGGCTTCACGATATCCAGCGTCTGGCTACGGGTTCTGCCGTTGCCCTGCAGTTCAATGCTCACCTCACCCGCTGGCAGCTTGAGCGATGCATAGCCGTTGTTCGCCGGACGCAGCGCTTTCGGCTCGCCGTTCACTTTCAACGTCTCGCCGTCAAGGATGCGAATGTAGACCAGAGCAATCGGGCTGGCTTCAACCGGTGGCGGCGTCGGTTGCGCTGTTGCAGGCGTTGCCGCTTGTTCGCTCACCTTCGCGGTCTCCGGTTTGACGTCTGGCGCGTTCGATGCGGTTTCCGTCGTGCGGGATGCTTCCGGCGCTTGCGCAGCCTGCTCTGGCGCATCGTGGCCGCCGCTGAACAGCATCGCGCCAGCGACCACCCCAACCAGCACACCCGCGGCAACCATCCCGGGGATCTTGTAACGACGCCAGTCAAACGCCGAAGCCGGTGCCTCTTCTTCCACCGGCACCAGCATGGTGCCCGGTTTTTTAGCAGTCAGCACGTCATCGATACCGGCGACCGGCATCTCGATTAACGCCGCGAACTCATCAATAGACTGCGGACGGTCTTCCATGTGCAACGCCAAGGCACGGTCGATAGCCTGCAACAGCGACAGGGAGTACCCCTGCGGCTGGATTTCCGCCAGCGGTTTGCAGGTATCCTGAATGGAACGCACCACGCTGACCGGCGGCGGTGAGCCCACGATCAGGGTGCGCAGCACCGCGCCGAGCGCGTAGATATCCGTCCACGGTCCCTGCTCGCTTTCGTTGTCGTCGGTGTACTGCTCGATAGGCGCAAAGCCCGGACGCAGCATGGTTTCGGTTTCGTCAGAGAGGTTACCGATGGTGCGACGCGCGGAGCCGAAGTCCAGCAGCACCGGCAGGCCGTTATCCTGGATCTGGATGTTATCCAGCGAAATATCGCGGTGCAGATAGCCCTCGTCATGGATGGTCTTGATTGCGCCAAACAGCATCGGCAGCGTACGACGGATCCATGCCTCGTTAATCAGCTCCGGCTTCTCCTCGCGCAGGCGAGAAAGCGTGGTGCCGCTGTAAAACAGCGTGCCCATGTAAGCCGTATCGTTTTGCACCCAGAAGCGCAACACGTGCAGCAGGTTCGGGTGGTTGAAGCGCGCCAGCAGGCGGGCTTCCTGAATGAAGCTGTTCAGCCCCGCCGAAAACGCTTTGCCAAAGCGTTCGCTGCGCAGTACCAGCGTCATGTCGTCGCCGCGCACGGCGAGCGAGGAAGGCATAAATTCTTTGATAGCGATAGTGCGTTCGAGCTGGTGATCCCAGGCGCGATAGACGATGCCGAATCCGCCGCCGCCAATCACCTCTTTAATTTCAAACTCGTTGAAGCGATACCCGACCGGGAGCGCGTTTGGGACAGTCCGATTGTTATCATTATCCGTCATCTTTTACAGTTCTCTTGATGATTATTACGCGGCAAACTGACAGTGAAACTCGCCCTGCTCGCAGGTGACATGCAGACGTCGGTACTGCTCGTCGCTGCGGCTGGCGGTAAGTAATATCTGACTCATCTGAGGCAGCAAGGTGTTTGTCAGGATCGCATCCACCATACGTCCACCTGATTCCACCTCGGTACAGCGCTGAACAATCTGTTCTACAACGCTGTCATCAAACTCGGAAATAATATTGTGATTCTCTTCCAGTCGACGCTGAATGCGTTTGAGCTGCAGGCGAACAATCTGCCCCAGCATCGCGTCGCTCAGCGGATAGTACGGCACCACCAGCAGACGGCCCAGCAGCGCCGGTGGGAACACCTCCAGCAGCGGCTGGCGCAGCGCCCCGCTTAACGCCTCCGGCTCCGGCATCAGTTCCGGATCGGCACACATGGCGCTGATAAGCTCGGTTCCGACGTTAGACGTCAGAATAATAATCGTATTACGGAAATCAATGTGACGACCTTCGCCATCCTCCATCCAGCCTTTGTCGAAGACCTGGAAGAAGATCTCATGTACGTCCGGGTGCGCTTTTTCGATTTCGTCCAGCAGCACCACGCTATAAGGACGGCGACGGACGGCCTCGGTTAACACCCCGCCTTCACCATACCCGACGTATCCCGGGGGTGCACCTTTTAAGGTGGAAACGGTGTGCGCTTCCTGGAATTCACTCATGTTGATGGTAATAACGTTCTGCTCACCACCGTACAGCGACTCCGCCAGCGCCAGCGCGGTTTCGGTTTTCCCCACGCCGGACGGGCCACAGAGCATAAACACGCCAACCGGCTTGTTCGGATCGTCGAGTTTTGCCCGGGAGGTTTTCACCCGGCGGGCAATCAGATCCAGACCGTGACGCTGGCCAATCACCCGCTGGTTCAGCGTGTCGGCGAGGTTCAGTACCGCATCAATCTCGTTTTTCACCATCCGGCCCAGCGGGATGCCGGTCCAGTCAGAGACTACGGCCGCCACCACGTTTTCATCCACAGCGGCAAACAGCAGCGGTTCATCACCCTGTAAGGCGTTCAGCGCCTGCTGCTGCTCTGCCAATTGGCTGCGCAGCTCAGCGGTATCGTCATCGCCCGCCGCAAACAGTGCGGCACGCAGGCGAATGATCTCCTGCACCAGGCTACGCTCGTCTTCCCAGCGCCGGGCCAGGGCCTCACGTTTGGCCTCATACGCGTCACGCTCTGCGGTTAATGCCGTGACGCGCTCAGATTCCCCTGCACCGACGCGCGCTTCGCGCTCCGCTATCTCAATTTCCACGTCCAGCACCGCAAGATGGCGCAGGCAATCTTCCAGCTGCGCCGGAGGTGCACTCTGGCTCACCGCCACGCGGGCGCAGGCCGTATCCAGCAGCGCAACGGCTTTATCCGGCAGCTGACGGGCCGGAATGTAGCGATGCGAAAGCTTCACGGCTGCGCTAACCGCTTCGTCGAGCAGTAAGACCTGGTGGTGGGTCTCCAGCGGCGACACGGTGCTGCGCAGCATCAGAACCGCTTTGGCCTCATCGGGTTCATGTACCTGCACCGTCTGGAAGCGACGGGTCAGCGCCGGATCTTTCTCGATGTATTTTTTGTATTCCGCCCAGGTAGTGGCGCCAATGGTACGCAGTTGTCCACGCGCCAGCGCTGGCTTCAGCAGGTTGGCGGCATCACCGGTGCCCTGCTGACCGCCCGCACCAATCAGGGTGTGGATTTCATCGATAAACAGAATGACTGGCGTGGCGCTGGACTGTACTTCATTGATTAATGCCTGCAGACGGGCTTCGAACTCGCCTTTCATCCCGGCACCGGCCTGCAGCATGCCGATATCCAGCAGCCACAGTTGAATGTTTTGCAGCGGCTCCGGCACATCGCCGTCGGCGATGCGCAGCGCCAGCCCTTCCACCACCGCCGTTTTTCCGACGCCGGCTTCCCCGGTCAGCAGCGGGTTGTTCTGGCGACGACGCATCAGGATATCGATCATCTGGCGGATCTCTTCATCGCGCCCAACCACCGGGTCAATTTTGCCTTCACGGGCACGGGCGGTCAGGTCCTGACCATACTGGGCCAGCGTTCCCTGGGCAGCAGGCACCGAACCGGCTGGCGCATCCACTGCGGCAGCGGCCTGCTGCGTCTCTTTGCTATTGGCGCAGATGGTATCGAACTGCTCAATCAGCACCTCGACGTTAAGACGGGTAAACTGCGCCGAGATGCTCTTCAGCACGTTCGCCAGATTCCAGGTTTTCAGAATGCCGATCAGCAGATGGCCGCCGCGGATACGGCTGACGCCAAACTTCAGCGATCCATAGACCCAGGCGCGCTCGACGGCGCTGTCGATATGTTCGGAGAGATCGGAAACGGAACTGGCTCCGCGCGGCAGGGCATCGAGCGCCGCCACGATATCGCGCGTCAGCTGCTGTTCGTCGAGGGCAAAATGACGGATCACCTGTTGCAGATCGCCATCCTGCTGCTGCATCAACTGATGCAGCCAGTGCACCAGCTCGACGTAGGGGTTGCCGCGCAGCTTGCAGAACGCGGTGGCGCTTTCCAGAGAGGTAAATAACAGCGTATCCAGTTTGCCGAAAAGCACGGCACGGCTAATTTCTGACATGTTAGTTTCCATTAACAATGATTCGGTATACGGAAGGATTACCGCTCTGCGCGATACACCAGATCGCCACGCGGGACAGGCTGCGGCTGAAGGCCCAGCCAGGTGTTGTACCCCAATCGCCCGGTGCTGCCGAGCGTGGCGCCCTGCACGGCGTCAGCGCGCAGGATCACCCGTGTTTCCCATTCAAATTCCACCCCTGCGTACTGGCGTACCCAGTCCCGCAGTTCGGTTACCCATGCTTCTCCGGGCAAAAACCGGTTGTACTCTTCCGCGCTGAGTGGGCCAATCTCGATGCGAAATTTATGCTGCACGTCGCGGACCGCCACGCCCAAAAACGCAGATTCGCCCATCCGCGGCACGCGGCGTCCTGCTCCCAGCTGCGCCTGCTCGCGCGGTGAAAGCGGCATCCACTGCGGTACGTTGGCGATCAGTTTGACCGGGGCTTTAAAATAGTTACGCAGGATTTTTTCCAGACCTTCAGGATCCCGTCCGTGGCGGGTCAGGTGTCCGGCGTGGGTAAAGCGGGCATGGGCGCTCAGGCTGCCTTTGTCCATCTGGCCGGGCTGCCCCATACCAATCAACGACGCCAGATATCCCTCAAAACGTTTATTGTCGGCGCGGTCGAGGGAGACGGCAGGCTGCGCATCGGCCCAGGCGCGATAAAACAGCAGCGTCAGACGATGATGGAACAGATCGGCAAACGCGCTCAGGCTGGTGTCCTGATGATGATGAATCCGCTCGCGGGCGTACTCGGTCATGTGAACCGGCAGCGGCCCGTTAGGACCAAACAGGCCGAAGCTCAGAATGGAGACCTCGTGCAGCCCGTTGCCTTCGCGCTGGCGTACCTGCGCCACCGTCGAAGGTGCAAAACTCATCGACGGCTGCTGGCCCAGGCGTAGCGGCTCGAATTTTGGCAGCGGCGCACGCCCCAGCGGGTAGCGTTCCCCGCCCTGAGCATCAATGCGCCTTAACAGCTGGAACAGATCGTAGCGCCATGGCGTCTCGCGAACCCCGCGCCAGAAAGTGTCCGGCAGCGGCGTCAGACGATGAACCTTCAGTGGCGCAGTGACAACGTCGCTCATACCAGTGCCCTTTTGCCCATACGCGGCGCCCAGTAGCCAATCTCGCCGCGCTGCTGACTTTTCAGGGTGAATTCCGTGAAGCTGTTGATCGACACCAGACGGGCAAACAGCCGCTCCAGCACGCTACCGAAAAGCCAGGGACTGGCACCGGAAAACGCACGTTCATCCACCGTCAGGGTAATGCCGATGCCACGGGCGAAGACGACCGGTCCCGGCTCGGGCACGCGGCGGTGAACCGGCTCCAGCACGCAGTGACGAACCCCTTCTACCTGACGCGCAACCGGCGTCTCCGCGAGATTGGCGTACAGCCCTAACAGCTGACGCAGCGCGGCGGCGCCCTCTTCGTTTTCACTGTCCATCAGGCTGAGGTAGTTCATCTGTAGCTGGCTGATCAACCGCCAGGTGCTGAACCCTTCTGCCAGCGCCGGACGCGGCGGCGTCGGTCCCTTACGCAAGGTCAGCGACTTCACCGGCATGGAGTCAGCCATAATGAACTGTCCCAGCTCCTGCTGCAGCATCAGCGGCAGATCCCGGCTGGTGCACAGCACCTCGGCCGAGATGTAGCGCAGGTTCTCCTGCCAGGGCGCATGCTGCTCATCCACCAGCGAGACAAAGACCTCCGAGCCAATGTAGCCGGTGCGGGTGCCGTAACGCAGGGCGTGCTCAGAGAGCACGCGTTGTTCCCGGCGCAGGGAAAAGTAGGCCCCGTAGTTGCCCGCATCACCGCTCCAGGTGCTCCAGAACGGACGAAACGTCTGGTCGTCGCGCTGACCATCCGCGCTGCCGTATATCTTGTTTACCGCGTAAATTTCATAATCCAGCGGGCGGATGTTATCCACCACCAGATGATATTCATGCTGGCCTTCGCTCAGCTTCTGACGCGCCGCTACCTTCGGGAACAGGTTGATCACCGGCGTGCAGTGCAGGGCCAGATGGCTGGCATCGACAACGCGCTCCAGCTGTTCATCGGTTTTATCCAGCAGAATGAAGATATCGAAGGCTTTTTCGTTTTCGCAGCGCTGGATCAGTTTGCTCAGCCCGCTCAGGCTGATGAAGCGGAAACGGGCCGGAAAAGCAAAGTACTCCTGCAGCAGACGGTAGCCGTCAAAGTTGCGCAGATCGTCCGGGAGTAGCGACTGATCCGCGTCAAACCCTTCCTGACGCAGGGCATCAGATGCCAGCACATCACGCTGCGGATGCTTGCTGACGGTCTGGCAGACCACCCCGACATGGTGCTCCATTACCAGCTCCAGCAGCTTTAACGCCTCGATATCCGGGCCGCTAAGGAAAAACTCCAGCCGGTCAAAATCAAGGTGGCCGAGGTTTTGCGGACCGTCGCAGGCAATGCGGATCCGTAAGGCGCTGCTGATCCCCTGCTGGCCCAGACCAAGCTGTGTCAGGGGCAGGTCGGCAGGCACACCGCCCAGCTCAACCTTGTCGATTTTCAGCGGCAGCAGGTTCACCTCATGCGCCGTGGTGTAGCTGCAGGTCACGCCGGTTTTCTTCAGCGCCAGGCTGTCCATCATTGTGCCGCGCGGCACGATAAAACCGTTGCTCAAATCGCCACGGCTGCTGTCAGGCTGAATTTCAGCAATCGCCATGGACGGAGTGGGCGCGAGATAGTTCGGCGCAATCATCTCCAGCAAGCGCTGGGAGAAGCGCGGAAACTCCGCGTCCATTTTCATCTGCACGCGCGAGGTCAGAAAGGCGAAGCCCTCCATCAGTCGTTCGGTGTACGGATCCGCCACTTCGATGCCGCGCATGCCCAGCCGTCCGGCCACTTTGGGATAGCGCTCGGCAAATTCGGCGCCCATCTCACGCAGATAGGCCAGCTCACGGTTGTAATATTCGAGCAGTTTACTTTCCACGATCACCCCGCATCTTTCAGTTCAAAGTGGCCGTTTTCCAGATCGACATCGGTACGAAACAGAAACTCCAGCGGGTACGGCACACACCACAAACGCCCTTTTATCTCGATGGAGAGCACGTTGTGCAGATCCAGCGAGGAGGTGTCCGACACACAGCGGACCTGCAGCCCCTGGGGCAAAATGCGGGGTTCAAAGTTGACAATGGCCTCGGTGAGTTTGCGCTGAATGTCGTGCCATTCGATATCCGACATGCGCTTTCCGGCCAGCGGCGCAACGCCAAAATTCACTACCGAACGGCTTACGTGTGGCAGCATGCTCAAATCGCCGGAGGCGTCGTGATTGATGGTATTAAACAGCCACTGCAGATCCCGTAGCACGTTGCGACGCAGCGCGGCATGGGTGATCAGGTTGCTGTTGGCCGACTCGCGCTTTTTCTCCGGGTCGTTATCGGTGAGGCGATCGAGCAGCGAGGGCTGCATTTTATCGCGCGCCCCCACCTTCTCCTGCTTACTGCGGGCTTGCCAGCCGCTGCGCAGCAGATCGCCTTCGCCAGCAGGATTACTCATGGGCTCCATCCGTTGCAAAAGTAACGAGACTCAGCGACAGCAGCGGGCTTTCGCTTTGCTCGCTGAGCCAGGCTTTCTGCCCCAACCCTTCATACAGAGTGCCGTCATCATCGAGCGGCAGCCACTCGGTGGTGCGTGCGAGTTTAATGGCGTCAGAGGCATCGGCTGCAAAAGGATAACGCGCCGGGATCTGACACACCTGCTCCGTCCCATCGGTCAAACGCACCAGCGCATGACGCCAGACCAGATCGGTGACGCTGGCCGGCGCCTGGAAACGGATCTCTGCGATAGCGCTAAACGGCAGCCAGAAGTAACGGCCGTTAACAAGGGTTTCGCACACCGGCCCCAGACGGGCATCGCCGTCCATCAGCCATTCAAAGGTCTGCGTCTCATCATTCTCTAGCGTCCATTGCCCCGCGCTCGCCTGCGCCTGTTCAAGGGCTTCCAGACGCAGCGCGTGAGCGCGTTCATCGCTCTCGCTCAGCGCGGCAGCAAGGGTGGTCAGCCATGGCCACTGGGCTTCCGGCATGGCCGGACGACGTTCTCCCGCCATCACCTGCGCGCGCTGCAGTTCTCCCTGAATGCACTGCTCCAGCAGGGTGACGGTGGGTTTCGCCTGCGGCTTAAGCGCCAGCCAGCTTTTCAGCTGGGTCAGCGCGCGCGTCCAGTTACCGCTGAGGGTGAGAAACTGCACAAACGCGGCACGGAGATCGGCATCCGCCGGACGGGCTTTAATCTCGTTTTCAAGACGCACCAGCGCGTCGCTGAGCGACTCGCCCGCCAGATGTTGATAGAGCGTATTCATAGCCATTCCTTAGTTTGCCGCGCGCCAGGCGCCCACTGCCGGGTCACGCAGCTGAGGACGCAGGGTATCAATCAGGACAATATTCAACGTGGTGCCAGGGGTAACCCAGGCGCTCCAGACCTTCTTCACTGCAGCAATACGCGCCTGCAGTTTTGCATCGTCGCTGGCGGTTTCACGCGAGATCTCCACGGCCACCGTGCCGTTGCTTTTCCAGCCGTTCAGGGCGCTGTCGTAAGGCAGGATCATCCAGCTCTGGTCGCTGTTCGGGGTGCTGAAGACCATACGCTCTTTGTTGACGGAGGTGATCAGGGCATGTTCCGGGTCGACGCTATGATTCAGCCCCATCACCGGGAAGCCGTGAATGTAGGTCACCGCTATCTCTTTTTGACCGCCGCTGCGGGTCTGCGAGATAACCGTGTGGCCGCTCAGCCAGCTGCCGTTGCCGCAGCGGGTCGTGTCGGAATCCGGGATAAACAGCGCCGGCGCGGAAGATCCGCCTTCCCAGAAGGTGCGCAGATGGCAGCCGTCCTGGAGAGTAAACTCCTGCCACGGTGTGCGGTCAGCGGCCACCGTGTTGGTTTCAGAGTTCTGGTCAGGTGGCAGTAACGCGCCGCTGGTCTGGGTCGCAGCGGGTGTCGTCTGCTGCTGTTTCACCACCAGCTTCCACTCCTGAGCTTTGTCTGCTGTTCCCTGCGCAAGCGTAGTCCCTGCCGGATCGTTGAGGGCCCAGCTCAGCTTATTCACTTTGCTGCACTGGTGTTCCAGCAGCGAGCCGAGACGCGGAACAAAGTTTTCCAGCACTGAAACGTCTTTATTGCCGTTCGCCACAATGCGCAGCGCAATCTCTGATTTACACCAGCTCTGCGGGGTGTTGTCTTTGATGTTGTCGATCCAGATATCCAGCTTCTGCGCAGGTGACTGCACGATGCGGAAATTTTCAGCCTGGGCGGTGGAGGCCACCGCCAGAAGTGCCAAACCCGATAGCCAAAGTTTCATATCGTTCCTTGTGTGTCTAGTCAGTTCCGCAGGGAAGAAATTGTGCTGCGTCAGAGAGCGTATGCAGCAAAGTGGTGTCCTGAGGGTTGCCCATCCATACCGCCAGCGCCGTATAGTTATCCTGAGCATTCCCCTCCTGTTCAGCATTCTTTTGAATGATTTGGTTCATTAAGGTCAGCCACTCCTGTGGGGTGTTGACCATATGCAGCGACTGTTTCATCTGCTCTTCGCTGACGCCGTGCCAGAAACCGTCGGTGCAGAGTAAAAAGGCATCGCCGTCTTCAACCTGCACCACGTCGCTGTAACTCGCTTCCGGGCCACCGTTTTCAATGCCCAGCGCCAGATACAGCAGGTTGCTGTTGAGGTTATCGGTCTGGTGACCGGCATCTTTCATCTGCTGAACCAGGCTGTGGTCGGTGGTGACATGCCACAGCCAGCCGCGACGAAACAGGTACAGACGGCTGTCCCCGGCGTGTGCCCAGTAGGCCAGACGGTAATCCCGGTCGATAAACAGGCTGACCAGGGTGGTACCCATCCGGCGATAGTCCTGCACCGCCTGCTGTTCGCTGAGAATGGTGCGATTCGCGGTTTGCACATAGTCACGAATATGCTGCGCATTAAGGTGTTTGTCGCCATCAAAACGGGAGATGATGCTGTTGCGGGCCAGTTCAGCGGCCACCTCACCGCCCGGCAGACCAGCGATGCCGTCACAGACGACAAAGCAGGCTGAACGTTCCCCTATGGTTTCTCCCGTCTGGTCCTGATTGCTGGCGCGCGTTCCCTGGCGGGAGAGAGAAGCCGTTGCGATATTCATTTTTCTTCCGATCCGCTCTGTGAGTCTTTGTACTGATTGACCTCCATGTCATAGGCATGAAGGAACGCTTCGCCAAACAGGGTGTGGAAGTCATCCTCAATCTCACCGGCCGTCTCGCCATAGCTGCGAACAAAGTAGTCCCACAGCGCGGCTTTGCGGCTGCCCGGCAGCGCCAGACGAGAGGTCATGCCGTTCTGCTTCGCCTGCTCTTCCAGTTGCTCCGGATTAAAGGACTGCAGCATTGCGGCGATGATGGCGCGGATACCTGAGATCATCCCCAGCTGATGCGCCTGCAGATCGATTAGCGCGTCACGCACTGATTTGGTGGGTGGCATAAAGCCCGGCATCGGCGTACCGAACATCTGAATCAGGACCGTTTTCCCGGTCGGCAGCAGCTTGAACGGGTTGTTGGCATCGTCCAGCACCATGGTCATATCGGCTTTTACGCCGCGCTTGAGGATAGAGCGCGAAGAGAGCAACGCCACGGTGCCCTGCGAGAACATGCCGAGGATCTGGCCCAGCTGACGCATATTTTCACGGTCAAACTGCGGCACCGGCTGCATTTCGCTCAGGCCCATCCCCTCCAGCAGCGCCTCCAGCAGCTCGCCCTGCAGCACCTCGCCTTTCTCACCGTTTTGCGCCGTAGCGCTTGGCGCTGCCGCGTTTTTGACCGGATCGATACGCAGACGTCCCTTCGGCGTCTGTGCGCTGCTGCGTGCGACGGCCTGCGGCGTAGGCATAGTAAAGCCTGCGTAATCGGTACGTACCGGCTCTTCCTCTTCCGCACGCGGTGGGTCCTGTGGCTCAGGGGCAAACAGCGGAGAATCCGCCAGCGGATCGTCCTGCGGTACGGCCTCTGGCTCTGGCGCGGGTGCAGATGTCTCAGGCACGATCTCATCCGGATGGGTTAATGGCGCCCCGCCCATCAGCCCGAGCGGATCATCGTTACGCGCGGCTGGCGCGCTGGCCGAACCACCAAACAGGGCCAGCGGGTCGAGTTCATCCGTCGCCTCTTCTGCAGGCGCAGGTTTGCTCTCTACCGGCGGCACCAGCGTTGAAGGGGTGACATCGTCAAAAATGCTCTCTTTTTTGAACAACGCTTCATCGCTGAACAGCGTGTCGGGATCGACATTCTTACGCTCAAGCTTCGGCTCGCTGTCGTTGAACATTGCCAGCGGGTCTTCAGCGTTACGCTCGGGTGCCGCGGGTTGCGAGAAGGGATCGTGGGACGCCGCAGGCTGCGGTTTCGCGCGGTTGCTGGAGATGCTGTCAGAGATAGAGAACTCCTGCATCAGGCTATCCCAGATTTCCGACGGCACGGCCGTTGGCTCCGCCTTGCCGCGCGGTGCGGCACTGGCTGGCTTTGGCTGCGGAGCAGATGTCGGCGCCACTGTCGGGCGAGCCTGCTGCTGCATACTGGCGGCCATGCGGCTCACCGGCTGCGTGTCGTGGATAAGTTCCGTCACTTCGATGCGGTAGTCATCAATACCGAGAATATCCCCGTCCTGCAGCTCTACCTGACGCCCCCGCTCCAGCGGGATGTCGTTCAAAACCACGCGGGTGACGCTGCCACGGTTGGTCACGCGGCATTCGCCCTGGGCGTCAACGTGAACAATAGCCTGCAGGCGCGAGATGGTGCGGTCATTGTCCGGCAGTACCAGATTGTTATCCGTACCGCGCCCAATAGTGCCCCCGGGGGCATAAAAATCACAACTGCTCTGCGGCGGCTGATGACCGGGTTTCGTAGAAATAATCGTGAATCGCATGGCGTATTCCTGCTGGTATGATTAGCGCTCAAACGCTGCCGCTCTCGGGGGTGAGAACGGCGGCGTTTGGGGCCGATTTCATCTTTACTACTTTGAGGATTTGAGTGGTCGAATAGCGTCACTATTAGCGATCAAGGTGCACTTCAATATCTGATAATGACCAGGCTCGGTACCACCTACCTTCTGTTTCAGTAAAGAAACAATCACCTCATCAGCTTTTTCAAAATTCTCAGCAGGCAGATTGCTTGCTTCCAGCCATGCCGCGGCGCTGGCGTCAGCATCTTCTTTCAGGCTTTTACTGTCCGCAATCTTACCGATGCATCGATTCTGCACCCAGTTTTCGAAGATTTGTTGTTGAGAAAAAGTACTGATATCAGGCAACGTCTGGGCATTTGCGGCGGAGGCAACGAAGGCTAAGACAAAGAGCAATGGCTTTTTCATTTCAGGCTCCAGAAGGTTGCGTTAGTAGGGATAAATGAACCATTACCCGGTGAGCCAAGGAAATGACAATCATCCGAACAAATATTTCCGTTCCAGAGTGTTACATGCCCGGTTGCATCAAGCCAGCCATGCCCGGTAAAAATAATAATACCTTGCTTGCCCGCAAATTGTGCTGGGGTTGGAGAAGAAACAGATATGTCAGCTTTTCCCAATACCGTGGGTAAAAAAGCAATCATATCTTTAACACGGAACATATATCGCTTCTTGTCGCTCCCGGTCACAGTTGCATATTTACTATTAGAAGGAACTGGAATGCCACAATAATTTAAAACATAGCTCATACGAATGGGGCAGGCATTTTTAAAAATACCAGCATCTATATTATGCTGAACTTTCCCCCCCAATAACTTGCCAACCTGTTCTACGTTGACGTTCACTTCTTTAAATCGGTTCCAGGCGGCACCAAAAGCAGGACGCATATGAGACATCTTGTTTCTCCTTGAAAAGAAGCTCAGGAAAAAGTGGGCCCTTTCGGACCCACTACTATTATGCTTCTTTGTTTTCTTTGATGTTCCAGCCAGCGCTGCTTTCAGCACCTTTACCACCAGAGGTGGTCTGCTCCCAGTACTGCTGTTTCACTTTCGCAGCCTGGAATGCATAGGTCACACCAACGGTATCGCCGTTGTCTGCACCGGTGTACTGAACAGACGTTACCAGAACGTCTTCCAGGGTAATGCGAGAGTATTCCACCTGCTGGCCACCGGCTTTACAGACGGACAGCTCAACTTTGGTCAGGTGTTTACCGCTGGCGCAGTGTTTCAGAATTGCTGTGGTGGATTTGTCGATCAGAGCGTTAACGTGCAGATCGTTAAAGTTAACTTTACCGGCACCGCCGCCACCGCCAACGCTCATATTACCTGGCTGGGAAGCGCCCCAGGAGAAGGAGGTAATATCAGTCCAACCGGTGTGGTTAGAATCTTTAGATTCGCCCGTAACACCCTCGACCTTCAGAAACATATCAATAGCCATAATATCTACTCTTCGTGGATGAACAATATTGCTTTCGAAAAAGCACTTATATGGCAAACAGGAAAGCATGGGGCTGAATAAAACCGTCCATATTTTACCTCTGCCTCACATCAAATGACCCGTGTCATTTGACAGTCTTACATTCCCTCCCGAATAAAAGGAAAGAATGAGAAGTCTTTTACTACCGAACGTTATTCCGGAACCTCTCAGGACCAGACTTTCTTGCCGGGTGGCGCTTTGCTTACCCGGCCTACGCTGTGCAGCGATATCAATATATTTCACGTTGCATTGTAGGCCCGTGCAAGCGTAGCGCCGCCGGGCGAAACTCACAAAAATTACGCGTCTTTCGTCTTCAGCGACGGCAGTTTAGATACCAGACGCAGAGAAACGGTCAGACCTTCCAGCTGGTAGTGCGGACGCAGGAAGAACTTCGCGGCGTAGTAGCCCGGGTTGTCTTCAATCTCCTGCACCTGGACTTCTGCAGCGGCCAGTGGCTTGCGGGACTTGGTCTCCTGAGAGGAGTTAGCCGGGTCACCGTCCACGTAGTTCATGACCCAGTCGTTCAGCCAGCGTTCCATCTCTTCGCGCTCGCGGAAGGAGCCGATTTTGTCACGCACGATGCACTTCAGGTAATGCGCAAAGCGGCAGCAGGCGAACAGGTACGGCAGACGGGAGGCCAGACGCGCGTTGGCGGTGGCATCCGGGTCGTGGTACTCGGCCGGTTTTTGCAGCGACTGCGCGCCAATGAAGGCAGCAAAGTCGGAGTTTTTGCGGTGAACCAGCGGCATAAAGCCATTTTTCGCCAGCTCGGCTTCGCGACGGTCGCTGATGGCGATCTCGGTCGGACATTTCATGTCCACGCCGCCGTCGTCGCTCGGGAAGGTATGGCACGGCAGGTTTTCAACCGCCCCGCCGGACTCCACGCCGCGAATGGAGGTGCACCAGCCGTACTCTTTGAAAGAGCGGTTGATGTTGGCCGCCATCGCGTAAGCAGCATTCGCCCAGGCGTAGCTGTTGTGGTTCGCGCCGTCGGTCTGCTCTTCAAAGTCAAAGCTGTCGACCGGGTTAGTACGAATGCCGTAAGGCAGGCGAGACAGGAAGCGCGGCATCACCAGGCCCAGATAGCGGGCATCTTCCGATTCACGCAGTGAACGCCAGGCGGCGTATTCGGTGTTCTGGAAGATTTTGGTCAGATCGCGTGGGTTAGCCAGCTCCTGCCAGGACTCCATCTGCATCACGCCCGGTGCGGTACCGGTGATGAACGGACAGTGAGCCGCAGAGCCGATGCGCGCCATTTCACCCAGCAGTTCAACGTCCTGCGGGCTGTGGTCAAAGTAGTAGTCGCCGACGATGCAGCCAAACGGCTCACCACCAAACTGACCGTACTCCTGCTCGTAGATTTTCTTGAAGATCGGGCTCTGATCCCAGCCCACACCCTTATAGCGTTTCAGGGTACGGCCCAGCTCCTGCTTGGAGATGCTCATAAAGCGGATCTTCAGCATCTCGTCGGTTTCAGTGTTGTTCACAAGATAGCTCAGACCGCGCCAGGCGCTCTCCAGCTTCTGAAACTCTTCGTGGTGAATGATCTGATTCACCTGCTGAGAGAGCTGTTCGTCGATACCCGCAATCAGGTTCTGGATGGTGCGATAGGTGTCGTTGGAGAAGGTAACGGTGTTTTCCAGCGCCTGCTGCGCCAGAGTTTTTACCGCGCTCTCGACGGCGGAACGCGCCTGGTCAGTTTTAGGACGGAACTCTTTGTTCAGCAGTGCGCTGAACTCGTCCTGACTGAACGCCTGACCTGCCTGCTGCTCGTGTTGTTGAGTCTGGTTGCTCATCGATTACTCCTCGCTACCTTTCGCACTTTCGTCATTTTTCGGCAACTGGCTCAGGGATTTGAGCAGCGTCGGATCCTGCAGAATTTTAGCGATCAGCTCTTCCGCGCCGTTTTTACCGTCCATGTAGGTCAGCAGATTGGAAAGCTGAGTACGCGCTTCCAGCAGCTTGTTCAGCGGCTCAACCTTGCGTGCCACCGCATCCGGCAGGAAGTCGTCCATGCTGTCGAAGGTCAGATCGACGTTGAGCTTGCCTTCGCCGGTGAGGGTGTTATCCACCTGGAACGCCACGCGTGGCTTAAGCGCCTTCATGCGTTCGTCAAAGTTATCAATGTCGATTTCGAGGAATTTACGCTCATCGACGGCCGGCAGATTTTCCACCGGTTTGCCGACCAGATCGGCCATAACGCCCATCACGAACGGCAGCTGAATTTTACGTTCTGCACCGTAGATCTCTACGTCGTACTCGATCTGCACGCGGGGGGCACGGTTACGTGCGATAAATTTCTGCCCACTGTTACTCATTGCCATGATGTTCTCCATCAAAGATGCGCGGTGAAGGTGAAACGACAAGCTCCGTGCCCGTCGTCATAATGCCTGGACGCGTCATTCGCGGCGTCCAAAGATATTTTCCAGTTGGTTAACGCCGTCTGGCGCCAGGTCGCGAATAATGTCCATAAAGTTAAGTTCTGACAGCCGCTGCACCCGTTCAATCATCAGCGGTGCGGGGTGGCTCGGTTCGTACTGCGCAAAATACTGTTTCGCTTTCTCCAGCATCAGCTGGGCGTCGGCGCGACTGGTAACCTGCACGCTGCGCCAGTCGGTGACCTGCTGCACGGGTTGGGTGGCCACCGTCTGCGGCTCAGCGTGGTGTTCCGCCTGTGCATCCCGATTGGGCAGCAGCTTACTGATGTCGGTCACCTGACAGGCACTGGCAACCAGGCCCACGGTTTTCAGCAACTGCTCCATTTCCGGTACGCCGCTTTCACCAAGGTAACCGCTAAGCAGATCGCGAATGGCCAGCAGCCTTTCATTAATCAGGATGACGGCCTCTGTACCTGGCTGGTCGCCGCGCGCCAGTTCGTCAATCAGTCTTGGGCGGCCGCCGGGATAATCCGGGCATTCGGTTTTGCTGCCATCCAGCAATGCCTGCGCGTCACGCAGCGAAATTTCATCGCCGTTTGAGCGCAGCAGCGAGGCGTTTCGCAGCGCGACGGTCAGGTCAGATTTATCGCTCAGCGCGGCAAGGGCGTTAATGCGATAGAACGGGTCCGTTTCGCCATACTCCTCCAGCAGTGGATAGAGCGGCTCCCAGTAGCGGGTGATCGCCTCCTGCACCAGCAGCAGGCCGTCCGCGTAGCCCGGCAGCCCACGACGTCGGGTCCAGGCATGGGTTAACGCCAGCATGACGCGAAGATCTTTGGTGCGCCCCAGCAGGCTGGTGGCGAGCTTTTCTACCGTATTCCAGTCAGCGGGCTCGGCGGGAATGATCGTGTCGCCGAACTGCTGTTCCGCTTTACCCTGGCTTGCCTGTCCCATAGCCTGAAAATCGGCGTCGTACTCAAGGTTGTCGCCGCAGGGTTTTTCGGCGCTTATCGGCGCGAGAAATTCTTCGATATTCATGTGATCCCTGCTTATTCAAACATAGGCGGATAAAGACCGTGACGGCCTGGTCGGGCGCCGCCAGCCGGATCGAACAGCAGCGTAAAGAGCTGTCCGGTGAAGTTTCCGCTGTGGACGTGGGTGTAGAGCGGGTAGCCGTCGCAGCGGTTGGTCCACCAGTAGCTGGTCTGACGAAGCGGGTCAAAACACTCCGCCGCCTGAGGCCAGCCCAGCGTGCTCTGGCCGTCTTCGTCATAACCAATCACATCAAGGATGTCGGAACGCTTTTGCGGCTCGACGGGCTGCGGCGCCGGAATCGACATCAGCATCTCATCCAGCTGCGAGGCGGAAAAACTGTTGCGCACCGCATGCAGCCCGAGACGGCCAATCTGCTGATACCAGCTTTCAGCCTGGCTGAGCAGGTTGGTCGACCACTCTGACGGGGCGAAGCTCAGTTGAATGCAGATCGGGTACTGTCGGCCCACGCTGTCGCGGCCCGGCAGCAGGCAGCCCATCTGGATCATCTGGCTGCCCAGCATCGGCGGGACAACAAAGTTCCACACCGGCGCCTTGTTAAACTGGCGTTCGCCGCTGCGCTGCTCTTCCTGTTGCCAGGCCAGCAGGCCGACCTGAAACCAGTGTGACCACTGACGCTGTAGGGTGTCAGGAAAGCGACGCTGCAAAAAATCTCCGGCGCTGGGTAATTTGCCATACCAGCTGTAGCGGTTCATCGCAGGGGTATTCGTCATACGGCTGTCCTTGCGGTTATGGGCATGAGAAACGAGGAAGCTGGAACGGATTGCGAATGCTGTTCGGCGCAAACTCCAGCGTGACCTGATGGCCATCGACGTTGAACGTGGCCTGACGGCTCAGACTACCTGCCCCAGGGCTGGTGCGCGCTTTATCGAAGAAGCGGTTCAGGGCCCAGGCGCCGTTGGTTACCAGCGTCGCGGTGCTGCCGTTGGCCAGACCCAGCTGCATACGCACCTGGTTGGTGCCGCCCGGCCCTGGCCAGTTCATGATCTGCACCGCCTGTGGACCGTGGCTGTAACGCAGCAGTTGGCCGTCAACGTCCAGCGTCAGGTTAAGAATGGTGTTATCCATCCGCACGGTACGCACCGTCACCTTGAAAGAGGGGGTCGTCGCACCGTTAGCAAAGAAGGCATCGCGAATGGACTGGGCCTGCTGGAATGGTCGCAGCAGTCCTTCACTTCCTGGCAGCGTTTTCCCGTCGATCCCCGGCATAAAGCGCCAGTTCGCCTGAGTGGTATCCACTTTGTTGGTCAGGTTGTCGCGAAAGAAGGTGTCCATCAGCCCGGTACCCGGCGCAAACATGCGTGCCAGATCGTCCGGCGTCACCTCGGTGCTGGCGCTGCGCACCAGCGGGTAGCGACCGGCAATTGCCTGACGGCAGAAACCACCCACTTCGACGTTAATGCGCTTACGGACGTTTTCCAGATCGCGACGCTGGGTATCACTGCTGGCCCCCACCGCCATGTTGCTGAACATGGTTTGCAGCCCACCCGGCAGACGCCCGGCGCTGGCCTGCAGACGGCTGATTGCTTCACCACCCGGGGCTGGCATGCCGCTGTTGGCAGCGTCCTGCACCGCGGTCAGGTAACGATACAGCTCATCCACCTGTTTGAGGAAATCATCAAAGACGATGGTCTTGCCGCCCTTCTCCAGCGGCTGAGCCAGCTCGATCATAGGCGCGTAGTGGTCGGTCACCAGCTGTTCAGGTGCCTGCGTCACTACTGCCCCCTGCGTCGGAGCATTGTCGTTATTGCTGAACAGCGCTTCGAGGGTACGGGTGGCGCGGTTACTCTGGTCTTGCGCTTTCCCCGCGTCCTCCGGCGCTGGCGCGTTGCGCGACAGCGTCAGCACCTGGCTCAGGTTCTGCACCAGACGGCGCAGCGGCGAGTTTGCGCCGGAGAGCAGGCGCGCCGTGTTGATGCGCTGCGAGAGATCGGCGCTGTTGTTAAGCTGAATGTCGGCGAGGAAACGATCCCAGTTTGCGATAAAGTCGCGCATGTAGAGCTGACGCACGGCGTTATCGATCTGCTGCTTGTCTTCCCCGGAGGTGGTCGTGCCCAGAACCCAGGCATCATCTTCGTGCAGCGCCGTGGTCACGCTGTCAATCTGGCTGTTAAAGCTCTTCCAGTAACCGTCCGGAGTGTAGAGCCCCGGCACGCCTTCGCTCACCGGTTTGCCGCTTTTGCGGGAGAACACCAGTTCGCTCTGCGGGCCACCCAGGTCGGACAGGGAGACCGGCTTCAGGTTGTCGTCATGCTCCAGCAGACGCTTCAGACGCCCATACACGCGGGTAGAGAGCGGCTGCTGGTTGATGAGCGCCCTCTCGCGGGCCACCAGCGCTTCATCCTGAGCATACGGCGAAGCCTGAATTTTTGGCTCCAGCAGCTGCGTCAGGTGCCACTCCAGCTGTTGCAGCTGCGCCTGCGTCACGTTCTGCGGCAGATTGCGCTGCAAATTGAGCATCACCCATGAATGCAGGAATTTGCCGTCGTAGTGTTTAGGCTGATACAGCATCTGGTAGGCTTTCAGCGCCTCGTAGCTGTATTCCACGTCGCTGCCGTTGTCGTTGCGCAGCCAGGTGGTGATATGCATCGCCACGGCGGGCAGCAGCATCTGATCCAGCGCTTTCTGATACAGCGACTGGGAAGCATCGCTGACGTCATCTCCGCGATAGAGCCCCATACGGCGGGAGACCGGCGGGTCGTTGACATCGAAGGCCTCGCTTTTCGGCAGATCGACCAGGCTGTTCAGCAGCGGCAGGAGCGCGAACAGATCGCGCTGAGGCTGATTCTGTAATGCTTTACTCTGCTGCTCCAGCTGCGGAACTTTAGCGTCCACCTCTTCCAGATAGGCCTTATTTTTGGCATAGCTGGTCAGCCACAATCCGCCGAGGATCACCAGCAGCGCCAGCAGCGCCGCGTATCCGGACCAGATCACCGCGCGGTTGCGCAGTTCCCACCAGCGGTTTTCACCGGCAATACCGGCTTCCTGGAAAATGACGTTTTGCAGCAGGTTTTTAATGAAGAAGCTCTGCCCTTTTGCACCGGGGATCGGCGCCTCTTTACTGACCGAATCCCACTTCTCTGCCTCTGCCCCTTCCGGCAGTGACAGGGCGCGGTTCAGTTCACCCATGACGCGGTCGAACGGCATGCCTTCCTGGGTACCGCTGGCGAAGTATATTCCGCGTGGGGAGAACTCGGTCTCAAAGTTAGAGCGGGCAAAGACCGTGCTCAGGTAGTCAGCCAGCAGCGGGCGCAGCGCCGCGAACTCCTGCGGGAAGAGATACGCTTCGGCACGGGTTTTGGCGTCATGCTCTTTCAGCATGGTCTCCGGCAGCCCGGCGTCCAGACGCTGCTGCAACAGCGAGAACTCCTGGTGGAAGTTCCCCATCAGGTCGAAATCGGCGTGTTTGGTCTGTTCCCACGGCAGCGTGAAGCCCCAAATCTGGTCGCGCTGCGTTTTGTCGTAGTCAGCAAACCAGGCGCGGAAGCCTTTAAGCAGGTCCGCCTTGGTCACCATCACGTAAACCGGGAAGCGGATACCCAGCTGTTCATGCAATTCAGACAGCCGCTGGCGCAGGTTGACCGCCTGCTGGCGCGCGGCTTCCGGGGAGAGCGTCAGCAGATCGGAAATGCTGATGGTGATAATGACGCCGTTAATAGGCTGGCGGCGGCGATACTTACGAAGCAGGCCGATAAATTCCAGCCACTCCCCGGCATCCTGAACCTGCTCGCTCTCCTGAGTGGTGTAGCGGCCCGCGGTGTCCAGCAGGACGGCTTCGTTAGTGAACCACCAGTCGCAGTTGCGGGTGCCGCCAATGCCGCGCAGAGCGGTTTTACCGAATCGATCCGCCAGCGGGAATTGCAGGCCGGAATTGACCAGCGCCGTGGTTTTACCGGCGCCCGGTGCGCCGATAATGACGTACCACGGAAGCTGGTAGAGATATTGCGTACTGAAGCGCTGCGTCCACTGGGCACCGTGTCCCGCTTTGCTGAAGTGGGCTTTTTTCAGTATTTGCGCCGCTTCATCAAAACGTCCGGCGAGGATCTGCTCCTCGCTGTTCAGCCGCTTCTGGGGATCGGCCGCGTCCGGTTTGGTGGTGTTTTCATTGAGCTTGTCCATCAGCTTGCGGTTCAGCCAGGCGTTGTACAGCCGCGGCAGAATATGCCCCTGCGCCCAGAGCAGATAAACCACCGCAATACTGATGATGCGGTTTTGTTCAGATTCGAGCGGGCGGGTATCCACGATGGATAACAGCGGACCAATCATCCAGATCACCGCCGACAGCGCGGTAACGCCCAGGAAGCTCCACAGAATGCGATTGGTCAGTATGGAAAGAAGAGTCGTCAGCATCCTTAGTTTCCTTGCGGCAATCCGTTCAGCTCAGCCTGCGTATTTTCAGGCGACACCAGCAGAGTTATTTCCACACGGCGGTTACGGGCGCGGTTTTCAGGCGTATTGTTTGGCGCCACAGGATTGATCTCTCCCCGCCCTTCCGCTTTCACGCGGTCAGGCTGCGAGAGGCTTCCCTGCAACATTTTTTGCACGGACCGGGCGCGATCCAAAGAGAGTTCATAGTTGGAGGCGAAGCGCGCGCTGCGAATTGGCACGTTATCGCTGTAGCCCACCACCAGAATTTTGCCGCTGACGTTGTTCATCGCCTGGGCAATCCGGTTGATGACCGGCTCATAGCGGTCACGCACTACGGTAGAGGCTGAAGCGAACAATCCGTCTCCTTTCAGGATCACCACGCTGCGATCCGCTTCATCCTTCACCGCCACCAGACCGGCGTCGATTTCCGGCTTCAGGAAGCCACGCAGGTTAAGCACCGCAGGCAGTTGACGCGCAGGTTGCTGAATGGTGGTTTCAGGCAGCTGAGACTGGTAAATCTTCGCCAGTACCGGGTTGGTGTTGTCGCCAAGACGCCAGTTGAGAATGATGTAGAACAGGCAGGCGATAAACCCGGCCAGCGCGACACAGGCCCACAGCGGCACCATCGGCCGCCACAGCTTGCGCAGCACGGGACGATCTTCCGGGTGTGGAGAGAGCGGTGCCGGATAGCTGCCGCGCACGCCACGGATCATCTGCCACAGCCGCTGCTTTATAGTTTCAAGCTGGGTGCGGCCATTATCCAGAACCCGATAGCGCCCTTCGAAACCGAGCAGCAGGCAGTAGTTGATCATCTCCAGCAGGAGGATATGTTCACGCGGGTTCTGCGACAGACGCGCCAGCAGCTGGAAGAACTTTTCGCCGCCCCAGGTTTCGTTATGAAACGTGACCAGCAGACCATTGCTTGACCAGACACCGCTGCTGCCCCAGGGGGTCAGCGCCGCGGCTTCATCCAGCGCCGTGCAGAGGCAATAGCGCGCCCCGACGATCACCTCATACGCCAGCCCTGCCTGCTGGCAGCGGACTTCAAAACGGCGAATCTCGTCGATTAGACGCTGGCGCAGTGCCACCTGATCGTCATGAGACACCGAATGACGGATTTGCGGAATCGCGTTGAGCAGCGGATTGGCGGCCGCCACCAGCTGATTGTTGCTACTGGCTCCGGTAAACGCGGCATCACTGCCGGTATCCTGTCGTTCCTGCATATTAAGCGCTCGCTTTATTATTCAGTCGGGCTACGGATGGCCCAAAACTCCATATCAAGACCCGGGAACTCACCTGCGAGATGCAGGGCGAATGCACCGGACTTATCCATCTCGTGCCACAGCTCGCTGCCCTTCTCCAGCTCAAAGTAGCTGTAGCCCGCATGCCATGGGATTTGCGGCGGCGCAACCGGCATGGCGCGCAGCATAATGCCCGGCAGCTGTAACTGAACCAGATCGCGGATTTTCGACACCGGCGCGACTTTCATCTGGGCAGGGAAATGGGTTTGCAGGTGTTCGCCCGGCACGTTGGCTTTGACCGCCAGGACGAAGCCGAACTCGCGCACCATGCTGGTCTCCGGCACCGTGGCGATGTTCAGGCCATGGGAGCGCTCGTTCAGCGGCAGCTGAATGGCCTGATCTTCCATCACCAGCGACAGCCCCTGACGCAGCATCAGCATCAGCTTGCTGAAGCATCCCGCAAGGTCGTCGTGATCGTAAATCGGCAGCACGCTTTCGGCGGTGCGTTGCGAGGTCCAGGTGGCAAGCTCCGTGGCAAACGGCAGCCAGCTGCGCCAGAGCGTTTCCGGGTGCAGTAGCGGGAGCGTTTTTAAATGGGAGACTTCGCCCAGGTGACGGTTAACCAGCGACAGCAGCGTAAATTCGATCAGCTCTGAGGTGTTAAAGCGGCCAGGCTGGCGCAAACGCCCCCCAATCTGCTGGCTGCGCTGCACCAGCAAGCCGTGGAGATCGTTGACCATGCTGTAAAGTTGCGGGCTGTTGCAGGCGTTCAGCATCGGCGGAATGTAGCTGCTATCCAGACGCACATGGTTGTCGTTGCGCTTTTCCGCGACAAACGCGATGCCAATCGCCGTCCATTCGGCCGTCAGATCTTTTTCCAGCATCAGGGTCAGACGTAAACGGCCAAACTGCACCGTGGCATCCCCCACCGACATGGCGTTATCGTCTTCCACCTCCTGTTCGAAGGCGATAAAACGCGCCAGTGACGCGGGCTCTTCGCTGAAAATAACCTCTTCACGCTCTCCCCTACGTACCGGCAGCGCGAGCACCACCTTTTCGTTGGTGAGATTGTCGGGAATTTTCAGCGGGGCTGGGCCATTGCGCCCATTGCGAACCTGGAAAAACGTACCGTCGGGTAGCACACCGCTGGCATAGCTCAGGGCAATGCAGCCCTGGCGAAGCATCGCTTCGTCCAGTTCAACATCGAGGAAGCCCCAAAGATACGATCGCTGCAGCGCACCCCATTCCCGAACGTGGTTGAGCAGATAACTTTCTGTCCGTTGAAAATGGTGTGGACGCAGGAACATGCCTTCGGTCCAGACGACCTTCTCTGCTTTGGTCATGATAGGTTTCCTGTTTTTAAGCGCGTTACTGGCTGATGACCCGGATGCCATTTATGTCGAGAAAGACATTGGCCTGGAGTTCATCGGATGACCATTTCCAGAACTGGTAGAGATGGTTTTCGCCCGGAACAGGCAGTGGGAGTGAGACACGCCATTTCTTTCCATCCAGCATCTGATATTCGGCCATAACACCGATATAGCGCGCCTCGGGTGAGCTTTGTCCGCTAAGGGTTTTCGAAAGCTGGCCCGGCATCAGGAAGAAAACATCGCTGCTCAGCAGATTCGCGCCAAGCGTGGCTGACGCGTTGTTCTGCAGGGAATAGAAGTCACTGGACATGAAATCCGCATCGGACTTCAACAGCAGCACTCTGACTTTAAGCGGCGCAGAATCATTGATTTGTGGATGAGCCTGAAACTGCAGATTGTAGCGGGAGGGGTCGCTGTGTGAAGACGACGAACAACCACTGACCAGGGCGAATATCACCGCGTAAAAGACGAACCACAGCTTATGAAAATTTTTATTATTCATAAAAATACGCTCAGAAAAGCCGTTTAGTTCAGGATCCAGGTACCGTTAGCGCTGTCTTTGCAGGCTTTGCTGTTACCATCGACATCGACACAGGTCGCTTTTTTACGCGCCTTAGGACGAATAGCCTGTTTACGCACGGTGGCTTCGTACTGATCGGCTTTGATTACCGCACGCATTGGAACGTAACCAATCAGCTGGTCTTGTCCTTCATCGGCAAGCGCCATCCAGTAGTGTTCAACCTGCCCCAGCACCACGTAGGTTTTACCGGTGACAAGCGTACTGACCACTTTCCCACCGAAATCAGGGCGGCTCATCAGGGAGGCCGGATACATGGCACGGTATGGCTCGTTAACCTGAGTGAACTCAGCAGGAGGCGTGATGGCATGACGGTGGGTTAAGGTGACGCCGTTGACCTGGCTGGTCACGATCGTATCGTCGGTGATCACAGGTTTCTGCGGCGCTTTACAGCCCGCCACCGCCATTACAAACAGAAGTGAAAACAATACGCGCATTTTCATATGCTTTTCCGTAGCGATATTTCGATGATGAGATAAAGGGGATGAAGTTTGACTTAAGTGCTATCGTTAAAATAGCCAGGATATTTTCGGGGCGTTACTATTATTCGGGCATAGCTACCGCACGAGCCCTTCAGAATAAGGCCCAGCGTCTTCCTGACATATTTTGACAAACGGTAAACAAGTTTACATGAGCTTGTCACCAATTCAATATTTCCTTCCTCACAACTGCTGCTTAATGAAGCACCCGACTCATTATAGGATTAATCTGAGAAAAAAAGCTTACTTTGCTGAATTTGTCTTATTATTACACATTCCTCTAACACAAACCATTGATTCAGAAATGAAAAAATCAAAAGAGAACCATTGTCATTAACGCAATACTGCTATTATCGCCACTACCATAATTAGTAGAATGGGGATTTTTTCAGGGGGAGTATGAATATATCTTCCATGAATTATTTGTTGCATTGATAGCGTATCTTTAATAGCGATGACTTTTCCGCCCTGAATTAAGACAATTCATAGACGATGAAAAAAATTAATTTTACGGCGCAAAATAACCTGGTGCCTTTAATCCCTTAGAGGCACGATTTACACCACCTGCAGAGAATTAACAGTTAAGCAGGACTACATCTTTTTTCCCCGGCGCATTGTTTACTTTATCGCCTTTAGCATCGTCGGGTAAATATATTGCAGGTTCCCCTGCCCGCCTTTCGTTTGAAAATTTTACTGTCACTAACATTGTCGCCTTCACGCCACCCTTGTCAGGACACATTATCGACATGATAAAAATTTGTTATGATTTCTTTAATTTTTCTCAGCCGCATCATGCACGACCCGCGGTCTAACAGGGTAATTTGGAATGAATAACAAACGACGTGCCGTTCCCGGCATCAGACCTTACGACGGCCCTGCAGGCGGCTGGGGAGCATTAAAAGCGACGGCAATTGCCGTGCGAACACAGATGGATGCCCTGGATGCTCCCGCCACGCTGTTGCGCACCAACCAGCCTGACGGCTTCGACTGCCCGGGCTGCGCGTGGCCAGACAAAGAGCATAAATCCACATTTCAGTTCTGCGAGAACGGGGCAAAAGCGGTCACCTGGGAAGCCACCAGCAAACGGGTGACCCCTGAGTTCCTCGCTCATAACACCGTTACGTCGTTACTGGCAAAATCTGACTTTGAGCTGGAAGGATACGGGCGCCTGACCCATCCCCTGCGCTATGACCAGGCAAGTGATACCTTCCGCCCCGTTGAGTGGGAGGATGCCTTCGAACGCATCGGCGAGGTTCTGCGTGGGCTTGAACCAGACCAGGTGGAGTTTTATACCTCCGGTCGCGCCTCCAACGAAGCGGCCTGGCTGTTCCAGCTTTTTGCCCGTGAGTACGGAACCAATAATTTTCCCGACTGCTCCAACATGTGTCACGAAGCCACCAGCGTCGGTTTACCGCGCTCTATTGGTATCGGAAAAGGCACCGTCTCGCTGGACGATTTTGACAAGACGGAGCTGGTGATCTCCATCGGGCATAATCCCGGCACCAACCATCCGCGTATGATGGGCACTCTGCATGAACTGGCCCGCCGCGGCGTGCCGATCATCGTCCTGAACCCGCTGCGCGAGCGCGCGCTGGAACGGTTTGCCGATCCCCAGAGCGTGATTGAGATGGCGACCTACAGCTCTACCGACATCGCCTCTACCTACTTTCAGGTTAAAGCCGGGGGCGATGCCGCCGCGCTAAAAGGCATCGCCAAACACCTGCTGCAAATGGAAGCCGGGCGCGGCAACGTGCTCGACCACGCGTTTATCGCTGAACACACACAGGGCTTTGAAGACTTTGCGGCAGACATTGCGCAAACGAGCTGGGACGCCATTGAGCGCGAGTCCGGGCTGAGCCAGGCGGCGCTGAAACAGGTCGCCGATGCCTACGCGAAATCGAATGCCACCATCATTACCTACGGCATGGGCATTACGCAGCATAATAAAGGGACTTCCAACGTCCGCCTGATCGCCGATGTGCTGCTGCTGCGCGGCAATATAGGCAAGCCCGGTGCGGGGATCTGTCCGCTGCGCGGCCACTCTAACGTTCAGGGAAACCGTACCGTCGGGATAAGCGAGAAACCAACCCCGGCATTTCTGAACCGTCTTAAGGAGGTGTTTGGCTTTGAGCCGCCCTCTCACCATGGCCACGACGCAGTGCAGGCAACCCAGGCCATGATTGACGGTCGTGCCAGAGCGCTTATCTGCCTCGGCGGCAACTTTGCGGTGGCGATGCCCGATCACGAAAACGGCTTCCCGGCGATGAGTAAGCTGGATCTGAGCGTGCACGTTGGCACCAAGCTGAACCGTACGCACCTGCTGGTGGGTAAAGAGACCTTCATTCTCCCCTGCCTTGGCCGCACGGAACTGGATATGCAGGCCAGCGGACGTCAGTCCATTACCGTTGAAGATTCCATGTCGATGGTTCATGCCTCCTCAGGCAAGCTGAAACCTGCCTCTCCCCTGCTTCGCGCCGAACCGGCTATTGTGGCCGGCATGGCGAAGGCAACCCTGAAGACAACCCGCGTGGACTGGATGCACCTGGTTGCGGATTACGATCGCATTCGCGATCTGATTGAGCAGACCATTCCGGGCTTTGAGGACTATAACGCGCGGATCCGGTTACCCGGTGGATTCCGTATGCCGCTGCCGCCCACGAAACGTATCTGGCCGACGGCGACGGGCAAAGCGATGTTCTCGGTATTTGAAGGGGTCAATGAAGATGCCAGCGGTGAAGGCGATAACGTCCTGCGTCTGATCACGCTGCGCAGTCACGACCAGTACAACACCACGATTTACGCTCTCGACGACCGCTACCGGGGCGTCTTTGGCCGTCGCGACGTGCTGTTTATGAATGAAGCGGATATGGCGCAGTCAGGACTGGAGCACGGCGACCGGGTGGATATCGAAACCGCCCTGCCGGGCAGCGCTCAGCGTCTGGAGGATATCACTGTGGTGGCGTATGCCATCGCTCCGGGCTCGGTCGGGGCCTACTATCCTGAGGCCAACGTGCTGGTTCCGCTCAACTATCTGGATAAAGAGAGCGGCACGCCGTCGTATAAATCGGTGCCTGTCCGCCTCACCCTGCGCTCGAAAGAGATCCGTCCGCTGTAATCCCGGTTAACACAGACCAGGCCTCACGCGCCACGACGCTAAACCCGCCGATGAACAGCGCATCACACACGCCCCGGTATTCCGGGGCGCTCACCAGCGTGGTTAGCGCATCACGGATGGCATGAAGCGTTTCGGGGGTGGTGCCGGACGCAGTGATTAGCGGCAGTCCTGGCGTAAAGGGCGTCTGGTCAATCACAGTCAGCCCCGCCAGCAGGGTCGGTTCATGCCGCTGCAACAGCGCATACGTCACGCAGTCGATCGCTGCGATATCCCCTCCCCCACGTTTTACTTCGATCAGCGACTGGCGATGGCTGCCGCTAAAGATAACCTCTGAGAACCAGGCGTTTAACGCACGTGACGGCACGCGGTTGCGCAGCGCATTGTAGCCAGACTGGGAATCGGGCGCGTTACATACCACCCGCCGTCCGCGAAAATCAGCCAGCGTGCGGTGTTTATCCTCATCACGTGCCACCAGAAAACTGCGGTAATTTATCCCTTCGCAGCCCGGTACCCGGTAGTGAAAACAGCCGACGACCTGCACCTCCGGCAGTTGTGTCATCAGCGGGTAGCCGCAGGTCTGGCTCAGGATAAGATTAGGCTGCTGCCAGTGTGCCAGCAGGTCAGGCTCAGGCCTGCCGGGAATAAACTTATCCACCGGCAGACCACGCGCCACCAGCAGACGCTGGACGGCCCGCCACAGGGCAAGAGTATCTGTACTATCCACCGCATACATCGGAAACGCCAGCCGGTTACTCATCTCCTTCCTCCTGTTGACGCCAGGGATGTACGGTGACGTCCACCGACGTTTTCCAGAACCGTCGCATCCATTCGCCATATCCTCTGACCAGAAACCCGTGGTTACGCTCCCGGTACGCCTGCTGGTTTTGCAGATAGATCGTCTTCAGCCCGTACCAGGGCACGCCGGGTAAATCGTGATGTATTGAATGGTAGTTAAGATTTAAAAACAGCAGGCGCCAGAACAAGCCTGCTTCGTTAATCACCGAACGCGCCAGCGGGTCGTCCGCCGCGCGATGTTCCAGAAAAGAGCGTACTTTTGTCAGCGCCAGCGCCGGGTAGCTTACCGCCAGCACAAACCAGAGCGGAGAGAAACCGTTGTGCATCATCCAGGTAAAAAGCAGCGCCAATAACGCTATATGCACAAGCCACATCACCATCGCCCGCAGTTGAAGATGGCGAAACGCCGCCACCGCGCTGCCCAGCGTCTGGAGAATATCCAGCAGCGGCGCCAGCAACAGTCGCCCGGTAAAGGTGTTTCGGGCGTGGATCACCCGCTTCTGCCAGGGCGACAATCGCGCCCAGCTCGCCTGCGTAAAGTAATATGACTCCGGGTCATCCACCGGAATGGTGAGATGGTCGTGACGATGGTGGGCCAGATGAGAATCCCGGTACAGGCCATACGGATACCAGACCGCCAGCGGCAGCGTGCCAAAGAGCTGGTTCAGCCACACGAAACGCGTGGGATGGCCGTGGATCAATTCATGCTGAAGGGACATATACCAGGCGGTAAACCCAATCAGCAACAGCGTGGCAGGCAGCAGACCCAGGGTGTGCCAGAACGCCAGCGTCGAGAACCAGCCGCCATAAATGGTGGCGATCAATAGCCACGTGGGCAGTTCGGTTCGCCAGAGAAACCCCGAGGCGAGATGGTGAATTTGGTCGCGTTGCTGCGGATGTAAATAGAGGGAGCTTCGTTTACCCATTCCTTCAGAGCCGTTTCGCCAGAGATAATATGCTGACGATCCGGGATAACGCCTGAAATAACAAAGAACTTAAATCACTTTGCTTTGCCAGAAAGGTGTGTTGTGCCAGCCAACGCCCTTGCCCTCCGCTTGACTTATTTTGCAATAAAGGTACTTTTCAGGACATGAAGAAGATCCTGATTATTGTTCCTGACGGCGGCATGTTGTTTGAAGCCGCCGGCATCGCCGACATTCTGATGCAAGCCAACCGCCTGCACCCGGGAGGCCTTGCGCAGCCCTGCTATCGCATCATCATCGCCACGACCCAGCCGCACCAGGTGATCCACGGCCAGTCTGGTCTCAATCTGCTGGCAGATTATCGCCTGCCGGAGCTGGATCCCCGTGAGCCGCTTGATACCATCATCATTACCGGGCGCGGTATGAACGAGCAGGAGAGCACCGCCGTGGTGGACTGGCTGCATCTTGCAGCCCCCCATGCGCGGCGGATCGCCTCCATTTGCGGTGGCGCAATGCTGCTGGCCCAGACCGGTTTGCTTGACGGCCGTCGGGCAACCACCCACTGGCGGCTGCTGGAAACCATGCAAGCGCAGTACCCCACCATCCGTGTTGAGGGGGGGCCGCTCTATATTCAGGATGGCCCTGTCTGGACCTCCGGTGGCGTGAGTTCCGGCTTTGATCTGACCCTGGCGCTAGTGGAAGACGATTATGGCTTCAGCCTCGCGCGCGACGTGGCGCAGGATATGGTGATGTATCTGCGCCGCCCGGGAGGACAGCTACAGTTCAGCCGCTATAACCTGTCGCAGTCCGGCTCCTCCGGCCCCATCAGCGAGCTGCAAACCTGGATCCTGCAAAACCTGACGGCCGATCTGTGCGTCGAAAAGCTGGCGGAAAAAGTAGCCATGAGCCCGCGCAACTTCACCCGGGTATTCACCCGCGACACGGGGGCGTCTCCGGCACGCTATGTGACCGAAGCGCGCCTTGCCGCAGCCCGACAGTTGCTTGAACAGACCGACGATCCGCTGTCCGTTATCGCCGAGAAAAGCGGATTTGGCACCAGCATCAACCTGCGTCGCGTATTTGAAAAACAGCTCCACCTCACACCCGGTGAATACCGTCAGCGTTTTCACTGCCGCAAAATGGCGTAATGTGATCCTTTTTTGTCGTTTACGCCATCCGGCCTGAAGCCTACAGTGACTCCAGACAACAGAGATAAGGAGTGCATTATGGTTAAGGTCGGCATTAACGGTTTCGGCCGTATCGGACGTAATTTCCTGCGCGCGGCGCTGGGCAATCCGGACCTGCAGATTGTGGCGATTAACGATCTGACGGACAGCAAAACCCTCGCCCATTTGCTTAAGCATGATTCCCTGCTCGGCACACTACCGGCACCCGTTGAAGCGGCGGAAGGCGCGCTGCAGGTTGACGTCCAGCGCATTACCGTCTTTAGCGAACGCGATCCGGCGAATATTCCCTGGCGCGATGCGGGCGTTGACGTGGTGATTGAAGCGACCGGTTTCTTCACCGAGCGCGAAAAAGCGCTGGTGCATATCACCCACGGCGGGGCGAAGCGCGTCATCATCTCCGCGCCGGGTAAAAATGACGATCTGACGGTGGTGATGGGCGTTAACCACGAGCAGTACGATCCGGCTAAGCACGTGGTAGTGAGCAACGGGAGTTGCACCACGAACGGCCTGGCCCCGGCTGCTCAGGTCCTGCATCAGCAGTTTGGTATTGAGCATGGCCTGATGAACACCACGCACGCTTATACCAACAGCCAGGCGCTGCACGACCAGCCGGAAAAAGATCTGCGCGGCGCACGTGCAGCAGCCCTGTCGATTGTGCCGTACTCCAGCGGTGCCGCGAAGGCGCTGGGGAAAGTCATCCCGTCTCTGGACGGCAAGCTGACCGGCTATTCCCTGCGCGTACCGGTTCCGGTGGTCTCGATTGTGGACTTAACGGTAACGCTGAGCCGTGACGTTACGGCCGAAGAGGTGAACGATGCGTTCCGCAAAGCCGCGGCCAGCGGGCCACTGAAAGGCATTCTGGGATACAGCGATGAACCGCTGGTCTCCAGCGATTATCAGGGCGACCCGCGCTCTTCGATTATTGACGGTCTCTCCACCCTGGTGATTGGTGGTCGGATGGTGAAAATTCTGGCGTGGTATGACAACGAGTGGGGCTTCTCTAACCGCCTGGTGGATCTGGCGGTGCTGATGGATAAGAAAGGGTTGTAAGGTTTAAGCCGGGTGGCGCTTGCGCTTACCCGGCTAATAAATCACTCCGCCTTAACCTTCACGCCCATCAACACAATCACCATCGCCGTTACCAGCAGGAAACCGCTTCCGGCAAAGACGCCGCTGGCGCCGTTGAGGTCAAATACCGCCCCGCCCACGGCCGCACCGGCGCTGATTGCCAGCTGGATAGAGGCTACCAGCAAACCACCTGCGCTTTCGGCTTCATCTGGCACCGTCGTGGCAAGCCAGGTTGACCAGCCCACCGGAACCAGACCAAACGCAAAGCCCCACATCGCCACCAGTAATCCATCCAGTATCGCCAGATGACCAAACGCCACCATGGTGAGTGCCAGCACGCCCATGGCGAACGGTACCAGCGCCAGCGTCAGGCGCAGATTACGCGCCAGCAGATGTCCGGCTACGGAGGTACCGATAAAGTTGGCTATCCCAAAGCCCAGCAGGATCAGCGAGATGCTCTCCACGCTTGCCTGCCCCACCGTTTCAAGGAACGGACGCAGATAGGTAAAGAAGGCAAAATGACCGCTGAAGATCAGAATGGTCGCCAGCATTCCACCGATCATTCCCGGACGACGCAGCACGCGGAACAGTGTCCCCAGGCTGCCGCTGCTCTCCGGCTTCATTGACGGCAGTACCCAGAGCTGCCACAGCAGCGCCAGCATGCTCGGCAGAATGCAGAGGATAAAGACGTTACGCCAGCCAATCAGGCTGCCAAGATAGCTGCCCAGCGGGGCCGCGACCACAGTGGCGATTGACACGCTGGAGAAGATCACCGCCAGCGCTTTCGGCACTTTATCGGCAGGCACCAGACGCATCGCCGTGGCGGTCGACATCGCCCAGAATCCCCCGATGGCAATCCCTAACAGCAGGCGTCCCATCAGCAGTACGTGCAGCGTGGGTGCAAAAGCCACCAGCAGGCTGGAGACGATTTGCAGCACCGAGAAAAACATCAGTACCCAGCGACGGTCGATACTTTTGGTCGCCGGGGTGATCAGCAATCCGGTGACCAGCGCGACCAGCGCGGTGGCGGTCACTGCCTGCCCAGCCATCCCCTCCGTTACGCCCAGGCTTGCGGCCATGGGCGTTAACAAACTGGCGGGCAGGAACTCCGCCGTGATCAAACCAAACACCCCCAGCCCCAGTGAATAGACGGCCCGCCAGGCGGGTTTTGCAGGCACAACAGCCTCTCTCGCCGCGACACATGAACTCATCTGTTGATCTCCCGTTATGAAAATGTGACAACTGTCGCAAAAGGATAGAGTGTTCATCCTGGACGATCTATGACATATAATCTCCACTTATTGATTATTCGTCCGGAGTTTTGCCATGACCGCTCAGTCCCCCGATCTGATCAGCGAGCTGTTGCGCGGAATGCGCCTGTCGGGCGTGAAATACCGCCGCATTGAAGCCAGCGCGCCTTTCGGCGTGGCGTTCCACCAGGCGCCGGGCAAAGCACAGTTTCATTTTGTCAGCCGTGGCAGCGCCCTGCTGCGTATGGAGAATGGCGCAACGTTTACCTTAAGCGGTGGCGATGCCCTTTTTATTCCGAACGGTAATGCGCACGCCCTGCTGTCTGACGAGAAAGCAACCATCACGCCGGTTAGCGCGTTTCCCAGCGAGCCTATCTGCGGCTCGGTCTGCGCCATCACCTGCGAACCCTGCCCGGACAGCGAGAACACCGTGATTTTCAGCGGATGCATGGACTTTGAACTGGGCGGAATGCAGCCGCTAATTAAAGCGATGCCGGAAGTAATGATGGTGAGCCGGTTGATGTCCACCTGGCCGGAGATCCACCCGCTGCTGGCGGCGATGGAGCGCGAATCCATGACGCGTCAGGCCGGATTCGCCGGGATCCTCGCGCGGCTGGCGGACGTAGTGGCGGCGCTAATCGTGCGGGGCTGGGTTGAAGGAGGCTGCGGAAAAGCCACCGGCTGGGTCCAGGTACTGCGTGACCCGCGTCTGAGCCGGGCCATTTACGCCATGCACCAGCAGCCGGGTCTGAACTGGAGCGTGGCGGATCTGGCAAAAGAGGCTGGCACCTCCCGCTCGGTGTTTGCGGAACGTTTTCTCGCCGCGACGGGCACCACCCCGGCGAAATACCTCAGCGAATTGAGGATGCGCCTGGCCATTCAGTACATTCGCCATGAAAATCAGCCTATTGAAACGGTCGCACTGCGCCTGGGGTACGGATCCCTTGCGGCGTTTAGCCGGGCGTTCAAGCGAATAATCGGCCATGCGCCGGGCACGCTGCGGGAGACCAGCCAGACCCCGGAAGAGGCCTGACTGGCGCAGGACATCAGAAGTAGTATTTGAAGCGCACGCGCCCGCCATAGCGATCGTCGTTACGGTCATCGCCGTCATTCGGATGTGCTTCAACCCAGGAGGCATACGCACCAAGATAGATATTGAAATTCTTCATCTTCATGACGTTCGGGATCAGGTACGACGCATGAATGGTGTGAATATCATAATCACCGGGATCGGTCACCCAGCAGTCGCCATCACAATCCGCATTAAAGTTGGCGGTGTTGAAATTATCGATCTGGTTATGCGCGTAGATATAGCCCAGCTCAACATTGCGCCATAAGGCATTCACGCCCGCGGTGAAATCCGTCTCGTCGGTAGCATCCATGTAGGCGGTATTCAGGTTCGCCACGATACCGTCATCCGGATCGGTTTTTTGCCCGTTCCAGGTCATGGTAAAGCCATAGCCGGTGCGGTCAGACTGGTCGACCCATCTTCCGGACGCATCGTGGTAGCCGTAGGCATTGTTGACGAGGTTGCTCTCCATCGCGATGGCGGTCGAGAAGTTTCCTTCCTGCCAGGCAATCACCGGACGGACGTAGGCGACGTTTTTATCGTTATCCAGGTCCATGCCATGATACTGCTGGTCAACAAACAGCGAGCTGCCGTCTTCCAGCAGCGTGTTAACCTCGAGATACCAGTTGCCCAGGGTTTTACTCATCAGGAAGTTACCGCCGCTGTCGCTACGCCCCCGCCCCTCTTTCATCATATAGATATAGCCGTAACCATCGCCGTAGAGATCGTTAGCGGTGTTGCCGGAATATTCAACGAAGGTATCCTGGTTAAGCGGGAACATGTCATAGGCTTCAAAGCGACCAACTTTTACCTTCCAGTCGTTTTCCGTGCCAAAGAAGAAGACCGCGTCATCCAGGTTCATTTTGCCCGTCAAGTCCGCCAGCGGCTGTACGGAGAAACCGGCAAAATTGCCGTTTTCCATTCGCTTATAGCCGTCAAACCCCAGCAGCAAACGCCCGTTAATATCCCAGCGTTCATGGTTACCGGGTGCCCAGTCTTTATTGGCTGTCGTTTTCATGGACGTTAAACTGCCGGTCTTGCTGGCCGCATCCATATTAAATTCAACGTCACCATAAAATTTAATATCACCGTAGCCGGATAACGTAAGCTTAGGTGCCGTTTGCGCTGTCGCAGGCTCTGTGGATTCAACCACCACAGGATTTGCAGCTACCACGGGATGCTGCTGTTGCTCAAGAACCTGAATTTGTGCTTCTGCCTTTGCTGCCCTTGTTTCGGCCTTTTCGAGGCGCGCCTCCAGTTGCGCCAGTTTATCTTCCAGACGTTGGGTATCATTTGCTGCCATTGCTGCGGTAGAACAAAACGCACTGACGAGCAGTGCAATATTTTTCACTTTCATCGACTCCATCCTCGTGAGTTAATCATTATTTCCTGACGGACACAGAGAACCTCACCGATAATTCAAATGAATTATCGGCTTACTGCTTCAACTATTAAGAGTTAGCGAATTCGCCTTTGTTTAAATCACTCACCACGCCATTCATGACGTTTTCAGTTAATTTATAAAATTTGATCGAGAATGCGGTGAGTAAATAAAAGAGTGAAGGGATTAACGTGAACAATAAAATAACGCCCTGAATGGCGGATTCTGACTGTACGGTACTGTTCGACTGGTAATTAAACCAGGCCAGCACCCAACCCAGAATAGCACCACCGACGGCGACACCCAACTTAATCACGAAAATATTGGCCGCAACATTCATACCTGTAATACGACGTTGGGTTTTCCATTCACCGTAATTATTTGCATCAGTGATCATTGACCACTGCAACGCGCCGTTACCGCCCTGGACAATCTGAATGAGCACATGGGCAATCAGTGGAATGACCCAGAACTCCAGCGGCAGCC
This sequence comes from Enterobacter sp. 03-F-07-AD-ECC, assembly GCF_047530935.1. Lineage (NCBI taxonomy): Bacteria > Pseudomonadati > Pseudomonadota > Gammaproteobacteria > Enterobacterales > Enterobacteriaceae > Enterobacter > Enterobacter sp. 03-F-07-AD-ECC. The sequence goes on along the minus strand of NZ_JBLKBZ010000005.1, from coordinate 186,773 downwards.
AGAAGCAGGCCACGCCTAACGCAGCGTTGAGAATATTGATCCAGAACGAGAGTTTAACCTTGCAAAAACGGGTCCCGAACGGCTGCGCCAGAACCGAACCAAACATCGAGGCCAGCATCCCACCCAACATAAAGAACGAGATGACGTCAGCCCCCTTGTTGAGAACAGTGTTCACGTAATAGACCACTGCACCACCGCGGATCACCACCGCCACCAGCATCATAAAGTTGTAGATCGAGAGAATGCGCCACTGATCGTTACGAAAGAGGATTTTAACGTCCCGGGCAATGTTCAGATTCTCCTCTTTGATCGGCTGGACGCGCTCTTTGGTGGTGACAAAACAAATGATAAACATCACGCAGCCGATTGCGCCAAAAAGCGCCATCGCCACCTGGATGCCGGTCGCCCTGTCGCCGGGGTAGAGATAGTCCGCCAGGGGCAGAATCAACGCGGTGCCGAGCGCCCCGCCAATTGGCGTAATGGCAAAGCGCCAGGACTGCAACGAGAGGTTTTCACGCGGATCGGACGTTAGCGCCGCCCCCAAAGAACAATACGGGATATTTATGGCTGTATACATCAGGGTCATAAATATATACGCGCCAACGGCATAATAAATTTTCCCGGTTTCAGAAAAATCAGGTATGGAATATACCAGCACGCAGCTCACCGCAAAAGGAACGCATATCGCCAGCAGCCAGGGACGAAAACGTCCCCAGCGTGTGGATGTTGCATCGGCAATCGCTCCCATAACGGGGTCGGTAATGGCATCTAATAAGCGGACCAAAAGAAACATGGTTCCCATTACGGCCGGGGGTAAGCCATAAATATCCGTATAGTAATACGCAAGAATGGCGACCGAAGAGTCAAAAACAATATGACTCGCGGCATCTCCAAGGCTGTAGCCTATTTTTTCCCGGACCGGAATTTTTTCACTCACTGACATCACGTTACTCCTTATTGATGAAACCGGTTTCTGCTTTGGCAATAATTTCGCCTGAGCGCAACGAGGCGATCCATTATGTTTTTTCACCATGAAGTTATGTTTTTTGCTTTATGTGATCGGGATAATTAAAAGAAAGCCTTTATCCGGAAAATTATGCGTAACGGATCGCAATTTATTTTCTCGCCTACAGCCATTCACAATATCAATATTTCAGCCGCGCCACCGGGGCATTAAACGCAACGGTAAATTGTCTGGATTTGTGCAAAGTGCGATGTTCGACACGCGAAGCGCGGAATATTCGACTAAGGTTTTCTGGTGAATGATTACAGCGTGACCGCTGCTCAGCGAAATAAGGAGAAGCACCGATGATAACACCTCAAAAGCTGCGCCCTCGCCTCTTACCTCTGGTTCTGGGCAGTGCGCTGCTCGCGGTTGCCGCGACAGGCAACGCGGAAGAGATGAACTCTGGCCAGACAAATTCACCGGATATCTTGCTCGGCCCTCTCTTCAACGATGTCCAGAGCGCCAAACTCTTCCCCGATCAAAAAACCTTTGCCGATGCCGTACCGAAAAGCGATCCCCTGACGATCCTGGCCGACTACCGCATGCAGCGTCGTCAGTCCGGGTTTGATTTACGCCATTTTGTTGATATGAACTTCACGCTTCCCGCGGAAGGGGAAAAATATGTTCCTCCTGCGGGGCAGAGCCTGCGTGAGCATATTGACGGGCTGTGGCCTGTGCTGACGCGTACCACCGATAAAGCCAGTAACAAATGGGATTCACTCCTGCCCTTACCAAAATCCTACGTTGTGCCGGGCGGGCGTTTCCGCGAGGTCTACTACTGGGACAGCTATTTCACCATGTTAGGGCTGGCGGAAAGCGGCCACTGGGACAAAATCAGCGATATGGTGGACAACTTTGCCTACGAACTGGATACATGGGGGCACATTCCGAACGGCAACCGCAGTTACTATCTGAGCCGCTCCCAGCCGCCATTTTTCTCGCTGATGGTGGAACTGCTGGCCACGCACGACAGCGAGGCGCTGAAGAAATACCGTCCGCAAATGGAAAAGGAGTACGCCTACTGGATGGAGGGCGCAGATGCGCTGCAGGCCGGAGAGGCCAACAAACGCGTGGTGAAGCTGGAGGATGGCTCGCTGCTTAACCGCTACTGGGATGACCGCGACACGCCGCGTCCGGAGTCGTGGCTTGACGATATCACCACCGCCAAAAGCAACCCTAACCGCCCGGCAACCGAAATCTACCGCGATTTGCGCTCTGCGGCGGCCTCAGGCTGGGACTTCAGTTCCCGCTGGATGGACGATCCGCAAAAGCTGGGCACCATCCGCACCACCAGTATTGTGCCGGTGGATCTGAACGCCCTGATGTTCAAGATGGAAAAACTGCTCGTCCGGGCAAGCCAGGAGAGTGGCGATGCCGCCAGCGCGAGCAAATATGAAGCCCTGGCCACGGCGCGCCAGAAGGCGATGGAGAAGTATCTGTGGAACGATAAAGAGGGATGGTATGCGGATTACGACCTGAAGAGTAAGAAGGTGCGTAATCAGCTCACGGCTGCAGCCCTCTTCCCGCTGTATGTGAAGGCCGCGGCACAGGATCGCGCGGATAAAGTGGCTGCAGCGACGTCCTCACGTTTGCTGAAACCGGGCGGCATCACCACCACCACCGTGAACAGCGGCCAGCAGTGGGATGCCCCCAATGGCTGGGCGCCACTGCAGTGGGTAGCCACGGAAGGGTTGCAGAATTATGGACAGGACAAGGTCGCGATGGATGTCACCTGGCGCTTCCTGAAAAATGTTCAGCATACCTACGATCGCGAGCAGAAACTGGTGGAGAAATATGATGTCTCCTCCACCGGTACGGGCGGTGGCGGCGGTGAGTATCCGCTACAGGATGGATTCGGCTGGAGCAACGGCGTGACGCTGAAGATGCTGGATCTGGTCTGTCCGAAAGAGAAACCGTGTGACAGCGTGCCGCAGAATCAGCCTGCGGCGAATGATGAGGCTGCGCCGGTGAAAAGTACGGCGCAGTAAGTGAACAATGCCGGGGGGCGCTAACGCCTACCCGGCCTGCATTCCCTGCGGGAGAGGGAAACGATAATCAGAAGCTGTAGCTCGCCCCCAACTGATACGTCCGGTCACGCCCAATCCAGCAGTTTGTCGCGTCGTAGCAGGTCAGCGTCTCTTTGTTGGTGATGTTTTGCGCGCTGGCTTTCAGCGTCAATCCCTCCAGCGACGGCAGGATTTCCCCCATACGATAGGAGGCCGCCAGATCGTACTGCATGGTGCCGCCCAGTTTGCCCGCATCGTTGTTCGGTGAAATTTCCATTGGACCGGTGTAGCGCGCCCCTGCCCCCAGCATCAGCCCTCTCAGCGGCGTGTTGTCAAAGGTGTAATCCCCCCACAGGTTGAACGCGTTCTCCGGTACCTGCGTTGGCCGTTTGCCCTGGTATTTGTCATCTTCGGTATTGATCAGATGGGTGTAGGCATAGTTGGCAATCAGGGTCACGTTATCTGCTGGGCGGCTGACGATTGAGAGCTCAGCCCCTTTAGATTCCACTTCTCCGGTCTGGCTGTAATTCAGGAAGCCCGGATCGGAGGTGACGACATTTTTCTGACGGATATTAAATACCGAGGCGGTAAAGGTTGTGGCGTAATCCGCCAGCAGGTATTTCACCCCGCCTTCCACCTGCTTGCTGGTGGTTGGCTTCACCTCTTTAGCCGTGAGCGTACCCTGCGGCGACACCGGGGCAAACCCTTCAGAGTAGCTGATGAACGGTGACAGCCCATTCTCAAACGCGTAAAGCGCGCCCAGGCGTTTGGTCACGCGGTCCTGCGAGACCCACGCCTTGTCGCCATTCTGCATATAATTGGTGGTTACCGAGCGGTAATCGTCATAACGCAGGCTGGCCAGCAGATTTAAACCGCCAAACTCCACCTGATCCTGCAGGTAATAGCCGTTTTGCTGATAGCTCAGACGATTTTTCTGCCCCGTATACAACCCGAGATCGCGTTCATTGATCTGCGAATAGTCAGGATTTCGCATATCGATGCCAGGCGTTGTTGAGGCATAACGGTAGTAGAAGTGAGAGTCCATCTTTTGATAGTCAAACCCGGCCAACAGGTGGTGTTTCCACTCTCCCAGCGCCACGGTTTTGGTTACCTGGTTATCGATGTTGAAGCTCTTCAGATCTTCATCCGTGGTGTAAGCAAACCGGTTAAGCTGGTAGACCGCGCTCCCCGTCCCCGTGGCATAAACGCTGCGCTGGTGGGTGTCGACATCAAAGTACCGTGCTTTCTGGTTAAAGCCCCAGCCACTGTCAAACTCATGTTCAAAGCTGTAGCCCAGCATCCACTGACGCTGTTTGAAACCGCTCCACTCATCCCCGGCATAATCCCGGCGGTCGGCATATTTCGAGCGCAGATAAGCAAGCGGCAACGGGTTGGATGGAGACAGGCTCGGGGAGTTTTGCGCCAGTGCATCAACCGTAAGACGCGTTTTGCTGTCCGGCTCCCAGGTCACGGACGGGGCAACCAGATAATTTTCATAGCGCGTGGTATGGGGCTGATCGTCATTTTCCGTGGCTTTGCCCAGCAGGCGGTAGTTCCAGTCGCTGTCGGCAATTTGTCCGGTCGAGTCGAGATACCCCTCTTTCAGATTGCGATTGCCGGTGTTGAAACCCAACTCGGTATGGGCGGTTTTTTGTGGCTTTTTACCCTGAATATTCACCAGCCCCCCCGGGGAGCCACCGCCGTAGAGCACAGAAGATGGCCCTTTGAGGATATCAACGCTTTCAATCAGTAGTGGATCGATGCGCGCTTTGGTATTTCCGGTGACGTTATACGGCAGTTGCAGTCCGTTGTAGAACTCCTGGTCAACGGAAAAACCACGGATTTTATATTCGCTCATGTAGGTGGTATTGCCACGCAGCTCTGTCGAAACGCCCGGAACATAGCGCAGGATTTCGTTCACGGAGTTGGCATGGCGTTGCGCGATCTGCTGCGCAGAGACGGTATCGATCACCTGCGGCGTTTTACTTTCGGCAACGGCCGATTTGGTTGCGCTGTTTGTCCATGCGGGGAGTACGCTGCCCTGCTCAGAGCCGGTGACAAGAATGATGGATTCTTCAGCAAATGCCTGTGCCTGTAATGCCAGCGTCACGGCTCCTGCCAACGCGCATACTGCAAAACGTGAGGTGTTCATAATGTCGTCTTGTGATTATATGTAACTAGGAACGACAATTATTATCATTTCGATTAGCAAATCAATATCACGGCAAAAAAAACGGCCCTGTCGCGAGAGCCGTTTTGTGTCATCTATGCCCGTCGGAGCAACCTGAATATGCCCAGGACAACAATGGCGCCCACCACAGCCACAAGGAAACTGTGCAGGTCGAATCCACTGATGTCGCCCCCAAAACCAAACATGGTCGCCAGCCAGCCGCCGACAACCGCACCAATAACCCCAAGAACACAGGTCAATATAAAGCCGCCGCCATCATTTCCCGGCATGATGAGTTTAGCGATAGCCCCGGCAATAAGACCAAAGATGATCCACGCGATAATACCCATAGCGATGCCCTCTTGCAGGTTTAACGCATGCGCAGAAAACCCTCCGCGCAGGTAACGTAAGTATAGGTCATCACGGTAAAACCGATTTCATCTCACCGACTTAACTTCTCTGTACTGCGAAAAAAACTCACCGGTTTGTATTAAGTTTCGTTTCACGCTGCCGATAACGCAGAGACAGTCTGTCATTTATCAAGGAGCCATCCGGCGTGAGTAATTACAGTGAGCAGTTCCTGAAGCAAAATCCGCTGGCTGTATTAGGGGTATTGCGCGACCTGCAAAAAGGCGAGGTGCCGCTGCGCATCAGCTGGTCAAACAATCAGTTCATCAGCAAGATCCTGGATGCTTCTGCAGAGAGGCTGGTCATTGACCTGGGCAGCCAGGAGCATGAAAACCGCGCCGCGCTGCGGGCGGAGAAAATCTCGGTGATGGCAGAAACGCACGGCGCAAAAGTGGAATTTGTCCTGCCGCGCCTGGAGCTGAGCGAATACGGTGGTCTTCCGGCGTTTGTCACCCCGCTGCCGGCCAACCTCTGGTTTGTTCAGCGCCGTGAATATTTTCGTATCAGTGCCCCGCTTCACCCTGCCTATTTTGGTAAGGCCAAAATGCCGGACAAAAAAGAGATCCGCTTTCGCCTTTTTGACCTCTCCCTGGGCGGCATGGGTGCGCTGATGGATACGCCAAAGCCTGACGGACTGGTAGAAGGCATGCGATTTACCCAAATCGAACTGGATATGGGAGGCTGGGGGCGTTTTTACTTTGATGCGCAGCTGATTGCCATCAGCGAGCGTAAGGTGGTCGACAGCAAAAATGAAACGATCGTCACGCCGCGTCTGAGCTTCCGCTTCCTGAACGTCGGGCCGGGCGCAGAGCGTGAACTGCAGCGGATTATCTATTCTCTGGAGCGAGAGGCGCGGGAGCGGGCGAATAAAGTGTTGTGACAGGAGCCGGGCAGCACACAGGCCGCCCGACAACGGCATTACATGGCATCCATTGCTTTCTGAACTTTCCAGATATAACGCGGAGCCTGTGGTGCCGGATGATTTTTCACCACGTGTTCAAAGAACTCGTCTTTGTCCATGTCGTTGATCTCTTCTATCGCCTCTTTACGGTCCGATGAGAACGTCCTGAGCAGCGCACCCGCGCCGTTCACGTAAGAGACCACCAGCGCATACTGCATCACTTCAGGATCCTCGATTCCCTTCAGCACGCCGTGTTCCAGAATGCTCAAATAGGCCGTGCCCATGGAGATGTTGCGTTCCGGGTTTTTCAGCTCGCTGGTTGACGGCTGACCACGCCAGCCCATATAGCGGTAGACCTCTCTCCCTGCGGTTGAGGCCTTAAGCTGCATCAGCCCCACGGCGTTAGATTTGCTGACAAGCGTTGGGTTACCGCCGGATTCCACGGCAATGATCGCCGTGATCAGTCGCGGGCTGACGCCCCAGGCCTTGCCTGCCTGTTCACTGATCGGCATCCACTGCATGGCCCGTTTTACAGGCACTTCCGGGTTCCATGCCGGGTTTTGATAGTCATGTTTTGAACTACAGCCAGCCAGCAACACAATCAAAAAAGCAAACCATCTCAATTTCACGTCATCTATCCTTATAGCCGGTCATCGCCCTTGAAGCAGGCAACGTATAAGCGGCATGATATAGACAATTAGATTCTCATTCAGCAAGGAATTGCCATGTCTCAGTTTCATCTTATCGCGCCGTCCGGGTACTGCATCAACCAGGAGGCGGCACAGCGGGGCGTTGAGCGCTTACTGGAACTCGGTTACCCGGTAGAAAATCAGACAATTATCCCCCGCCGCCAGCAGCGTTTTGCCGGTACGGAAGCGCAAAGGCTGAATGATATCAACAGCCTGGTGAACCTGCAGGGTGAGAACAATATCGTGCTGGCGGTGCGCGGCGGCTATGGTGCGAGCCGGTTGCTGGAGAGTATTGACTGGCAAGGGCTGGCAAAGCGTCAGCAGCAGGATCCGCTGCTTATCTGCGGCCACAGCGACTTTACCGTAATCCAGCTCGGGCTGCTCGCGCTGCATAACGTGGTGACCTTCAGCGGCCCGATGCTGGCCGGTAATTTCGGGGCACCCGAGCTTGACCCATTTACGGTGGAAAACTTCTGGCGCGCCCTGAAAAACCCGACCTACAGCGTTGAGTGGCAGGGCAACGGGCCGCACTGGTCGTGTGAAGGACAACTCTGGGGCGGAAATCTGGCAATGCTGGTGTCGCTCATTGGAACGCCATGGCTGCCGCAAATTGACGGCGGCATTCTGGTGCTGGAAGATATCAATGAACATCCGTTCCGCGTCGAGCGCATGTTATTGCAGCTGTATTACGCCGGTATTCTGGAACGTCAATCCGCGGTTATTCTTGGCAGTTTTACCGGTGCCGCACCGAATGACTATGACGCAGGATACTCGCTGGAAACAATGGTCGATTTCATCCGCTCACGCCTTGATATTCCTGTTATTACCGGGCTGGACTTCGGCCACGAGCAGCAAACCGTCACCCTGGCGTTAGGCGCGCAGGCCACCCTGAAGCATGATGAAACGGGCAGTCGGTTAACGATTGGGGGTCATCCGGTCTTAAAGGCATAAAAAAGCCGTTAATCCCCCTCAATAAACCGCTGTTTCCGTCGTTAATATGTTAGGGTTTTAGTAACAGCATTAACATTGAGGTGGGAGTAAGACAACATTGGATGCCACAGCGATAATCAGTCTTTTCATTCTGGGTTCTGTGCTCGTAACCTGTAGTATTTTATTAAGTTCATTTTCATCGCGTCTCGGCATACCTATTCTTGTTATTTTCCTTGCCATCGGCATGCTGGCGGGTGTCGATGGTATCGGCGGTATTCCTTTCGATAACTACCCTTTCGCTTACATGATCAGTAACCTTGCGCTGGCGGTGATCCTGCTCGACGGCGGGATGCGCACCCAGGCGAGCTCATTTCGCGTGGCGCTGGGGCCCGCCCTGTCGCTGGCGACGGTCGGGGTGTTAATTACCTCCGGTCTGACCGGCATGATGGCGGCGTGGCTGTTCCATCTCGATCTGATGGAAGGTTTACTGATTGGCGCGATTGTCGGCTCAACCGACGCGGCGGCGGTGTTTTCCCTGCTGGGGGGCAAAGGGTTGAACGAACGCGTCGGGTCCACGCTTGAGATTGAATCCGGCAGTAACGATCCGATGGCGGTATTTCTCACCATCACGCTGATAGAGATGATCCAGCAGCATGAAACAGGCTTAAGCTGGATGTTTGTCCTGCATATCCTGCAGCAGTTCGGCCTGGGGATTGCGCTCGGCCTGGCCGGGGGTTACCTGCTTCAGCAGACGATCAACCGGATATCGCTGCCTTCGGGGCTGTATCCGCTGCTTGCCCTGAGCGGCGGCATTCTCATTTTTGCCGTCACCACTGCGCTGAACGGCAGCGGGATCCTCGCGGTTTATCTCTGCGGCTTCCTGCTGGGCAATCGCCCTATTCGCAACCGTCACGCCATTTTGCAGAACTTCGACGGGCTGGCCTGGCTGGCGCAAATCGGGATGTTCCTCGTGCTGGGCCTGCTGGTGACGCCGTCAGACCTGCTGCCGATTGCCGTTCCGGCGCTGATTTTATCGGCGTGGATGATCTTCTTCGCACGCCCCCTGTCGGTGTTTGCCGGTCTGCTGCCGTTTCGCGGCTTCAACCTGCGCGAACGGGTCTTTATCAGCTGGGTGGGGCTGCGCGGCGCGGTACCCATTATCCTGGCTGTCTTCCCGATGATGGCCGGACTGGATAACGCGCGGCTGTTCTTTAACGTCGCCTTCTTCGTGGTGCTGATCTCGCTGCTGTTCCAGGGAACCTCGCTCGGGTGGGCAGCGAAAAAAGCCAAAGTGGTGGTTCCTCCTGTGGGCTGGCCGGTTTCCCGCGTGGGGCTGGATATTCACCCGGAAAACCCGTGGGAACAGTTTGTTTACCAGCTCAGCGCTGATAAATGGTGCGTGGGGGCATCGCTGCGCGATTTGCACATGCCTGCGGAAACGCGAATTGCCGCCCTGTTCCGCGATAATGTCCTGCTGCACCCAACCGGCAGCACCCGGCTACGCGAAGGCGATATTCTGTGTGTGATTGGCCGTGAGCGGGACCTGCCCGCCCTGGGTAAACTGTTCAGCCAGTCGCCTCCGGTGGCGCTGGATCAGCGTTTCTTCGGCGATTTTATTCTGGAAGCCAGCGCCAGGTTTGCGGATGTGGCCCTGATTTATGGGCTGGATGAAGGTGCTGAAGGCGACGATAACCAGCAAACGCTGGGCGAAATCATCCAGCAGCGCCTTGGTGCGGCCCCGGTTGTGGGTGACCAGGTGGAGTTTGCCGGGATGATCTGGACCGTAGCAGAGAAAGAAGATAACGCAGTGCGGAAAGTCGGTTTGCGGCCGATGGAAGAGGACGTGGAGTAGTGGTTTTTTGCCGGGTGGCGCTGACGCTTACCCGGCACACAGACACGTTACACCGTCACAACCGGCACTCTTGGGGCTAGCGCGCACATCAGTTCATACCCTACCGTCCCCGCCGCGGCAGCCACGTCATCAATTTTGACTTCGTTACCCCACAGCTCGACCGGGGAACCAATGCCCGCCTGCGGACATGGCGTGAGATCAACGGCCAGCATATCCATGGAGACGGTGCCCACCGTTCCCGTACGCACCCCGTCTACCCAGACTGGCGTGCCGCTCGGCGCGATACGCGGGTAGCCGTCAGCATAACCGCCCGCCACAATACCAATCCGTTGCTCGCCTGTCGCCCGGTAACGGCTGCCATAGCCCACCGTGTCGCCGGCCTTCAGCGTCTGCACACCGATGATTTCGCTGCGCAGGGTCATCACCGGCTTAAGGCCACTGTTGGCGATATCCTGCCACTGGCCTGAGGGAGAGGCGCCATAAAGGACAATGCCAGGACGCACCCAGTTATAATGCGCCTCAGGATGCCACAGCGTGGCCGCTGAGTTGGAGAGCGAACGTGGGCAATCCAGCCCTTCTGCCGCCTGCTCAATGCGCACCATCGCATCGGCAATACCGTCCGGTTTTTCCGCATCGGCAAAATGCGCCATCAGCGTCATTTCGCCCACGTTCTTCAGGGCGCGCAGCTGTTGCCATACCGTATGGACCCGCTCAGGCTGGAAGCCCAGGCGGTTCATACCGCTATTCACCTTGAGATAAATATCCAGCGGCGCATGCAGTTTTGCATCCTGAATCGCTTTAATTTGCCAGTTGCTGTGAACGCTGGTGGTCAGCCGGTACTTATCCAGCAGCGGCAGATCGTCGGCGTGGAAGAACCCCTCAAGCAACAGAATGGGCCCTTTCCAGCCGCGCTCGCGCAGCAGAATGGCCTCTTCCAGATTCAGTAACGCAAAACCATCGGTGGCGCTGAGCGCACTCCAGATACGATCGATACCGTGGCCGTAGGCATTGGCTTTCACCACCGACCAGACGCGTGAACCTGGCGCCGCCCGGCGAATAATTTGTAGGTTATCCTTCAGGGCCTGCAAATCGAGCTGAGCCAGAACAGGACGGGACATGACAACTCCTTAGTTATGCGCGCCGTGCAGGTGCTGTGGACGCGAAGGGGTAAACCCCGATTGATAGCGTGCGGCACTTAAATCGTCAAACGGAATTGCCGGCGTGCGCCCGGATATCAAATCGCTAAGCAGCTGGCCAGAGCCGCAGGCCATTGTCCAGCCAAGCGTACCGTGGCCGGTATTGGTCCACAGGTTTTTGAACGGCGTACGGCCAACAATTGGCGTGCCGTCTGGCGTCATTGGACGCAGCCCGGTCCAGAAGGTTGCCTGCTCGACAAAACCGCCACGCGGGAACAGGTCGCCAACCACCATCTCCAGCGTTTCACGGCGCGGCTTCAGCAGCTCGGTGTTAAAGCCGACAATCTCCGCCATCCCGCCAACGCGGATGCGGTTATCGAAGCGGGTAATGGCGATTTTGTAGGTTTCATCCAGAATGGTGGAAACTGGCGCCCCGCTGTCCTCTTTTACCGGAATGGTCAGGGAGTAGCCCTTCAGCGGGTAAACCGGAATGTCGAGAATGCCCTTCAGCATCGCGGTGGAATAGGAGCCAAACGCCATGACGTAGGCATCCGCTTTAATGACTTCATCGCCACACTTCACGCCGTAGATACTGCCGCCTTCTGACAGCAGTTTATCGACCGCGGTATTAAAGCGGAATTTCACCCCCGCCTGCTCGCACATCTGCGCGAGACGCTGCGTAAACAGCTGGCAGTCGCCGGTTTCATCATTCGGCAAACGCAGGCCGCCCGTCAGCTTGTGCGACACATCTGCCAGCGCCGGTTCAACCTGCCCAAGCTGGCTGGCTTCGAGCAGTTGATACGGTACGCCCGCATCTTCCAGCACGGCAATATCACGGGTGGCGTTTTCATACTGTTGCGCCGTACGGAACAGCTGCAGCGTGCCGCCCTGACGACCTTCGTACTCAATACCGGTGGAGGCGCGCAGTGCTTTCAGGCAGTCACGGCTGTATTCCGCCAGACGCACCATCCGACCTTTGTTTTCCATGTAGTGCCGGGTGTCGCAGTTGCGCAGCATCTGCCACATCCACTTCAGCTGGAACTGGGTGCCGTCGAGGCTGATGGCCAGCGGCGCATGGCGCTGGAACATCCACTTAATTGCCTTCAGCGGAACGCCGGGTGCCGCCCACGGCGCGGCATAGCCCGGAGAGATCTGTCCGGCGTTCGCCGCACTGGTTTCCAGCGCAGGCCCTGACTCACGATCGATTACGGTCACGTCATGTCCCGCCTGACTTAAATACCAGGCGCTGGTTACGCCAACGACACCACTTCCCAGTATGACAACACGCATAGCCACTCCATATGTGCAAAAGAACAATCTTCTAATTACAGATTGATAACCTAGTTGAAAATATTATTCAACATACGACTTTTTTATGGTGACTTACCTCACACATCCCCCAGCATCAGGGGATGAGGCGAATTTGGGATCTCCTGCTGCGCGTTATTTTTAACCAGTATAAAATTCTGTGAAGACCGCTTTTTTTGCCGCATCAAAAACGGGAAATCGCAAAGAAAAAATTTCTGCTCCAGCACGCTTTTTAACACGGTGATCTATGCTTATCAGGAGGCTCTCCAGACAGAGAGAGCTCCCACAACGAGGGCGCGCTAATGGCTACTATTGATTCCCTGAATAAGGACAGCACACGTCTGAGCGATGGACCCGACTGGACCTTCGAGTTGCTGGATGTCTATCTCGCCGAAATCGACCGGGTGGCAAAACTGTATCGTCTGGATACTTATCCCCATCAGATTGAAGTCATTACGTCCGAGCAGATGATGGACGCCTACTCCAGCGTCGGGATGCCGATCAATTATCCGCACTGGTCGTTTGGTAAAAAATTCATTGAAACGGAGCGCTTATATAAGCACGGCCAGCAGGGGCTGGCGTATGAGATCGTGATCAACTCCAATCCGTGTATCGCCTACCTGATGGAAGAGAACACCATTACCATGCAGGCGCTGGTGATGGCGCATGCCTGCTATGGACATAACTCGTTCTTCAAGAATAACTACCTGTTCCGCAGCTGGACGGATGCCAGCTCGATTGTCGATTACCTGATCTTCGCGCGTAAGTACATTACCGACTGCGAAGAGCGCTACGGCGTGGACGAAGTGGAGAAACTGCTCGACTCCTGTCACGCGCTGATGAACTACGGCGTTGATCGTTACAAACGTCCACAGAAAATCTCCCTTCAGGAGGAGAAAGCGCGGCAGAAAAGCCGCGAAGAGTATCTGCAAAGCCAGGTGAATATGCTGTGGCGCACCCTGCCGAAACGTGAAGAAGAGAAAGCGGTTGCCGAAGCGCGTCGCTACCCGTCTGAGCCGCAGGAAAACCTGCTCTATTTTATGGAGAAAAACGCGCCGCTGCTGGAGCCGTGGCAGCGTGAGATCCTGCGCATCGTGCGTAAGGTCAGCCAGTATTTCTATCCGCAGAAACAGACCCAGGTGATGAACGAAGGCTGGGCCACCTTCTGGCATTACACCATCCTTAACCATCTGTACGATGAAGGGAAAGTCACCGAGCGGTTCATGATGGAGTTCCTGCACAGCCATACAAACGTGGTGTTCCAGCCGCCTTACAACAGCCCGTGGTATAGCGGCATTAACCCGTACGCGCTCGGCTTTGCGATGTTCCAGGACATTAAACGCATCTGCCAGTCGCCAACGGAAGAAGATAAATACTGGTTCCCGGATATCGCCGGCTCTGACTGGCTGGAAACGCTGCATTTCGCGATGCGTGACTTTAAGGATGAGAGCTTCATCAGCCAGTTTATGTCGCCGAAGATCATGCGTGATTTCCGCTTCTTCACCGTGCTGGATGACGACCGCAATAACTACCTGGAGATTTCTGCGATCCATAACGAGGAAGGCTACCGTGAGATCCGCTCTCGCCTCTCCTCCCAGTACAACCTGAGCAACCTTGAACCCAACATTCAGGTATGGAACGTGGATTTACGCGGCGATCGCTCCCTGACGCTGCGCTATATTCCGCACAACCGGGCGCCGCTGGATAAAGGACGCAAAGAGGTGCTGAAGCATGTGCATCGCCTGTGGGGCTTTGATGTACTGCTGGAGCAGCAGAATGAAGATGGCAGCGTGGAGCTGCTGGAACGTTGCCCGGCGCGGTTGAATACGTTGTAATGGTTTTTGCCGGGTTTTGTAGGCCCGGTAAGCGAAGCGCCACCGGGCGAAAAAAAACCTCTCACTTGAGAGGTTTTTTATTTCAGCGGCCCTGAATGGCTAAATCACCCGGCAGTGTTTTCTGCATCCGGTGCCAGATTTCACCGGAATCGTGGCCGTAGCGGCGCACCGTCTCATACACCTGATCGTGCAGGCCTTCAGTACAGAGCTTGCTTAGCTTATGGTAGAAGCCCAGCGCCAGGCTGCGCGCCTCAGGGTTGGCAAAGTAGTGGCGACCGATACGGGTATACAGCCCTTTCATGCCGTTCAGGATCAGACCGTACACCGGGTTACCGGAGGCAAACGCCAGTCCGCGGAAAACGTTGTAATCGAGCGTGGCAAAGGCATCGGCGTGATCTTCCACTTCGTTCGCGCTGGCAAGCACCTGCAGCGCGTCTTCCGGATGCTGACGAAAAGCGGTACGAATAAAGATTGTCGCAATGTTGGTACGCACCGAGAGCAGATTATCAATCAGCTGTGGCACGCTTTCGTGATCGAGGCGCGCCAGCGTTTCAAGAATGTTCAGCCCGGAAGTTTCCCAGAAGTTGTTTACTTTCGTTGGCTTACCGTGCTGGATCGTCAACCAGCCATCGCGCGCCAGTCGCTGGAGCACTTCACGCAGCGTGGTGCGAGTGACGCCAATCAGTTCAGAGAGTTCGCGTTCAGCTGGAAGAATGGATCCCGCAGGGAAGCGATTATTCCAGATGCTTTCAATGATGTACTCTTCCGCGAAACCCGCCGGGCTCTGCGCCTTAATGACCATAGTGAGATTTCCATTACACAGCTTTTGCAAATTGCACTCATCATACCAGAGGCATGCAGTGGCAGGTAGCGCGTGAAAGAGAGAAAAGAGGGATCGCTGTTTTATTTTCGTGAAATTTACAATACACGCTTATCCGCCTCTGCCCCGCGTTTTTTGCGTATACTGATGTTTTGTTTTACCTGACGGGGAAGGACGTCTGTTGTGGAAATTTCTTTTGGGCGCGCGCTGTGGCGCAATTTTTTAGGCCAGTCTCCTGACTGGTACAAACTGATACTTCTGGTTTTCCTGGTTGTTAATCCCATTATTTTTAGTATCGCTCCGTTCGTCGCCGGGTGGCTGCTGGTGGCGGAGTTTATCTTCACCCTGGCCATGGCGCTGAAATGTTATCCCCTGCTGCCGGGTGGTTTGCTGGCTTTTGAAGCCGTGGTTATCGGTATGACGAGCGCAGAGCATGTCAAAGCCGAGCTGGCATCCAACCTGGAAGTGCTTCTGCTGCTGATCTTCATGGTGGCCGGTATCTACTTTATGAAACAGCTGCTGCTGTTTATCTTCACCCGCCTGTTGCTCAGCATTCCGTCTAAAACGATGCTGTCGCTGGCGTTCTGCCTTGCTGCCGCATTCCTTTCGGCCTTCCTGGATGCGCTAACCGTCGTGGCGGTGGTCATCAGCGTTGCCGTCGGGTTTTACGGCATTTATCACCGCGTGGCATCGTCCCGTCCGGGCGAGGATTTGCAGGACGACAGCCACGTCGAGGCGCATAACCGTGAGGTGCTGGAACAGTTCCGCGCGTTTCTGCGCAGCCTGATGATGCACGCGGGCGTCGGTACCGCATTAGGTGGCGTGATGACCATGGTAGGTGAGCCGCAAAACCTGATCATCGCCAAAGCGGCTGAGTGGCATTTTGGCGAGTTTTTCCTGCGCATGGCCCCGGTCAGCCTGCCCGTGTTCGTCTGCGGGTTAGCGACCTGTATCCTGGTCGAGAAATTCAACGTTTTCGGCTACGGTGCGCAGTTGCCTGAGCCAGTTCGCAAAGAGCTGCATAAATTTGACGAGCAGAACCGTACGCAACGCACGCGCCAGGAGACGCTGCGTCTGATTGCGCAGGGGATCATCGGTCTCTGGCTTATCGTCGCGCTGGCTTTCCATCTTGCCGAAGTCGGGCTGATTGGTCTCTCGGTTATTATTCTTGCGACGACCTTTAGCGGGGTAACGGATGAACATGCTATCGGTAAAGCCTTTACCGAAGCCCTGCCGTTTACCGCGCTGCTGGCGGTCTTCTTTGCGGTGGTGGCGGTGATTATCGACCAACACCTGTTCGCCCCGATTATTACTTTTGTACTGCAGGCGGCGCCCGACGCGCAGCTGTCGCTCTTCTATCTGTTCAACGGCCTGCTGTCGTCCATCTCCGATAACGTTTTTGTCGGCACGGTCTACATCAATGAAGCCAAAGCGGCGATGGAAGAAGGCATTATCAACGCCGGGCAGTTCGAGCTGCTGGCGGTTGCCATTAATACCGGCACCAACCTGCCGTCGGTGGCGACGCCAAACGGACAGGCCGCGTTCCTGTTCCTGCTGACCTCGGCCCTCGCGCCACTCATACGTCTTTCTTATGGAAAGATGGTCTGGATGGCGCTGCCCTATACGCTGGTTCTCACCATTGTGGGATTGCTTTGCGTCAAAATTACCCTCATTCCCTGTACGCAATGGCTGATACAAGCGGGTATACTTGCGGCGCATTAAAATTCGTTTACACTGCGCTTTCTAAGCATGTTCCAGGGAAATGATTATGTTGAGATTTTTAAACCAGTGCTCCCGCGGTCGCGGAGCATGGTTGTTAATGGCCCTGACCGCCTTTGCGCTGGAAATGGTCGCGCTGTGGTTCCAGCATGTGATGGGACTCAAACCCTGCGTGCTCTGTATCTACGAGCGCTGCGCGCTGTTCGGCGTCATGGGTGCGGGTCTGTTGGGTGCGATTGCACCTAAAACACCGCTCCGCTACGTCGCTATCGCGGTCTGGCTGTACAGCGCCTGGAAAGGGATTGAGCTTTCCTGGCAGCACACCATGATGCAACTGCACCCGTCGCCGTTCATGACCTGTGATTTCGCTGCCCGCTTCCCGAGCTGGTTGCCGCTGGATAAATGGCTGCCGCAGGTGTTTGTCGCCTCCGGTGACTGCTCTGTACGTCAGTGGGAATTCCTGTCGCTGGAGATGCCGCAGTGGCTGGTGGGCATTTTTGTGGCCTACTTCGTCGTGGCGCTGCTGGTGCTAATTGCTCAGCCGTTTAAGCCGAAGAAGCGCGATCTGTTCGGAAGGTAAAAGCAAAACGGCAACGATAGTTGCCGTTTTTAGTTTTTGCGCCCTCTCCCGTGGGAGAGGGTTGGGGTGAGGGCATCAGGCCGCACCCCAATAAAAACCCGCCGAGGCGGGTTTTTATTTATCACCGGGTCGGGTGATTCATAATGTGGTCTTCCCAGTCCCGCACCTCGGACTCTTTCACCGCGATGTGGCGCACCGAAATACGCTCGCCGTGCATGGCCGCTTTAGAGCCGGTCAGCAAGGGGTGCCATGTCGGCAGATCCTTCCCTTCCGCCAGCAGGCGATACGCGCAGGTATGCGGCAGCCATTCAAACGTCGGTAGGTTCTCACGGGTGAGCTTAATGCAGTCCGGCTCGAACTCGAAGCGGCGCTCGTAGTTGCGGCACTGGCAGGTTTTGATGTTTAACTGCTTACAGGCAACGTTGGTGAAATAGATTTCATCAGTGTCTTCATCCATGAGCTTATGCAGGCAGCACTGCCCGCAGCCGTCACATAACGACTCCCACTCCACGTCTGTCATTTCGTCGAGAGTTTTGCGTTGCCAGAAAGGGATGTCGTTCATCAGGATGTCCACACGTCAAAAGAAAGCGCACCTTATAACGAGTCTGGCACGTTGATGCAAGTTTTGCCGCCCTGAGGGGCGGCAAAATGCGTTTACAGTACGCGGGTTTTCAGTGACAGGCCGTTAAAGCTCACTTCCAGTTCGTCTCCACCGTTAAGAGGGCCGACACCTTCTGGCGTACCGGTCAGGATCACATCACCCGGCTTAAGGGTAAAGAAGCGGCTCATATAGGCAATCAGCGGCACGATCTTATGGATCATATCTGCCGTGTTACCCTGCTGGCGGATCTCACCGTTCACTTTCAGGCTGAGGGACGTGTTCTGTGGATCGCCGGTAAATTCGCCGACCGGAACAAAACCCGAGATCGGGCAGGCATTATCAAAGCCTTTGGCTTTTTCCCACGGCTGCCCTGCTTTCTTCAGCTTGCCCTGTACCTCACGTAGCGTCAGATCCAGCGCCACGCCGTAACCGGCAATAGCTTTTTGCACATGCTCTTCGGAGGCCTGGCGTAGCGTCGCGCCAATCAGCACCGCCAGCTCCACTTCATGATGCACAGAACCCAGTCCCTGCGGCAGTGCCAGCGGCTGGCGGATATCGCAAAGCGCGGTTTCCGGCTTAATGAACAGCACCGGCTCTTCTGGCGTCGCGCTGCCCATCTCCTGAATGTGTTTGGCATAATTGCTGCCCACGCAAACCACTTTGCTGACGGGATAATCCAGTAATGCACCTTGCCAGTTATGATGTTGATACATGGTCGACCCCTAAACGGTTGATATGTTATGCCCGAAAACAGGTGAGGCTATTTTTTACCGGTCGCCTCAAGATGCTGTTTTAATAAATTCTCGGGAGGTGGCGGAAGCTGTAAATAATAGCCTTGCTCCGTTAAGGCCGTTTTAACTTTTTCCAGATCGGCGTTAACCAGTTTCTTACGACCGTCGAGCGGCAGCAGCATCGCCAGCTGAGGTCGGCCAAAGCTCTTCATTAATTCTTCTGGCACGCGGGAAAAATCGTCTTTCTTTTCGACATAAAGATAGGTCTGGTCGCGGCTTGTACTTCTGTAGATCACACAAAACATGTTTTTACTCTGAATTCATAGGTGGTTGCTTGCCTCAATATACTCCTGACTATAACATGCCTGATACTCTTCGGAATATCGCAGCGAGTGGTTGCGGTTAATAGCAAATTGAGTAAGGCCAGGATGTCAAACACGCCCATCGAGCTTAAAGGCAGTAGCTTCACCTTATCAGTGGTACATTTGCATGATGCAAAACCCGAGGTTATTCGTCAGGCGTTAGAAGACAAAATCGCTCAGGCTCCCGCCTTTCTGAAACACGCCCCTGTGGTTATCAATGTCAGCGGTCTGGAATCCCCGGTTAACTGGAAACAACTCCAGCAGGCCGTCTCCTCTACCGGTCTGCGCATTGTGGGCATCAGCGGCTGCAAAGATACTGAGCTAAAAGCGGAAATCGACCGTGCGGGACTGCCTCTTCTGAACGAAGGCAAAGAAAAAGCCCCACGTGCGGCCCCCGTTGCCGTTGAAACGCCCCCACCTGCGGTACAAAACGTTACCGCCCTCACAAAAACGCGAATGATTGATGTGCCGGTTCGTTCCGGACAGCGCATTTATGCACCAAACTGTGATCTAATTGTTACAAGCCACGTCAGCGCTGGCGCTGAGCTGATTGCAGATGGCAACATTCACGTTTACGGTATGATGCGTGGGCGTGCACTCGCCGGGGCGAGTGGCGATCGGGACGCACAAATATTTTGTACTCACCTGACTGCGGAACTGGTGTCCATCGCAGGTGAATATTGGCTGAGCGACAAGATCCCAGCCGAATTTTATGGCAAAGCGGCTCGTCTGCGACTGGCAGACGACGCGTTGACCGTTCAACCGTTGAATTGATCCCTTTTTAACAAGGAATTTCTATGGCACGCATTATTGTTGTTACTTCGGGTAAAGGAGGCGTTGGCAAGACCACCTCCAGCGCGGCCATCGCTACTGGTTTGGCCCAGAAGGGAAAGAAAACCGTCGTTATCGATTTCGATATCGGTCTGCGTAACCTCGACCTGATTATGGGTTGTGAACGTCGCGTCGTGTATGACTTCGTAAACGTGATTCAGGGCGATGCCACCCTTAACCAGGCGCTGATTAAAGACAAGCGCACCGAGAACCTTTATATCCTCCCGGCCTCTCAGACGCGTGACAAAGACGCCCTGACCCGCGAAGGCGTTGAAAAGGTGCTCGATGAGCTGAAAAAAATGGAGTTCGACTTCATTGTCTGTGACTCCCCTGCCGGTATCGAAACCGGTGCCCTGATGGCGCTCTACTTCGCTGATGAAGCGATCATCACCACGAACCCTGAAGTGTCATCCGTCCGTGACTCTGACCGCATTCTCGGGATCCTCGCATCCAAATCCCGCCGTGCGGAAAATGGCGAAGACCCGATTAAAGAGCACCTGCTGCTGACCCGCTATAACCCGGGCCGCGTAAACAAAGGTGACATGCTGAGCATGGAAGACGTGCTGGAGATCCTGCGCATTAAACTGGTGGGCGTCATCCCGGAAGACCAGTCCGTGCTGCGCGCCTCTAACCAGGGCGAGCCAGTGATCCTTGATACAACAGCAGATGCCGGTAAAGCGTATGCGGATACGGTTGACCGTCTGCTGGGAGAAGAACGTCCTTTCCGCTTCATTGAAGAAGAGAAGAAAGGTTTCCTCAAACGCCTGTTCGGAGGATAAGTTATGGCATTACTGGACTTTTTTCTCTCGCGGAAAAAGAACACCGCCAACATCGCAAAAGAACGACTGCAAATCATCGTTGCGGAGCGTCGTCGTAGCGACGCCGAGCCTCACTACCTGCCGCAGCTGCGCAAGGACATCCTGGAAGTGATCTGCAAATATGTGCAGATTGACCCGGAGATGGTCACCGTGCAGCTGGAGCAAAAAGACGGGGATATTTCGATTCTGGAGCTGAACGTTACGCTCCCGGAAGCGGAAGAGTCGCGTCCGTAGTTTTTGATTTCGTAGCCCCGGTAAGCGCAGCGCCACCGGGGGAATATGCCGGGTATATCGCCCGGCATATTTATTATCGTGGATACCCTTCCAGCAACGTATTCAGGCGATCGGCCATCAATTCCCCGCGCCAGCCCGCCATCATTTCCGGTAAGCCATTCTGCGGTTTCAGCTTCCAGTGCCAGTTCAGCAACTGGTTTATCTGACGACGTGATGCCAGCAACTCCGCACTCAATTTGCTTTCTGCCGCCACAGCCTGCACCAGCGCTTTAATATCTTTAAACGCTTTACGATAGCCCGGCATATCCATCAGATTCAGCAGCGGCTCTGGCAGTGCGTCATCCGGTATCTGCTGCGCTTTGGCCACCAGCGCGAGCAGCGTTTTTCCATGAAAACGAATTTCGCTGCCTGAAAGCCCAATGCTGTCCAGCTCGCCCATGCTGCCTGGCATATAGCGTGCGACCGCCCACAGGTGCTCTTCGCGTACCACAAAGTTAACGGCCAAATCGCGTTCGTGCGCTTTACGCAGGCGCCAGTCGGCTAATAATTGCAGACAGGCCAACTGACGCGTACGCAGCTGCCACGCATTGCTGATATCGCGCCAGGCCTCTTTCGGGTCAGCAATTTCCTGGCGACGCTGCTGCGTCATGCGGCACTCATCCAGTGCAGCAGGCAGCCAGCCGGAGGCTTCTGCCTCTTTCATCAGTTGTCCGGCAATCGGCAGCAGGTAAAACACATCTGCCGCAGCGTAGTCCAGCTGACGCTCTGTGAGCGGGCGCGCCAGCCAGTCGGTACGGGATTCACTTTTATCCAGGGTCAGGCCGGTGTACTCCTCAACCATGGCGGCAAAGCCCCATGAAAGCGGACGATTGCTGAACGCGGCGAGGATCTGCGTGTCAATCAGCGGCTGCGGCATGATGCCAAACGTATTCAGAAAGACTTCCAGATCTTCACTGCCTGCGTGCAGGTATTTGGTGACCGCAGTATCAAGCAGCAGGTCACGCATCGGCGTCCAGTCGGTAATGCCGAGCGGGTCAATCAGCGACACGTGTTTGCCGTCGTACATCTGAATCAAACCCAACTGCGGATAATACGTCCGGGTACGGACAAACTCGGTATCCAGGGCGATGGCAGGAAAGTCGCGCGTCACTTCGCACAGCGAAGCCAGCTCGTCGTTGGTCGTGATCATCTGGTAATTCAAAACGGTTTCTCTTTTGTTTGCGCCCATAAAAAACGCCGGCTAAACCGGCGTCTGGGCGATTAGCGTGAAGCTCAGGCCTTATTGTCCACTTTGGCACGGGCTTCGTCACGTAATTCTCGTCGTAATATCTTCCCGACGTTTGATTTCGGCAACTCATCGCGGAACTCCACCAGCTTCGGCACTTTATAGCCGGTGAGCTGACGGCGGCAGAACGTGATGAGCTCCTCCTCGGTAAGAGAGGCGTTTTTCTTCACCACAAAAATCTTCACTGCCTCGCCGCTGCTGCCGGAAGGTACGCCAACCGCGGCAACTTCAAGCACGCCGCTATGCTGCATCACCACATCTTCGATCTCATTCGGATAGACGTTAAATCCGGAGACGAGGATCATGTCTTTCTTACGATCGACAATGCGCAGGAAGCCCTCTTCGTCCATCACCGCGATATCACCGGTGTGCAGCCAGCCGTCTTTGATGATTTCGTCGGTGGCATCAGGACGCTGCCAGTAGCCCAGCATCACCTGTGGCCCTTTAACGCACAGTTCACCCGGCTCGCCCGGTGCAACTTCGTTGTCGTCATCATCCACCAGTTTGGCTTCCGTCGACGGTACGGGCAGGCCGATACTGCCGCTGTGATAGTCGATATCATGCGGATTGACGCTGACCAGCGGGGCGCATTCGGTCAGGCCATAGCCTTCGAGTAAATACTGGCCGGTGAGTTTCACCCAGCGCTCTGCCACCGCCTGCTGAACCGGCATTCCGCCGCCCGCAGAGAGGTGCAGCGTGGAGAAATCAAGCTGCTGGAACTCTTTGTTATTAAGCAGCGCGTTAAACAGGGTATTGACCCCGGTCATGGCGGTGAACGGGTATTTCGCCAGCTCTTTAACCAGCCCCGGAATGTCGCGTGGGTTGGTGATCAGCACGTTCTGACCGCCCAGCTCGATGAACAGCAGGCAGTTCATGGTCAGCGCAAAAATGTGATAAAGCGGAAGCGCGGTGATGACCACCTCTTTGCCCGGATGCAGCAGCGGCCCGTAGGTCGCATTCACCTGCTCAAGGTTCGCCAGCATATTGCGGTGAGTCAGCATGGCGCCTTTGGCCACGCCGGTAGTGCCACCGGTGTACTGCAGGAACGCAAGATCCTCTGACACCACTTCCGGTTTGACGTATTGCATACGATACCCGGCATGCAACGCGCGGCGGAAGGAGATGGCATCCGGCAGATGGTATTTCGGTACCAGACGTTTGATGTATTTGACGACAAAGTTAACCAGCGTGCCCTTGGCGGTGGAGAGCTGATCCCCCATGCGCGTCAGGATGACGTGTTTCACCTGGGTTCTGTCGACCACTTTCTCCAGCGTGTGGGCAAAGTTTGAGACGATCACAATTGCGGTCGCGCCGCTGTCGTTCAGCTGATGCTCCAGCTCACGTGGGGTGTAGAGCGGGTTGACGTTGACGACAATCATCCCGGCCCGCAGGATACCAAATAACGCGACCGGGTATTGCAGCAGGTTCGGCATCATCAGCGCGACGCGATCCCCTTTTTGCAGCCCCAGCCCTTCCTGCAAATAGGCCGCGAACGCCCGACTCCGCTCCTCAAGCTTACGGAACGTCATCACCTCACCCATATTGATAAACGCGGGCTGATCGGCGTAACGCCTTACCGAGTGTTCAAATAATTCAACCAGGGATTGATAACGGTCAGGATTGATCTCCGCAGGCACATCTGCGGGATAACGGTTAAGCCAAACCTTGTTCAATGCATCACCTCTGAATTGAGTGTTCGTCGTCATCACAACCCCGATAATAAACAGTTTGTTAACATTATATTAACTCAGCGTACCAGTTTATTAATTGCCCAGATTTAAGGTTGCGAAGCGCGTCACTTTTTTTTTTCGTTTTAGCCGTAAAAAAACAGAGACAGCGGCTGAGCCGCTGTCTCTTTTCTAACAATAACAGTAAGTTACTCAGTAACGATCGTCTGTACCTGCGCCGGACCCGGGTTATACCAGCCCCAGCCGGGGTAGCCGTAACGATACGGGTGTGGGCCCCACATCCACGGATCGACAGGCTGAGGCGGCATGATCACCTGCTGTGTCAGCCGCCAGCGTTTGTAGCCGTTAACCTGCATGGTCATAAATTTGTAAGGCGTTGTGCCGATTTTGCCCTGTGTCGTGCCGGTAATCGGCCCGACGACGGTCACCAGCTGTCCACGGAAATCAACCGGGTCGAGGAAGCCGCTGACATCGGCAAAAATGCGCCCGCGCGAGGTTTCGCCGAGGATCGGCCGCGCGCCGCTATCCAGTGGCACGGTGGCGATCTCCAGCCGGGTTTTCCCCTGCTGGTTTTGCACCTCAATCACCTTCCCGCCGAAGCGCGCTTCCTGACCGACGTAAAGCTCAGGGGCATTCATCACGCGAACCAGATCCTGCTGTGGCGTAGGGCTACTGCCCTTAATCGCATCAGGAACGGAAACGCATCCGCTCAGTGCTATGGCCACAGCGCCTGCCATAATTAGGCGTACTACTTTAGTCTGAACCGCCATGATGCGACTCCTTTTTCTCAGTTCCTGTTACTGAGATTCACTCGCGGCCTGGAAGTTTCTTCCACGCGACGGTGTTTCGCAAATAAACCGGCTCGGCATGTTCAACAGCCACGGTTTTTCCTGCTGCGAGCAGCTGGCAGGCCAGAGGAAGCATATCCTCTGCGGCAGGCAGAAGCATGTTGCCGTCCACCAGCGTTACGCCGGTACCGTTTGCCATGTCAGGCCATGCCGCCCAACCGGTTCCTACCGTCGCCCATTCACCGGAGAGGTTCTGCAACCGTTCGGTTACCGCTTCCGGCTTGAGCACCGCTTCCGTCTCTTCGCCGTGCCACACGCCCTGCTCGTCGCGGGTGTATTCAGCCCAGTAGACTTCGCCCATGCGGGCATCAATCGCTGCCAGCACACGGGTAGCACCGGTCATACGCCACGCGCCCTGCGCCATCGTCGCCAGGGTGGAAACACCGATCATCGGCAGGTCAGCGCCCAGCGCCAGCCCCTGCGCAATACCGATCCCAATGCGTACACCCGTAAAGCTGCCGGGGCCACGGCCAAAGGCCAGCGCATCGAGGTCGGTTAAGGTGGTGTTGCCCTGGGTCAAAATCGCTTTCACCAGGGGCAGAATACGTTGGGTGTGTTCTCGTGGGCACTCTTCGAAATGAGCAGAAATAGCACCGTCGTTCCACAGAGCAACGGAACACGCCTCTGTAGCGGTATCAATAGCCAGAATTCGCATCAGTCGTCGCGCTCTCGCAATGGTCAGTCACAAAATGGCGCGCATCTTAGCACACTCCCGGGCAAATTACTCCGCCGTTGGGTTGGCCAGGAAGCGAACCGCGCGTTTAATGTCCCGCGTACGCGGCGCGGGCGGCAGGCTGGCGAGGAAGGTCGCACCGTAGGGGCGCATCACCAGCCGGTTATCACAGATTACGAGCACGCCGCGGTCGTCCACGTCGCGGATCAGTCGTCCTACCCCCTGCTTAAGGGTGATCACCGCGTCCGGCAGCTGTACCTCGTCGAAAGGATCGCCCCCGCGCAGACGGCAGTCTTCCATTCGCGCTTTGAGCAGCGGATCGTCCGGCGAGGTAAAAGGCAGTTTATCGATAATGACCAGCGACAGGGTATCGCCCCGCACGTCCACACCTTCCCAGAAGCTGCTGGTTGCCACCAGAAGCGCATTCCCGGCACTGACAAACTGCTGTAACAGTTGCCCTTTGCTGGTTTCCCCCTGCAGCAGCACCGGCAAGGTCATGGTGGCGCGGAACTGTTCTGCCAGGTCGCGCATCATGGCGTGAGAGGTGCAGAGCATAAAGCAGCGGCCATTGTTGGCCTCAATCATCGGCTTCAGCATGGCTGCCAACAGGCGTGCGGCGCCGGGCTGGTTGGGTAACGGCAGATTACGCGGCACGCAGAGCAGCGCCTGTTTTTCATAATCAAACGGGCTCGGCAGCAGCAGTGATTCCGCCTGTTCAATCCCGAGACGCTCAGTGAAGTGGTGCAGATCGTCATTCACCGACAGGGTCGCGGAGGTAAATATCCAGCTCCCCGGTTTTTGCGCCATCACCTCTTTGAATTTGTCTGCCACCGTCAGCGGCGTAAGCGCCAGGGTGAAATGACGCGAGGTGCATTCATACCAGTAGCTGTACCCCGGCTGGTTGATCTCCTTCAGCCGTTTCAGCCGCCCGCGATAGAGCGTGGCGCGCTCGAAGGCGGCGTCCAGCAGCGCAGAACGGCCAAGCGACAGTTTCGCCACGTCGTAACAGAGTTCCAGCGCGTCATCTAGCAGCAGTAGCGCGCGCTGGATATTATTGTCCGCCAGCAGCTCGCGCAGATTGCCGCGGTAACCCGGCTCGCCAAGCTGCAGGCGAAAATCCTGCGCGCTTTGCGCGAGGCGATCGGCACATTTTTGCAGCTGCTGGGTATCTTTTAATTCAGTGCGATAAGCAATGGTGAAATCTTTCGCCAGATCCAGCAGCTGGCGGCTGGAGAGCGACTGGCCGAAATACTGGCTGGCGATATCCGGAAGCTGATGGGCTTCGTCGAAGATCATCACTTCCGCTTCAGGAATAAGTTCGCCAAAACCGCTGTCTTTCACCACCATATCCGCGAGAAACAGATGGTGGTTGACCACCACCACATCTGCATCCATCGCGGTTTTACGCGCTTTGACCACAAAACAGTCTTTATACAGCGGGCAGTCGCTGCCCAGGCAGTTGTCATTGGTGCTGGTCACCAGCGGCCAGGCGGGAGAGTCTTCCGCCACGCTCGCGCAGGTGCTGATATCCCCCTCTTCCGTCTGGTTAGCCCAGGCGCGAAGGATGATCACATCACTCAGGGTCTGCACCGGCAGGTCGCCGCCCGCCAGCGCCTGCTGTTCAAGACGCTCCAGGCAGAGATAGTTGGAGCGCCCTTTCAGCAACGCCAGCCGCCCTTTGTATTTCAGCGCTTTTGCCACCGTCGGCAAATCACGGCTGTAGAGCTGATCCTGCAACGCCTTCGAGCCGGTAGAGATGATCACCTTCTTTTTCGCGCGCAGCGCCGGTGCAAGGTAAGCGTAGGTTTTTCCCGTGCCGGTTCCGGCCTCGACCACCAGCGGCTGTGCCTTATCGATGGCGCGAGCGACGGCATGCGCCATCTGACGCTGCGGTTCACGCGGTTTAAAACCGGGAATAGCCTGTGCTAACTGCCCTTCAGGGGAAAAATCGTCTGCCACGGTGTTCTCTCACTGTATTTTTGCACAGGGATTATGTCAGCCCATCCTCTCCTGTGCCACCCCAAATAGTGACGACGGCGAAACAATATGGCAGTCTTGCCGCCTGATGACGAAAGTAACGAGGAAACGTTTATGACAATTGTGCGCATTGATGCCGAAGCCCGCTGGTCTGATGTAGTCATTCATAACCAGACGCTCTATTACACTGGCGTGCCGTCCAATCTGGATGCGGGTGCCTTTGAACAAACGGCTGACACCCTGGCGCAGATCGATGCGGTGCTGGAAAAGCAAGGCAGCGACAAATCGCGTATTCTGGACGCCACCATTTTCCTGGCGAATAAAGACGATTTTGCGGCCATGAACAAAGCCTGGGATGCGTGGGTGGTGGCGGGTCACGCGCCTGTACGTTGTACCGTACAGGCCACGCTGATGAAGCCGGAATACAAGGTAGAGATTAAGATTATCGCGGCTGTGTAAGCCGGTTACTCTTCATCTTCATCCTCGAAACGCGCCACGATCCGCTCGCCGGTATGGGTGGCGCGAAGTTCTTCCGCCACCTGAGAAATGGCCTGCCCGCTGCTCATCCCCTGGGACATCAGCTCCTGGATCCGCTCAACCGCTTTCTGCTGTTGCTCATGGCTCAGAGAAGGTAAACCTGCAAACATCGTCAACTCCTGCTAAATTATTCGCGCTAATTATTTCACGCTGCCCGGTAGTATGCCACACATGAACATGCGCTTCCCCACTGTTATTACCCTGCCGTGGCGTACTGACGCCGCTGAATTCTGGTTTGCTCGTCTGAGCCATCTTCCCTGGGCGATGCTGCTGCATTCCGGCCATGCGGACCATCCTTACAGCCGCTTCGACATTGTGGTTGCTGACCCGGTGCGCACGGTGACATCCGAAAACCAGCCCTCCACGCACGATCCGCTGATCAAGCTTCAGGAGGCTATCGACGAGCTGGGTTTGTCTGCCACGCCTAACCCGGATCTTCCCTTCCAGGGCGGTGCGCTGGGCGTGTTTGGCTATGACCTTGGTCGCCGCTTTGAAACGCTGCCTTCCGTTGCGAAGGCGGATATTCCACTGCCGGATATGGCGGTGGGACTTTACGACTGGGCGCTGATTGTCGATCACCATAAACAGGTGGTCTCCCTGCTCAGCCATTCGGATGTGGAGGCACGCCTGGCCTGGCTGAACGCGCAGCAGCCCGCAGCCGCGCCGGATTTCCGTCTGACCTCTGCGTGGCGTTCAAACATGACCCCGCAGACCTATGCGGAAAAATTCGCACGCGTACAGGCATATCTGCAAAGCGGCGATTGTTATCAGGTGAACCTTGCCCAGCGCTTCCAGGCGACATATCAGGGCGATGAATGGCAGGCCTTTACCCGCCTCAATGCCAGCAACCGGGCACCGTTCAGTGCGTTTATCCGTCTCGATCTGGGCGCGATCCTGAGTCTTTCGCCTGAGCGGTTTATTCATCTGGCGGAAGGCAAGATCCAGACACGCCCGATTAAAGGGACCTTGCCGCGCCTGAGCGATCCGGCTGCTGACCGCCAGCAGGCGGAAAAGCTCGCCGCGTCACCGAAGGACCGCGCCGAAAATTTAATGATTGTCGACCTGATGCGCAACGACATTGGCCGGGTGGCGGTACCGGGCAGCGTTCGCGTGCCGGAGCTGTTCGTCGTCGAGCCTTTCCCGGCGGTGCACCATCTGGTCAGCACCATTACCGCACAGCTGCCGGCTTCGCGTACCCCCTGCGATCTTCTGCGCGCCGCGTTCCCGGGTGGCTCCATCACCGGCGCGCCAAAAGTGCGGGCGATGGAGATTATCGATGAACTGGAACCGCACCGTCGCAACGCCTGGTGCGGCAGCATTGGCTACGTTAGCGTCTGCGGCACGCTGGATACCAGCATCACTATTCGCACCCTGACGGCCTGCGACGGCCAGCTTTACTGTTCCGCAGGCGGCGGGATTGTTGCTGACAGCCAGGTCGAGGCGGAATATCAGGAAACCTTTGATAAAGTTAACCGTATCCTGCAACAACTGGAGAACTGACGGGTGGAGAGAGAGAACCTGACGCTGGATGATTTTCTGTCGCGCTTTCAGCTTTTGCGGCCACAGGTGAGCCGCGAAGCGCTTAATCAACGTCAGGCGGCGGTGCTGATCCCCGTGGTGCGTCGTGAGCAGCCCGGTTTGCTGCTGACCCAGCGCTCCCCTCATTTACGCAAACATGCCGGTCAGGTCGCTTTCCCCGGCGGCGCGGTAGACAGCAGCGATGCCTCGCTGATTGCCGCGGCGCTGCGTGAAGCGCAGGAAGAGGTGGCTATCCCACCGGAGGCCGTCGAGATTGTCGGCGTCCTCCCGCCGGTGGACAGCGTGACCGGTTTCCAGGTGACGCCGGTGGTGGGCATTATCCCGCCCGGCCTTCAGTATCACGCCAGTGTTGATGAGGTGTCTGCGGTGTTTGAAATGCCACTAGAAGAAGCCCTTCGCCTCAGTCGCTATCACCCGCTGGATATTCAGCGCCGTGGGCACGATCATCGGGTCTGGTTGTCCTGGTATCAGCATTATTTTGTCTGGGGCATGACGGCGGGCATCATTCGTGAACTGGCTCTGCAAATCGGCCTGAAGCCTTGACTATACTTTACATTCCACCCTCTTTTGTCAGGTTTGCGATCGGCGTCGCGCTATTAGCAAAACCATCGTTAACCATTAGTTTAATTCATGTGAATAGTTAAGCCGAGGTCGATGTTCCCTCTTACACTATGCGCAGTTATAACATCGTTACTGGAACCCCGGTAACCCTGTCAGGAGTGTGAAAGTGATTAGTATATTCGACATGTTCAAAGTGGGAATTGGCCCTTCGTCTTCCCATACTGTTGGGCCGATGAAGGCCGGTAAACAGTTCGTCGATGATCTGGTCGAAAAAGGATTACTGGAAAGCGTTACCCGTGTCGCCGTGGATGTCTACGGCTCACTGTCATTAACGGGTAAAGGCCACCACACCGATATCGCCATTATTATGGGTCTGGCGGGCAATATGCCGGACACTGTAGATATTGATGCCATCCCGGCATTCATCCGTGACGTGGAAGCGCGCGGTCGTCTGCTGCTGGCTAACGGCCAGCACGAAGTGGATTTCCCGCAGGATGACGGGATGCGTTTTCGTAGCGACAACCTGCCGCTGCATGAAAACGGCATGACCATCCATGCATGGAATGGCGAAAAAGAGATTTACAGCAAAACGTACTACTCCATCGGCGGTGGATTCATCGTGGATGAAGAGCATTTCGGTAAAGAGAGCACCGGCGACGTCAACGTGCCGTATCCGTTCAAATCGGCCACCGAGATGTTGGGTTATTGCAAAGAGACCGGCCTGTCGCTGTCCGGCATGGTGATGCAGAACGAACTGGCACTGCACAGCAAAAAAGAGATCGAAGACTATTTTGCAAACGTATGGCAGACCATGCGCGCCTGTATCGATCGCGGGATGAACACCGAAGGCGTGCTGCCGGGTCCGCTGCGGGTACCGCGTCGTGCCTCTGCCCTGCGCCGCATGCTGGTGACCACCGATAAATTCTCCAACGACCCGATGAACGTGGTCGACTGGGTGAATATGTTCGCTCTGGCGGTTAACGAAGAAAACGCTGCCGGTGGCCGCGTGGTGACGGCGCCCACCAACGGTGCGTGCGGTATTGTTCCGGCGGTGCTGGCTTATTACGATCACTTTATTGAACCTGTTACGCCAGATATCTACATCCGTTACTTCCTGGCGGCAGGTGCCATCGGTGCGCTGTACAAAATGAACGCTTCTATCTCTGGCGCTGAAGTAGGATGCCAGGGTGAAGTGGGTGTGGCCTGTTCCATGGCGGCCGCTGGTCTGGCTGAACTGCTGGGCGCAAGCCCTGAGCAGGTTTGCGTGGCGGCGGAGATCGGTATGGAACATAACCTGGGCCTGACCTGTGACCCGGTTGCCGGGCAGGTGCAGGTACCGTGCATTGAGCGTAACGCCATTGCGTCGGTGAAAGCGATTAACGCCTCCCGTATGGCAATGCGCCGTACCAGCGAGCCTCGCGTGTCGCTGGATAAAGTTATTGAGACCATGTACGAAACCGGTAAAGACATGAACGCGAAGTACCGTGAGACTTCCCGTGGTGGTCTGGCCATTAAGGTACAGTGCGACTAATACCTCCCCTCGCCCATCTGCAACGGATGGGCGAAATTTCCTTCTGATTCTCGTCGCCTTTCACTTTCCCCACTACACTTTCACTGTTGCGTCTGGCTTTTGGGGCTGGAGGTGTATCAGGCGACCGTTCATGCAAACCGCACAAACGATCATTAAAAACTATCGCCGAAAACGCGTTATCGTCTGCGTGACGGTTGCGCTCCTTACGCTCATCCTGACGTTGGGCATTCGATTTATTTCACAGCGCAATGTTAATCAACAACGCATTGTCGATTTCGCCAGCCATACCGTTCGCTCACTTGAAAACGTCCTGCTTTCTCTGGATAACCGCCGACCGGAGTTGTTGGGTCTTGTCGGCCAGCCGTGCCCGCAGGCGCATCTGACTCTGCGTAAGCAGGCCGCCATTTTACAGACCGTCCGCTCGATTACCCTGATTAAAGAGGGGATCCTCTACTGCTCCAGTATTTTTGGCAGTCGCGCCGTCCCGGTTCATGAATTATTTCCCGAACTGCCGTCAGGTCTGCCAAAACTGATTTTATCGACCGATAAGTGGCTGCTTAAAGGCAGCCCTATTCTTATCCAGTGGCACCCGACGTCACAACGCGGTGAAGAGGGGGTGATGGAGGTGATCAATATCGATCTCATCACCAGAATGATCCTTGAGCCGCCCCGCCCGCTTATCACTGACGTGGCGTTAACCGTGGGAGATCGCTCTTTACGCTACGGTCAAGGTATTACCGACGCGCTGAAGTTTAATGAGGCTGACTCGCGAATAGAGGAAGTCTCTACACGCTTTCCATTTACCATCACGGTCAGTGGGCCGGGTCCTGGCGCGCTGGCACTTAAAAGCCTGCCGGCACAGCTGCCGCTGGGGTTAATGCTGAGCCTGGTTCTGGGGTATCTGGCCTGGCTGGCCACAGCAAACCGGATGAGCTTCACGTGGGAGATCGATATGGGGATTGCGGCGCGGGAATTTGAGCTGTTCTGTCAGCCGCTTGTGAATGCCCGTACGCAGGAGTGTATCGGCGTGGAAATTCTTCTGCGCTGGAACAACCCGCGTCAGGGTTGGATCTCCCCGGAAGTGTTCATCCCCCTGGCAGAAGAACATAACCTGATTGTTCCCCTGACCCGCTACGTGATTGCCGAGACGGTACGCCAGATAGGCTACTTCCCCTCCCACCCGGGCTTTCACATCGGTATTAACGTGGCGGCCAGCCACTTCCGTCACGCCGTGCTACTTCAGGATTTGAACCGCTACTGGTTCAGCGCAAACCCGAGCCAGCGGCTGGTTATCGAACTCACCGAGCGTGACGCGCTGGTCGATGCAGATTATCGCATCGTGCGCGAGCTGCATCGCAAAGGGGTCAAACTGGCTATCGACGATTTTGGTACCGGGAACAGTTCGCTCTCCTGGCTTGAAAAGCTTCATCCTGACGTACTGAAAATCGACCAGTCCTTTACCACCGCCATTGGAACCGATGCCGTGAACTCAACGGTGACAGATATCATTATTGCGCTGGGTCAGCGGCTGAATATTGAGCTGGTTGCGGAAGGGGTCGAAACGGAGGAGCAGGCGCGCTACTTACGCCGACACGGTGTTCATACTCTGCAGGGGTATTTCTATGCGCGGCCGATGCCGCTGCGGGATTTTCCACAATGGCTGGCGGAGAGTTCACCTCCGCCAGCGCATCATAACGGGCACATCGTGCCCTTAATGCCGTTGCGTTAAGAAGCGTTACTCATCTTCGTCGTGCACGGATTGCTCTTTAACAATACGCACCATATCAACGCGATAGTCGTTGGCTTCAACAATGGTAATGCTCAGCGGGGGCAGTTCGATCACATCCCCCACGCGCGGGATCTGCCCGTTCACGGCGATGACCAGACCGGCCACAGTGGCAATGTCTTCTTCATCGTTGACCACGTTTTCCAGCCCCAGCGTATGCGAAAGCGCGTGCAGGTCAGTGGTACCTTTCACCAGCCAGCCTTCACCATCGGCCACGATTTCCGGTGTTTCGTCCTCATCCGGGAACTCACCGGCAATGGCTTCAAGCACGTCCAGCGGCGTGACCAGCCCCTGCACCACACCAAACTCGTTGGTAACAATCACGAAGCTGCCGCGGGCACGGCGCAGAACGCCAAGCAGGTTGATGGGGTCCAGCGTTTCCGGTACCACGATAGCCGGGGAGGCGGCGGCGATGGCTTCGACGTCAACGCCCTCTTCCAGCGCGACCAGCATCTCTTTGGCACGCACGACACCGATGATCTCATCCAGCTCACCACGACACACCGGGAACAGGCTGTGCGGTGAAGAGAGCAGCTGCTGACGAATTTCATCAACGCTCAACCGGGAATCTACCCAGCTGATCTCGCCGCGCGGGGTCATGATGCCGCGCAGCGAACGGGAGGCCAGGGAGAGAACGCCGTTAATCATATAACGCTCTTCTTCCACAAATGCCCCTTCCGGCACCGGAACCGGGTTACGGTTCTCGGTGTCACTCTGCACATTCACCTGACGGCGACCGCCCATCAGGCGCAGGATGGCATCCGCGGTGCGGGCACGCAGCGGCTGATTGGACTGCTGCTTAATAAAGTTACGGCGTGCAATCTGGTTAAACAGTTCGATCAGGATCGAGAAGCCAATCGCGGCATACAGATAACCTTTCGGAATATGGAAACCGAAACCTTCCGCAACGAGGCTCAGACCGATCATCAGCAGGAAGCTCAGACACAGCACCACGACCGTCGGATGTTGGTTCACAAAGCGGGTCAGCGGTTTAGACGCCAGCAGCATAACTGCCATGGCGATAACCACCGCCGCCATCATCACCGGGAGATGGTTCACCATACCCACCGCTGTGATCACCGCATCAAGCGAGAAGACAGCATCCAGCACCACGATCTGCAGCACCACAACCCAGAAGCTGGCATAGCCTTTGCCATGACCATCGTCGTGCTGACGGTTCTCCAGCCGCTCGTGCAGTTCTGTCGTTGCTTTAAAGAGCAGGAATATCCCCCCGAGCAGCATGATCAAATCGCGGCCAGAGAAGGTGAAATCCATGACGGTAAAGAGCGGTTTTGTCAGGGTGACCATCCATGAGATCACGGACAGCAGCGCCAGACGCATAACCAGCGCCAGCGAGAGGCCGATCAGACGCGCTTTATCACGCTGTTTTGGCGGCAGTTTGTCCGCGAGGATGGCAATAAACACCAGGTTATCAATGCCGAGAACGATCTCCAGCACCACCAGCGTGAGCAATCCCACCCAGATTGACGGGTCCATTAAGAATTCCATGACAAGCTCCTGCTAAAGGAATGACGAAACGGTGCCCCACTCAATGTGGGCAAAACAGCGGTAAACAGAGTCGATACGTGGCGAGGATCGCCGGTGAAAAAGGCGCGAAGTGGCCTGATAGATGACTGACGTCGGTGACGGTCCATATAGTGGGCTGTAGCCCTATACTCCTGATCAATTAAACGGAGGCTAAACATATCAGAGACATTACGTTTTTAGCAAAGATTTACGTTCCTTTGCAAAAACGTGAAAAGGCAGAATTTGTGTTGAGTAATTTCTGATTTTCGAAACCTAAATTACGGATCTTCATCACATAAATTATTTTTTCACTATCTAAAATAATTCGCGTAAGTCTGAGCTTTTTTAACTCTAACCCTTATCTGAATCGATTCGGTTCGCCAATACGATTCTCAGTACGTCTGCCTGGCAGAGGTATTAATGATAATAAAAGGAGGTAGCAAGTGACCATTGCTATTGTCATAGGCACACATGGTTGGGCTGCAGAGCAGCTACTCAAAACAGCAGAGATGCTGTTGGGCGAGCAGGAAAACGTCGGCTGGATCGATTTCGTTCCCGGTGAAAACGCCGAGACGCTGATTGAGAAATACACGGCTCAACTGTCGAAGCTGGATACCAGCAAAGGCGTGCTGTTTCTCGTTGATACATGGGGCGGCAGCCCGTTCAACGCTGCCAGCCGCATTGTCGTCGATAAAGAGCACTATGAAGTTGTCGCCGGGGTCAATATCCCGATGCTGGTGGAAACCTTCATGGCACGCGACGACAACCCGGCTTTTGATGAGCTGGTTGCCCTGGCGGTCGAAACCGGTCGCGAAGGCGTGAAAGCGCTGAAGGCACAGCCGGTTGAGAAACCCGCACCGGCGGCTGCCGCGGCACCGAAAGCCGCTGCCCCCGCAAAACCGATGGGCCCGAACGATTATATGGTGATTGGCCTTGCGCGCATCGATGACCGTTTAATTCACGGCCAGGTGGCAACGCGCTGGACCAAAGAGACCAACGTTCAACGTATTATCGTGGTCAGCGACGAAGTGGCCGCCGACACGGTGCGTAAAACCCTCCTCACCCAGGTTGCTCCTCCGGGCGTTACCGCGCACGTGGTGGATGTCGCCAAGATGATCCGCGTCTATAACAACCCGAAATATGCCGGTGAACGTGTGATGCTTCTGTTCACTAACCCGACAGACGTCGAGCGCATTGTTGAAGGCGGCGTGAAAATCACCTCCGTGAACATTGGTGGTATGGCTTTCCGTCAGGGCAAAACGCAGGTCAACAACGCGATTTCAGTCGATGCGAAAGATATCGAGGCATTTAACAAGTTGAATGCTCGCGGTATTGAACTGGAAGCCCGTAAGGTTTCCACGGACCCGAAACTGAAAATGATGGATTTGATCGGCAAAGTTGGGAAATAAGCCCGCGCCGGTTTTTCACATAAAGATTATGCAATAGGAGAAGTACAATGGAGATTACCACTCTTCAGATTGTGCTGGTGTTCATCGTCGCGTGTATTGCGGGTATGGAATCCGTACTTGATGAATTTCAGTTCCACCGCCCTCTGGTGGCCTGTACGTTGATTGGCGCCGTTCTCGGTGATATGAAAACCGGTATCATCATCGGTGGTACCCTGGAAATGATCGCCCTTGGCTGGATGAACATCGGTGCGGCGGTTGCGCCCGATGCCGCGCTGGCGTCCATTATTTCAACCGTGTTGGTCATTGCCGGTCATCAAAGCATCGGTGCCGGTATCGCTCTGGCAATTCCGCTGGCCGCCGCAGGCCAGGTACTGACCATTATCGTTCGTACTATCACCGTGGCTTTCCAGCACGCGGCGGATAAGGCGGCCGAAAACGGCAACCTCACGGCGCTCTCCTGGATCCACGTCTCGTCCCTGTTCCTGCAGGCGATGCGTATCGCTATTCCGGCCGTTATCGTCGCTATCTCCGTAGGCACCAGCGAAGTTCAGGGCATGCTCAACGCCATCCCTGAAGTGGTGACCAGCGGTCTGAACATCGCCGGTGGTATGATCGTGGTGGTTGGTTATGCGATGGTCATCAACATGATGCGCGCAGGCTACCTGATGCCATTCTTCTACCTGGGCTTCGTAACCGCGGCGTTCACCAACTTCAACCTGGTTGCTCTGGGTGTGATTGGTGCGGTAATGGCAATTCTCTACATCCAGCTCAGCCCGAAATATAACCGCGTTGCGGGTGCCCCAGCGCAGGCTGCTGGTAATAACGATCTCGATAACGAACTGGACTAACAGGTGAGCGAAATGGTTGATATGACTAAAACTACCCCTGAGAAGAAACTCACTCCGGGTGATATTCGTGGCGTGTTCATCCGTTCTAACCTGTTTCAGGGTTCATGGAACTTCGAACGTATGCAGGCCCTGGGCTTCTGCTTCTCCATGGTACCGGCGATCAAACGCCTCTACCCGGAGAACAACGAAGCACGTCGCCAGGCGATTAAGCGTCACCTGGAATTCTTTAACACCCATCCTTACGTAGCGGCACCGGTACTGGGCGTTACCCTGGCGATGGAAGAGCAGCGTGCAAACGGCGCAGAGATCGACGATGGTGCCATCAACGGTATTAAAGTCGGTCTGATGGGTCCGCTGGCAGGCGTAGGTGACCCGATCTTCTGGGGTACCGTTCGTCCGGTCTTTGCAGCGCTGGGCGCGGGTATCGCGATGAGCGGCAGCCTGCTCGGTCCACTGCTGTTTTTCATCCTGTTCAATGCGGTGCGTCTGCTGACCCGTTACTACGGCGTGACGTACGGTTACCGTAAAGGGGTGGATATCGTTAAAGATATGGGCGGCGGCTTCCTGCAAAAACTGACAGAGGGGGCGTCAATCCTCGGCCTGTTTGTGATGGGGGCGCTGGTTAACAAGTGGACGCACGTGAACATCCCGCTGGTGGTTTCAACCATCACCGGACAGGATGGGCAAACCCGTGTGACCACCGTGCAGACCATCCTTGACCAGCTGATGCCTGGCCTGGTGCCGCTGCTGTTGACCTTCGCCTGTATGTGGCTGCTGCGTAAGAAAGTGAACCCGCTGTGGATCATCGTTGGCTTCTTCGTCATCGGTATCGCGGGCTACGCTGTTGGTCTGTTGGGCCTGTAAAGCTTTATGTTATACGCCGGGGGCTTGCCCCCGGTTTTTTTATCTGGAGGATGAATGACTGTCACGGACACCGTACTGGTTTTGTTTATTGTTGCCCTTCTGGCTTACGCGATCTATGACGAGTTCATAATGCCTCGCCGCCACGGCGAGACGCTGCTGACCCTTCCCCTCTTACGCCGTGGACGCATTGATGCGTTTATCTTCGCCGGTCTGGTGGTCATCCTGATTTACAATAACGTGACCAGCCATGGTGCAATATTAACCACATGGTTATTATGTGCGCTGGCATTAATGGCGATTTACCTGTTCTGGATCCGTTCGCCAAAACTCATTTTTAAAAAACACGGGTTCTTCTTTGCCAATGTCTGGATAGAATATAACCGCATTAAAGAGATGAATTTATCTGAAGACGGGGTGCTGGTGATGCAATTAGAACAGCGCCGCCTGCTCATTCGGGTCAAAAATATAGATGACCTGGAAAAGATATACAAATTACTCATTAAAACTCAATAAGTTATATTTATAGCATCGGCTATATTCCGTGTTAACGTTGCTCACGAAATATAGCCATAGCTATATTCCATTCTTTTTATCCTTCCTATTTTTTAACGCTATTTTTACGAATAAATCTAAATGAAAATCGTTATCAACAAGATAATAAAATAATACCCCGCTGTTGTTGTTTTATATTCTCAAAATATGTTAAGGTTGCGCCCGTCGTTGGGGAGTAGCTAATTTCCTGTACTCAGGAAATGTACGTGTCAACAT
Source organism: Enterobacter sp. 03-F-07-AD-ECC (assembly GCF_047530935.1). NCBI lineage: Bacteria > Pseudomonadati > Pseudomonadota > Gammaproteobacteria > Enterobacterales > Enterobacteriaceae > Enterobacter > Enterobacter sp. 03-F-07-AD-ECC. Next base: position 147,995 of record NZ_JBLKBZ010000005.1, on the reverse strand, counting down.
ACTCGTTGAAAAACGTGGCGCGTACGGATCGTTTTCTGCACATCATTGTGCGACGGTCAGGCGAGACCATAGATACATCAACTGCTGTTTACTGGGGGCAGTGATGTGTCATATGGATATCTCCCGGTCTGGACGCTTGTATGAACATCTCCGCCACCATTCTTCTCGCTTTCGGCATGTCCATGGATGCTTTTGCTGCTTCCATCGGAAAAGGTGCCACACTCCATAAACCAAAATTTTCTGAAGCGCTGCGCACAGGTCTGATTTTCGGTGCTATCGAAACCCTGACGCCGCTTATCGGCTGGGGCCTGGGTATGCTGGCCAGCCAGTTTGTACTGGAGTGGAACCACTGGATTGCGTTTGTGCTGCTGGTGTTTCTCGGCGGACGAATGGTGATTGAAGGATTCCGTGGCAACAGCGATGAAGATGAAGAGCCTCAGCACCGCCACGGTTTCTGGCTGCTGGTCACCACCGCAATTGCCACCAGCCTTGACGCGATGGCCGTCGGTGTTGGTCTGGCCTTCCTGCAGGTGAATATCATTGCCACCGCGCTGGCCATTGGTTGCGCCACACTGATTATGTCCACCCTGGGCATGATGGTTGGCCGTTTTATCGGCCCGCTGCTGGGTAAGCGAGCCGAGATCCTGGGCGGGATCGTGTTAATCGGTATTGGTGCCCAGATACTCTGGGCACACTTCGCGGGTTAACCTTCGCGCTGCCAGCAGTGGATGCTGAAATCCGTCTGGCAGCGAAACGTGGCCTGTGCAGCCAGCGTCTCCCGGACAGCCGGTTTTGCCCGCCAGGCAAACGGCGTCATTTGCAGTAACGCCACGGCTTCATCCCCTGTCAGATCCATCTCATACGCTACGGTTTCTTCCTGCCTGAGCACAAAACCAGCCAGTTGTTCTGAATGGGGAGCATGCAGGCGAACCTCGTCATAAATCAGCCCTTTCAGCTCCATCAGATGACGTGGTCCAGGCGTGACGGTTATCAACCACCCGCCGGGTTTCACCACCCGGGCCAGCTCTTCTGCCTTACAGGGAGCATAAATACGCACAACGGCATCCATGCTGGCATCTTCAAACGGCAGCCGGTGGCTTGAGGCCACGCAGAACATCACCCCCGCGTAGCGTTTTGCCGCTGCGCGAATCGCCGCTTTCGACACGTCCAGACCCGTCGTCTGCGCGCCCTTCCCGGCGGCAATCTCGGCAAACCTTGCGGTGTAATACCCTTCACCACAGCCGATATCCAGCAGAGCGGAGGCACTCTGCGTCAGCGTGTGGTCCAGCAGCTGCGCGACACTCTCCCTTAGCGGCTTGTAATGTCCGGCATCCAGAAAGGCACGTCGCGCCTGCATCATCTCTGCGCTGTCGCCCGGATCGCGGGAGCGTTTATGCTGTACCGGCAGAAGATTCACATACCCCTCTTTCGCCATATCAAACTGATGTCCCTGCGGACACGCATAACTTTTCTCAGAACGCGTCAGGCGCGCGTGACAAAGGGGGCAACTGAAGGGCATGACAACTCCGGGGCATAAATCAAAGGGCGAAGTGTACCGCTATTCGCCCCGTTATAAAACGCCAGGGTTAACGCATGACGATAAGGTGGCCGGAATCAGCCGGCAAGCCATCCGGTTTCACGTTCTCCAGGCGCAGCACATTCCCCATGATCTCACTGAAAACTGGCGCTGAAACGGCACCACCATAATAGGCACCGTTCTGCGGATCGTTTATGACCACCACCAGCGCAAAACGCGGGTCGCTGGCAGGCGCAACGCCTGCGGTATAGGCGACATACTTATCGACGTACTTGCCACTGTCATCAATCTTTTTCGCCGTACCGGTTTTGACCGCCACCCGGTAATCCCGTACCGCGGCCTTCACTCCTCCACCGCCCGGAAGCGCCACGCTTTCCATCATGTGTTCCACTTCATGGGCAATCTTTTCTGGCATGACTCTGTGGCCTATCACCGGCGGGTCGATACGGGTGATCGAGAGCGGGCGCTCAAGCCCATACCCGCCAATGGTGGCGTAGACATGGGCCAGCTGAAGGGGCGTCACCATCAGGCCGTAGCCGAAGGCAAAGGTTGCCCTGTCGAGTTGACTCCAGAATTTACGCTGCGGCAGTAATCCTGAGCTTTCGCCCGTTAAGCCCAGCCCGGTATTGGTGCCAAAGCCAAAGTTCCGGTAGGTATCGATAAGATGCTGGATGGGCATCGCCAGAGAGAGACGGGAAACACCGGTGTCGCTCGATTTTTGCAGGATCCCGGTCATCGTCAGTTCCGGATAGTAACCCACATCACGGATACGGTGACCGTCAAGAGTATACGGATGGGTATCAATGACGCTGTCCGGTTGCACCAGCCCCTGCTGCAATGCCGTCATCAGAACCAGCGGCTTAACGGTGGAGCCGGGTTCGAAGGTATCGCTAATGGCACGATTACGAAAATCGTTTAACGTTGCACCTTCACGGTTGTTTGGGTTGAAATAGGGATAGCTCGCCATGGCGAGTATTTCCCCTGTGGGGATATTGATCAGGACCGATGCACCCGACTCGGCTTTATTCCAGGCAACCGCATTATCAAGCGCGTCCTCGGTGATGGTTTGCAGACGCTCGTCAATGCTCAACTGGATATTATGCGCAGGAACGGGCGCCACTTCGGTCAGGTTTTCCACCACGCGTCCATAGCGGTCCTCCCTCACCTGCCGGACCCCGGCCTTCCCCATCAGCTGCGCGTTGAAGCTCTTCTCTACGCCTTCAATCCCCTGGCCATCAATATTGGTAAAACCGATAAGGTTTGCGGCCACATGGCCTGCCGGATAAAAACGCCGGGACTCATCGCGCAGGTTGATGCCCGGCAAATTGAGTTTATCGATCCACTGCGCCTGAGCAGGATCCACCTGACGGGCAAGGTAAATGAAGCGTCCCTGCGGATTACTGTTAATGCGAGATGCCAGCGTGCTAAGGGAGAGATGCAGCGCACTGGCCAGCGCCTGCCAGCGGTCATCAAACCCAACCCCACCTTTTGCCAGCACCGTTTTGGGGTCGGCCCAGACGGCCCTGACGGGCACACTCACCGCCAGCGGACGGCCTTCACGATCCATGATCATGCCACGCGGTGCATCAATCGCCACCTCACGCAGCGATCGCATATCTTCCTGTTTTACCAGATTGTCAGGTTTAATAATCTGCAGCCAGGCAACGCGTCCCAGTAAAAATGCCAGGCTGCAAAAAATAGCAAAACAGAGCAGAGCAAAACGTGCCGGGGTGAAACTGCCGGCACTCGGTATCATTTTCTTCTTCACCTGAACCCCAGGGCTGTTGAACAACGCCCTGATTTAACGGGAAAAGCCGCTGTGGAGGGGGGAAAACAGTGCTAATAATCTCGTAGCTTTGCAACAAGTTACTAACAGAGACAGGGATGGTAATATTTTGAAAGATAAGGCATATAAAAAAGCCCCGCGTTTGCGAGGCTTTATGTCTGAGATTGAAGTGCTACGCGCTTCAGTCAGCAGCGGTTCGATCAGATAGCAGTTACGTTAACTGCAGCTGGGCCTTTCTGGCCGTCCTGAATTTCGAACTCAACGTTCTGGCCTTCAGCCAGAGTTTTGAAGCCGTTACCCTGGATTGCAGAGAAGTGTACGAACACGTCTTTGCTGCCGTCAGCAGGAGTAATGAAACCAAAACCTTTAGACTCGTTGAACCACTTAACTTGACCTTTAATCTTTGCCATTTGCAAAATTCCTTAGAGTGTTTTCTTAGCCCGCAGGCATTGACTGAGATAAAACTGAGACATTACTGCTTGAGGCACTAATATAAGGTTCGGCAGAGAAGCGGTATTCAACGACAACGTGTTTACTCAGGACTTCTTTACTGAAAATGCCACACATAAACAGAACTGTACCTCGTTTGACCCAAAACGTGTTATCACACACTATGTTTAATATGGCAAGCCATTTTTAAACATGTCTCGATCCGCCGCACAAATTCGAACACAGCCTGTAAGGATTTGCACATTTATGCTTACCGCATACAAACCAGTCCTCGTCCTTATACAGACTCAACGTTGCTTTCACACCCGCTGTAATCAAAGACTTTTTTAACATAGCTCAATCATTACAATGCGTCCAGCAACCTACGAAAGAAAGCCGGAAACAGTGATTGATTTAGAACATTTTGTGAAAAGTTATGCTCAAATCATTGTAACGCAACTGTATTGTTACAAAGAAAATACACAGCTAATAAGCCCGGCCAAACTGTGTTAAAAATCACCAGATAATAAAAACGTTATGCACCAAAATAATGAAATTTTTATGACTCTGCCTCAAAAGAAGGCAAGCAAAACGTTTCGATAAAAATAAAACATTAGATAGTGGCTTTAATAGCAGAATATATGCAACAAATCATCGCTTCGCTTACAAGGATAAATATTCACCAATTTTCAGTATCCTGAAGGAATTATTAACCGGTGCTAAATTAACAAGCGCGTCAGTTAACTCTCTGACAGGTTCATCAAGTGATTCATCCGCCAGTTCAAACACGCCCCAGTGAATGGGAAAGGCTAAGGGACTTCCCAGTTGCTGCCACAATGCGACGGCAGATTGCGGATCCATATGGTGTACCGCCATGAACCATCTTGGTGCATAGGCGCCAATGGGCAACGCGGCGGCGTCGATTTTGCCCAATCGTTCCGGGATCAAAAGCAGCTCCGGAGAGTAGCCCGTATCGCCGCTAAACCAGAAACGGCGGTGTCGTCCCTCAAAGACCCAGCCACACCACAGAGAGCGATTGCGGTTCCAGAATGTTCGCATGCTCCAGTGCTGTGCCGGAACGGCGGTCAGGGTTATCCCCTGCCAGGTGATACTCTGCCACCAGTCGAGCTCAACGATGCGCCTTGCTCCCCGGCGGCGAAACCACTGTGCAAGTCCTAACGGCACGAAGAAACTGACATCGGGAAAGCGCTTCAGGATACGGCGAACGGTCGCGTCATCAAGGTGATCGTAATGATTGTGGGAGATAACCACTGCATCAAGCTGCGTGAGTTGTTCCACTGAGAGAGCGGGAGGCGTTCTGCGCAGGGGGCCCAGGAACGGTACGGGAGAGGCGCGTCGGGAAAACACCGGGTCGGTGAGAAGAGTATTGCCGTCCATTTGCAGCAGCATACTCGCATGCCCCAGCCACCATACCCCATCTTCATGAGGTTGATTAAGCGACACGGGCTGCCACCACTGGCGGATAAAGTCGTCATAACCGAGCGCAGGAGGTTTGGGCAAACCGGCTTCTTTACGCGCTTTACGCCAGCGCTCAAGGTCGCCGGGCTGATGCCCAACGGGACAGGTATTCTGAAAACCGTTCGGTGTGTGATGCTTCAGGGAGGCGTCATACCAGGGATTTTTCCAGACCACAACCACCTCCCAGGTCAGAAAGATTAACGCTCTGCCACCAGACGGATAAAGTCGTCTTTGTCGTCGCTCTCTTCCGCAGCAGCCTCTTTCGCCGTCTCTTTCTCTTCCGGTTCGTTGGCCTCACACAGACGGCGTAACAGCGCATTCTGACGCTTTTGCTGATCGAGCAGCGCTTCCAGCAGTTCGATCTGCTCGTTCGTCCGGGAGCTCGCACGGTTCACGAAAAACCAGATGACAAGTCCCACCAGCAAAACAACGACAGAAACCATCAGGGATGCCATATTCAGCAGCCCTGAATTCAGTAACTCACCCATTTCACCACCTCAATAAAAACACGCATTTTACCACTGGCGCGAAGGAAGGAAATCACCTGAAGAAAAAATGCCTGTTACCACGGAATAAACTTATTGATTGCGCAAACGCCGCTAAAAAACTGTACATCCTGATCGCACATCACATTGATCGTCTGCGTCCACAACACCACGCATGCAATCAGCACGATAACCAGAATTACCCAGCGTATTTTTTTCACTCCACACTCCGTCTTAACACCTGTTGCATACAGGTTATCACGGTTATCTTAAACAAGGACTAACTGTAACGCCTGTAAGCCCTTTTCAGAATCATGCACTTGTTTCATAGAGTAAACCGTTTAGTCTTGAGGCATGACAACAAAGATAAAGAGGCAATGATGCATTTAATCATTCGAACAATTATTGCACTGGCCGTAGTATGGATTGGCCTTTTATTAACCGGATATGGCGTGCTTGTGGGGAGCACCGAAAACGCAGCTGGATTAGGTATCCAGTGTAAATACCTGACCGCCCAGGGAATGAGCACCGCCCAGTACCTGCATTCTGATAGCGGGATCATCGGGTTAACCAACTGCCCGGTCCTGCGTAAAACTTCCGTCGTCATTGATAACGGTTAATTACCCTTTTTTACGACCGATAAAAAACGCCGCAATGTCTGCGGCGTTTTTTTATGCTGAGAGGGGTTAAAACGGATACGCGTTATAGCCCATCTGCTCAGAAATCTTACGCGCGGCGGTATGAAGAATAGCAACATACTCATGCAGACGCTCTTCTGAGAAGCGCAGCGTCGGGAAGGAGATACTCAAGCCCGCAATCACCACACCAAAGCGGTCAAATACCGGCACACCAATGCAGCGCAGCCCTTCTTCCTGCTCTTCGTTATCTTCGCCATAGCCCTGCTCACGTACCTTATCAAGCACCGTCAGCAGTTCGTCCGTACTGGTGATGGTACGCTGGGTACTGCGTTTGTACTCCACCCCATCCAGAATCTGCTTCACTTCTTCACGGTCGCGCCAGGCCAGCAGAACTTTGCCGATAGCCGTGCTGTATAACGGATTGCGACGCCCGATGCGAGAGTACATGCGCAGGTTATACATAGAGTCAATTTTATGGATGTAAACAATGCTGTCTTCATCCAGAGCACCCAGGTGAATGGTTTCTTTGGTCAGACGAGAGAGCTCACGCATCTGGATATCTGCACTACGCACCAGGTCAACGTTTTGCAGCGCACGGGCACCTAATTCGAACAGTTTCAGCGTCAGAGAATATTTTTCAGACTCGCCTTCCTGCGCGACATACCCCAGTGACTTCATGGTTTGCAAAAAGCGATAAACGGTGCTTTTCGACATCATCACACGCTGCGACAATTCTGTAATACCAATTTCACGCTCTTCTCCGAGCGCCTGCAGGATGCCAAACACCTTCAGCACGGAAGAAACAGAATCGGGTTGTTTATCCAAATCTGCAATTGCCATTCATCACCTCATAGAGAGTGTTTTATAAAAATCAGAACCGGTTTTTATTATAAATTCCCGTCATGCCTGCTGCAATCAATCCGCGTTTACTTCGTTACAAATCTGCGACATAAAGCGGTTGTAACAGTGCTAAAATAGTTACCCTGAGAATAATTTCACACTGAGCTATTCATCCCACATGGAAAAAAAACTGTCCGATGGCCTGCCTTTACCCCAGCGGTATGGCGCTATCGCTACGATTATCATCGGTATTTCAATGGCCGTACTCGACGGCGCGATTGCCAATGTTGCCCTGCCTACCATTGCCAGCGATCTGCATGCCTCACCCGCCAGCTCAATCTGGATTGTTAACGCTTATCAGATAGCGATCGTGATCTCACTGCTCTCGTTCTCGTTTCTGGGTGATATGTTCGGCTACCGGCGGGTGTATCAGTGCGGTCTGGTTGTGTTTACCTTAACCTCCCTGTTCTGCGCCCTCTCTGATTCGCTGCATATGCTGACGCTGGCCCGCATTGCGCAGGGTTTTGGCGGCGCGGCGTTGATGAGCGTTAATACCGCGTTGATTCGCTTAATTTATCCTCAGCGCCATTTAGGGCGCGGAATGGGAATAAACTCCTTTATTGTGGCGGTATCCTCGGCCGCCGGGCCCACCATTGCGGCGGCTATACTGTCTGTCGCCTCATGGCAATGGTTGTTCGCCATCAATGTGCCGCTGGGTATGGTGGCCATTTTCTTTGCCCTGCGCTATCTGCCGGGGAACGGCCCCAAAAGCACCATGCCTCGTTTTGATATCGCCAGTGCGGTGATGAATGCGCTGACCTTTGGCCTGTTGATTACGGCCCTGAGCGGCTTTGCGCAGGGTCAATCACTCCTGCTGACCGTCGCAGAGGTTGCTGCTCTGCTGATCATTGGCTACTTCTTTGTTCGCCGTCAGCTCGCTTTACCTGTGCCGTTACTGCCGGTGGATCTGCTGCGTATTCCGCTTTTTTCGCTCTCAATATGCACCTCCATCTGTTCGTTCTGCGCCCAGATGCTCGCCCTCGTCTCTCTGCCCTTTTTCCTGCAGAGCGTAATAGGACGTTCGGAAGTGGAGACTGGACTGCTGCTGACCCCATGGCCGCTGGCAACGATGGTGATGGCACCGCTGGCAGGTTATCTCATAGAGCGAGTGCATGCCGGATTACTGGGCGCGCTGGGGCTGGCAGTCATGGCGGCGGGTCTGTTTGCGCTGGCGCTGCTTCCCTCGCAACCTACGGATCTGGATATTATCTGGCGCATGATCCTCTGCGGTGCCGGTTTTGGCCTGTTCCAGTCGCCGAACAACCACACCATTATCACCTCCGCACCGCGCCACCGCAGTGGAGGAGCCAGTGGCATGTTGGGTACCGCGCGCCTGCTGGGGCAAAGCACCGGTGCGGCACTGGTCGCCCTGATGTTCAACCTTGCCGGGCAGAATGGTAATCACCTTGCGCTCCTCACCGCAGGCGCACTTGCCACACTTGCCGCGATCGTCAGCGGCCTGCGCGTCACGCAGCCCAGCGTACAGGCGTAAAAAAAGCCGGGCGGAGTTACCTCCGCCCGGCTCAGACTGCATCTTCAGCGTTACTTCAGGTATTCCCCACTGCGCAGCGCTTCAATACGTTTATCCAGCGGCGGGTGAGACATAAACAGCTCGCTCAACGATTTTGATTTACCGTTGATGCAGAATGCCATCATGCTGTTTGCTTCCTGCGGCTCGTAGCTGGTTTTCAGACGCTGCAGGGCAGCAATCATCTTCTCACGACCAACCAGTTTCGCAGAGCCGGCATCCGCATGGAATTCACGGTGACGGGAGAACCACATGGTGATGATGCTGGCCAGAATGCCGAACACCAGTTCCAGAACCATTGATACCGCGAAGTAGATCAGCGGGTTACCGTTGCTCTCTTCACCTTCATCGCGGTTTCCACCCATAAAGCCAGCGGCGATCTGCGCCAGAATACGGGAAATAAAGATCACAAAGGTGTTCACCACGCCCTGAATCAGCGTCATGGTTACCATGTCACCGTTCGCAATATGGCTGATTTCGTGCGCGATAACCGCTTCGGCTTCGTCACGGCTCATGTTCTGCAGCAGCCCGGTACTTACGGCAACCAGCGACGCATCGCGACGGGCACCCGTAGCAAAGGCATTGATGTCCGGCGCATGGTAAATGGCAACCTGCGGCATGGCGATCCCCGCCTGCTTAGCTTGCTGCGCCACCGTATTCATCAGCCACTGCTCCATATCGTTGCGCGGCTGTTCAATGACCTCACCACCTACCGATTTCAGCGCCATCCACTTCGACATCAGAAGTGAAATAAAAGAGCCACCAAAACCAAACAGCAGCGCCATAATCAACAGACCCTGAACGCTACTCGACTGAATTCCTGTCAGGCTTAGCACCAGCCCGAATACCACCATTACCGCCAGGTTGGTGAGCAGGAAGAGCGCGATTCGCATCATAATTTTCTTTTAACCTCAGTTTAACAAAACGCACTATGCGATTACCCACATCGTATGGGTATTGTGGCTATTTTCAAGCATCCGAAGGGCGTAAGTCACCAGAAAGACACAACTTTACACAATTGGAAATCTGCCTGACGGAAGGATGCAGAACAAAAAGAAACAGGCACAATTTCTTGTGCCTGTTGGGGATTATTTTGCCGGAGCAGGTTGCTCGGCGGGCCTGGCTTTTTCGAGTTTCGCCAGGTCAAGAGCGATATGTACCGTCTCGTCCAGGTACGGATCCGGCTCCTGGTAATCTTTTGGCAGATCGTCCAGTTTCTTGAGCAACGGTTTACCTTCACGTTTGAAGCGATCGTTGATACGCGCCAGACGCGTTGCGTCATCCTCATTGTTCTCTTTCTCACGCTGAGCGTAGTTAAGAGAAACAATATTCCGTTTTTCTTTCAGGGCATTAAAGCGGGCAATGTCCTTCATGATGTACTGGAATTCAGGATCTTTCGCGATGCGTTCGTTGTGGTCTTTCAGTAGCTCCGGACCAAACTGGGTCATATCACCGGCTTTCACGTAAGTCGCGGCATTGATGCTATCCCACGGCAACGCGTTATCTTCAAACTTCTCACCGGTTTCCGTCTCTTCCGTGCCTGTCGGCATCATGATGTCTGGCGTCACGCCCTTACGCTGCGTACTGCCGCCGTTCACACGATAGAATTTCTGAATGGTGTACTGAACAGACCCCAGCGCAGGCCATTCCGGACGCAGCATCTGATCGTAAATACGATTCAGGGAACGATACTGCTGCACGGTACCTTTACCGAACGTCGGCTCACCCACGATCAGCGCGCGACCATAGTCCTGCATTGCAGCGGCAAAGATTTCTGACGCTGACGCACTGAAGCGATCGACCAGCACCACCAGCGGGCCTTTGTAGTAAACCACGCCATCATTGTCGGCATCTTCACGCACTTTACCGTTGTTATCGCGCACCTGCACGACCGGACCAGACGGGATAAACAGGCCAGACAGAGAGACAGCTTCTGTCAGTGCACCACCGCCGTTGCTGCGCAGATCGATGATCACGCTGCTGACGTTCTGCTTCTCAAGCTTCTGCAGCTGCACTTTTACGTCATCGGTCAGCCCTACGTAGAAGCCAGGGATATCAAGTACACCCACCTTCTCTTTACCAACGGTTTTCACCGACATTTTCACCGCGCGGTCTTCAAGACGAATACGCTCGCGGGTCAGGGTTACGATACGGGTTTTGGTGCCTTTCCCGGCAGGCAGAATTTCAAGACGAACTTTGCTGCCTTTCGGACCTTTGATCAGCGCAACCACATCGTCCAGACGCCAGCCGATGACATCAACCATGTTCTGCCCGGTTTGGCCTACACCGACAATGCGATCGCCTACGCTTATCGCTTTGCTTTTTGATGCCGGGCCACCCGCAACCATGGAGTTGATCACCGTGTAATCGTCGTCCATCTGCAGCACCGCGCCGATACCTTCCAGAGACAGGCTCATTTCGGTATTGAACTGTTCGGTGTTACGCGGGGAGAGATAGTTCGTGTGCGGGTCGATTTCGTGGGCAAAGGCAGTCATTGCCAGCGAGAAAACATCTTCGCTGTTGGTTTGTGCCAGACGACGAATGGCAAACTTGTAACGGCGCGTCAGCGTGTCACGGATCTCTTTCTCATCTTTGCCAGTGAGCTTGAGGCTCAGTTCGTCGTACTTCACTTTGCTGTCCCACAGGGCGTTCAGCTCGGCTTCGTCTTTCGGCCAGGGCGCTTTACTGCGGTCCAGATTAAAGGTGTCATTGCCGGTGAAGTCCATCGGACGTTCCAGCACTTTCAGCGCATATTGATAACGTTCAAAGCGGCGCTTTTGTGCCAGATTATACAGATCGTAGAACAGATCCAGCTTGCCGGAACGCAGCTCATCACCGACGTCGGATTTACGTTTGGCGAACTGCTCGACATCGCTGGCGAGCAGTACGTTATGGCTGTAATCCAGCAAGTTCAGATAGCGGTCGAAGATTTTGGCCGAAAAGGCCTGATCGAGATCGAACTGACGATAGTGCGAACGGGTGAAGCGTGACGTCACACGCTCGCTCACCGTCGCGTGCTGCGTCTCTTCCTTGAGAACCGGAATTTGATCAACACGCGTAATATCGTCCACTGCGAAAGCATGGCCTGTTATGGCAAACAGGCCCGCCAGCGCGGTGAGCTTAAAAAAAGTGTTCATGCCAGGCTTGGCCTCCGTTTCAGAACAACAAGTGTTCTGCGCGTACAATCATTGACATACCAGAAGTCAGCTGTACACGAACGCCATCTTTGGTGATTTCCATAACGGTGGCGTCCATTGCATTGTTACCCGCTTTTACCTTCAGTGCCTGACCGACGCTCAGGGCGTTGATGTCTGAAACCGGAGTGTGGCGCTGCTCTTCACGAGGCGCGCGCGGGGCTTTAGCTGCTGGTTTGTCAGCACGCGGTTTGCGATCGTTATTTTCGGTGCGACGCGGTGCAGGACGCGGTTTACGCTCACGGCGAGGCGCTTCTTCCTGGCCGTTTGCCGCAGCGGCTTCACGTTTTTTCGCCTGCTGTTCTGCACGTTGTGCCTGAACGCGTGCTTTGGCTTCTTCAAGCTGCTTACGCGCATGCTCGACGTGCTGCTCGTCCAGCTCACCACAGGGGTTGCCGTCAAGATCCACGCGAGTCGCGCCCGGTTTGATACCGTACAGGTAACGCCAGCTCGAAGTATAAAGACGTAAGGCGGAACGCAGCTGAGTTTTGCTGAGGTTCATTTCCCCCTCAACGCGTGCTACCAGATCCTGAAAAATACCGACTTTCAGGGGACGAGCTTCGCCTTCAGCGCTGAAGCACTGTGGGAAACGCTCGGCCAGAAATGCGATAACTTCTTTACTGCTATTCAACTTAGGTTGATTTTCCATGAAATTTCCTGATTACAACGGACGTTGCCAACAAGCGCAGGCATGAACAGGCGTCATTATAATGACGCTATCAGTAAATGCTACGTTATCCGTTGATTATCCTGCGACGCTCGCAAAGAATTTTTGATAATCGGTTGCTGCAAGAACGTTTTCCAGATTCGCCACCAGCTCGCGCAGCCCCTGTTCGTCCTCGATTGTAAAGCGACTGAAGACCGTACTGTCGATGTCCAGAACGCCAATAATCTGATTTTTTACCACCAGCGGCAGCACGATTTCAGAATTACTGGCGGCATCACAGGCAATGTGCCCGTCAAACGCATGCACATCTTCCACACGCTGTACCTGATTCTCGGCGACTGCCGTGCCGCAGACACCCCGGCCTACCGGAATGCGCACGCAGGCCAGTTTGCCCTGGAACGGCCCCAGCACCAGCGTTTCACCTTCCAGAAGATAAAAACCGGCCCAGTTCACGTCAGAGAGATGTTCAAACAGCAATGCGCTAGTATTTGCCAGAGTGGCTAAGAAGCTGGTTTCACCCGCCATCAATGCCTTAAAATCGCGGTTCAGATCCGCGTAGAATTCTGTTTTGTTCATTCTTTAATCACTTAGTTGTCTTACAAAATTACCGCATAGCCTATTAAAATAAGCATTAAATGCGCTCATGCTCAAGATGAATCCATTCATGAGTTATTATAACTTTCAACAATACCTATTTGTGCGCAACTGATGGCCTTAAAAACAACCAAAATCACGCCGACAAAAAAGATAACTGTCCATACGGTAAGCGCAGCTTTGCCTCGTGCACATTATCAGCGTTGCCCCCAGTGCGATACGCTTTTTATGTTGCCGAAGATGAAATCGCACCAAAGCGCCTTTTGTCCCCGCTGCGACGCCAAAATTCGTGACGGCCGCGACTGGTCATTAACCCGTCTCGCCGCCATGGCGGTCACCATGCTGCTGTTGATGCCCTTTGCCTGGAGCGAGCCGCTGCTGAAGCTCTACCTGCTCGGCGTGCGCATCGATGCCAACGTGCTGCAGGGGATCTGGCAGATGACGCGCCAGGGCGATCCGGTGACCGCAGCCATGGTGCTTTTCTGTACCGTTGGTGCACCGCTGGTGCTGGTCGCCGCCATTGCGTATCTCTGGTTCGGTAATATTCTCGGCATGAACCTGCGCCCGGTGTTGCTGATGCTCGATAAACTCAAAGAGTGGGTGATGCTGGATATCTATCTGGTGGGCGTTGGCGTGGCCTCCATAAAAGTGCAGGACTACGCGTTTCTGCAACCGGGCGTCGGCCTCTTTGCTTTTATCTGTCTGGTATTGCTCAGTATCCTGACGCTGATCCATCTCAACGTTGAGCAGCTCTGGGAGCGATTTTACCCGCAGCGCCCCGCCACGCGCCCGGACGAGAATCTCCGGGTCTGTCTGGGCTGCCACTATACCGGGCTCCCCGATGCGCGCGGCCGCTGCCCACGCTGCCATATTCCCTTGCGACTGCGGCGCAACAACAGCCTGCAAAAATGCTGGGCCGCCCTCATCGCCTCGTTGATATTCCTGCTTCCTGCCAACATGTTGCCGATATCGATTATTTACGTGAATGGCGGGCGGCAGGAGGATACCATCCTCTCGGGCATTATCTCCCTTGCGCACAGTAATATTGGCGTGGCGGCAATTGTGTTTATCGCCAGTATTCTGGTGCCGTTTACCAAAGTGGTGGTGATGTTTACCCTGCTCATCAGCATTCACTTTAAATGTGAGCAAGGCTTACGTACCCGTATCCTGCTCCTGCGCTTCGTTACCTGGATTGGCCGCTGGTCGATGTTGGATCTGTTCGTGATTTCGTTGATGATGTCGCTGATTAACCGCGACCAGCTACTTGCTTTTACAATGGGACCCGCAGCTTTTTATTTCGGCTCTGCGGTGATATTGACTATTCTTGCTGTGGAATGGCTGGATAGCCGCTTACTTTGGGATGCACATGAGTCAGGAAACCCCCGCTTCGCCGACTGAAGCGAGAATTAAAACAAAACGCCGCATTTCGCCATTCTGGTTGCTGCCTGTCATCGCCCTGATGATTGCAGGCTGGCTTATCTGGACGAGCTATGAAGATCGCGGAAGTACCATCACCATTGATTTCCAGTCTGCCGACGGCATTGTGGCCGGACGTACCCCGGTGCGTTTCCAGGGGGTGGAAGTCGGTACCGTCCAGGATATCTCCCTTGGAAAAGGGCTGAATAAGATTCAGGTGCGGGCCAGCATCAAATCTGATATGCAGGACGCGCTGCGCAGCGAAACACAGTTCTGGCTGGTCACGCCAAAGGCCTCTCTGGCCGGGGTGTCCGGTCTGGATGCGCTGGTTGGCGGGAACTATATCGGCATGATGCCGGGTAAAGGTGAGCCACAGGATCACTTTGTGGCGCTTGATACGCAGCCCAAATATCGTCTCAATAACGGGGATCTGATGATCCACCTGCAGGCGCCGGACTTGGGGTCACTCAACAGCGGCTCGCTGGTGTACTTCCGTAAAATCCCGGTGGGCCGGGTGTACGATTACGCCATCAACCCCAACAAGCAGGGGGTGACTATCGATGTGTTAATCGAGCGTCGCTTTACCAATCTGGTGAAAAAAGGCAGCCGTTTCTGGAACGTTTCCGGCGTGGATGCTGACCTAAGCCTCAGCGGTGCGAAAGTGAAGCTTGAAAGTCTGGCCGCGCTGGTCAATGGTGCCATTGCCTTTGACTCCCCGGAAAATTCCAGCCCTGCCGCCGCAGATGACACGTTTGGCCTGTATGCCGACCTGGCGCACAGCCAGCGTGGCGTGATCGTCAAACTTGCCCTGCCCGATGCCAAAGGGTTAAAAGCCGGTTCTACGCCGCTGATGTATCAGGGTCTGGAGGTCGGTCAGCTCACCAAAATGACGCTCAATCCGGGCGGTTCCGTAACCGGGGAGATGACGGTTGACCCAAGCGTGGTAGATCTTCTGCGCGAGAAAACGCGTATCGAAATGCGCAGCCCGAAACTGTCCCTGAGTGATGCCAGCATCAGCAGCCTCCTGACAGGCAGTACCTTCGAGTTGATCCCCGGCGAAGGCCAGCCCAGCAACACCTTTGTGGTTGCCCCGGCGGATAAAGCCCTGCTGCAAAAACCCGGCGTAGTGACAATAACGCTGAACGCGCCGGAAAGTTACGGTATCGAAGCTGGTCAGCCGCTGATCTTACACGGTGTACAGGTAGGCCAGGTGCTGGAGCGGTCGTTGTCGGAAAACGGTGTAAGCTTCTCCGCTGCAATCGATCCGCAATACAGCAATCTGGTGCATGGCGACAGCAAATTCGTGGTTAACAGCCGCTTAGACGTGAAGGTCGGGCTGGACGGCGTTGAATTCCTCGGAGCCAGTGCGAGCGAGTGGGTGAACGGCGGGATCCGCATTCTGCCGGGCAGCAAAGGTCCCGTTCGCGACAGCTATCCGCTGTATGCCAATCTGGATAAAGCGATTGAAAACAGCATGAGCGATCTGCCGACCACCACGCTGACGCTGAGTGCGGAAACGCTGCCGGACGTTCAGGCAGGCTCAGTCGTGCTGTATCGCAAGTTTGAAGTTGGGGAGGTCATCACCGTTCGCCCTCGTGCAGACGCCTTTGATATTGAACTGCACATCAAGCCGGAGTATCGCAAACTGCTTACCCCGAACAGCGTCTTCTGGGCAGAAGGTGGCGCAAAAGTTCAGCTTAACGGTAGCGGACTGACCGTGCAGGCCTCCCCGCTCTCGCGCGCGCTGCGCGGGGCGATCAGCTTCGATAATCTGCCCGGCGCGGGCGGCAATATGCGCAAGGGTGACAAGCGTATCCTCTTCCCGTCTGAAACCGCTGCACGTGCGGTTGGCGGGCAGATTACCCTGCACGCCTTCGATGCCGGAAAGCTGGCGGAAGGAATGCCTATCCGCTACCTGGGCATTGATATCGGACAGATCCAGAAGCTGACGCTGATCACCGCCCGCAATGAAGTGCAGGCCACCGCGGTGCTTTATCCGGAATATGTGCAGACGTTTGCCCGTTCAGGCACGCGTTTCTCCGTGGTGACGCCGCAGATCTCGGCCGCGGGCGTTGAGCATCTCGACACCATCCTGCAGCCGTATATCAACGTCGAGCCTGGCCGTGGCAACGCGCGTCGTGATTTTGAACTGCAGGAAGCCACCATCACCGACTCGCGCTATCTTGATGGTCTGAGCATTGTGGTGGAGGTACCGGAAGCCGGCTCGCTTAGCATCGGCACGCCAGTCCTGTTCCGCGGTATTGAAGTAGGAACGGTGACCGGCCTGACGCTCGGCACGCTCTCCGACCGCGTGATGGTGGCGTTACGCATCAGCGATCGTTACCAGCATCTGGTACGGAATAACTCGGTGTTCTGGCTGGCCTCTGGCTATTCGCTGGACTTCGGCCTGACGGGCGGCGTGGTGAAAACCGGTACGTTCAACCAGTTTATTCGCGGCGGTATTGCTTTCGCCACGCCGCCGGGTACACCGCTGGCGCCGAAAGCACAGCCGGGCAAACACTTCCTGCTGCTCGAAAGCGAACCTAAAGAGTGGCGTGAGTGGGGAACCGCCCTGCCGCGTTAATCTCAGGGCTCCGGTGTCAACGCGCCGGAGCCTTTATGTTACACTGCGCACCTGAACTTTTCCCTGTGGTGTGCCCGTGGCTCAAAACTCCGTATATCTTCCTGAACAATTCCTCGCGCAGATGCGCGAGGCGCTTCCTTCTCACCTCTCGTTAGACGATTTTATCGCCGCCTGTCAGCGACCGTTACGCCGGAGTATTCGCGTCAACACGCTGAAAATCAGCGTCGCGGATTTCCTTGCGCTGGTATCACCTTACCACTGGCAGCTCACGCCCGTTCCGTGGTGTGAAGAGGGTTTCTGGATCGAACGGGAGGACGAGGCGTCACTGCCGCTGGGCAGTACCGCCGAGCATTTGAGCGGTCTGTTTTATATTCAGGAAGCCAGCTCAATGCTGCCGGTTGCTGCGCTGTTTGCCGATGGCAACACGCCTGAACGGGTCATGGATGTGGCTGCCGCCCCCGGTTCAAAAACCACGCAGATTGCCGCCCGCATGGCTAACCGCGGGGCCATTCTCGCCAATGAGTTTTCAGCCAGCCGCGTGAAGGTGCTGCATGCCAACATCAGCCGCTGCGGCATTCAGAATGTCGCCCTGACGCATTTCGACGGACGCGTGTTTGGTGCCGCCCTGCCGGAAGCGTTTGACGCCATCCTGCTGGACGCCCCCTGCTCCGGTGAAGGCGTGGTACGTAAAGATCCCGATGCGCTAAAAAACTGGTCAGTTGAAAGCAACCTCGACATTGCCGCAACGCAGCGCGAACTGATCGACAGCGCGTTTCATGCCCTTCGTCCAGGCGGTACGCTGGTTTATTCCACCTGCACGTTAAACCGTGATGAAAACGAAGACGTCTGCCTGTGGCTGAAAGCGCAATACCCCGATGCGGTTGAGTTTCTGCCACTGAATGACTTATTTGCCTCTGCTGAAGACGCCATCACCCCGGAGGGTTTCCTCCACGTATTCCCGCAGATTTATGACTGCGAAGGTTTTTTTGTCGCCCGTCTGCGTAAAACTGCCGCCATCGCACCACTGCCCGCGCCAACATTTAAGGTCGGTAATTTCCCCTTCACACCGCTGAAGAGCCG
Organism: Enterobacter sp. 03-F-07-AD-ECC; assembly: GCF_047530935.1. Lineage (NCBI taxonomy): Bacteria > Pseudomonadati > Pseudomonadota > Gammaproteobacteria > Enterobacterales > Enterobacteriaceae > Enterobacter > Enterobacter sp. 03-F-07-AD-ECC. The sequence goes on along the minus strand of NZ_JBLKBZ010000005.1, from coordinate 129,678 downwards.
TGAAGCAGAGCAGGTCACCACCGCAGCCCGCAAAGCCGGACTGAACTGGAATGACGATCTTCACCTCTGGCAGCGCGATAAAGAGATTTGGCTTTTCCCGGCGAACATCGAACCGCTTATCGGCAAAGTTCGTTTTTCCCGAATCGGGATCCGCCTGGCGGAAGTGCATAACAAGGGCTATCGCTGGCAGCACGAGGCGGTCATTGCCCTTGCCGGCACGTCTAACACCTTCGCATTGACGCATCAGGAAGCTGAAGAGTGGTACCGGGGGCGCGATGTGTATCCGGAAACGGCCCCTTCTCAGGATGACGTTGTGGTGACGTACCAGGGATACCCGCTGGGACTGGCAAAGAAAGTGGGTTCGCGTCTGAAAAACAGCTATCCACGCGAACTGGTGCGCGATGGTCGCCTGTTTACCGGTAACGATCGCGCCGACTAAAAAAAGCGCACTTTTTTACTGGCGATTTTGCTCTCCTTGTCTACGATCAAAAATGGATGGCTGTACTGGTCATACCAGATTTTGACAACACACCCGGAGAGCATTATGACGAAAACCAGCGTGCGAATTGGCGCTTTTGAAATCGACGACGCAGAATTGCGCGGCGAAACCCAGGGCGAACGAACGTTAAGTATTCCCTGCAAATCCGACCCGGATTTGTGTATGCAACTGGATGCCTGGGATGCCGACACCAGCGTTCCGGCAATCCTTGATGGCGAACATTCCGTCCTTTACCGCGAGCATTACGATAGTAAAACCGATGCCTGGGTCATGCGTCTTGCCTGACCAGAGAGAACCCGCCCGAAGGCGGGTTATTTATTACTGCAACTGCGCCAGCGTGAAATAGCCGTCAAACACCGCGCCGGTATCAATGTAGTGCAGGTTGTCAAAATCATATCGCTTATCCAGCGGCGTATGACCAAACCAGAAGTGATCCGCCCCGCGAATTCCCTGCCCTTTTCCTGCCATAAACCCCATTAGCCGATCCCGATCCCACAGCACCCGCTCAGCGCTCACCGGCTGCTGCCAGCGATATTCCGCTGCCGGATAGTCAGCATGAGCAATGACATTCAGGCCGTTTGTGCAGGTTATCTCAATAATCAGCGGCAACTGTCGGCACGCTTCTAACAGGGTCAGCGCCTGCTGCTGTTGCGAATCATCAAGCTGCGAGAACCAGCTTCCACCATTCATCAACCAGAGCGCAAAGTCGTTATTTTCCACGCTGTCGATTGCCATTTGCTCATGGTTCCCCCGGACTGCGCGAAACCATTTTTCATTGATCAGTTGCAGGCACTTAACGCTGTCAGGGCCACGATCAATCAAATCCCCAACGGAGATCAGCAAATCCTCATAAGGATTAAAACGGCGGCGTTTCAGTTCGTCCAACAGCCACTGATAGCAACCGTGTATATCGCTCACAACCCAGACGTGACGCCACTTTCCACCATCGATTCGCTGATACATAAGGCCTCCCTGAATAAGTATAGCCGCATCAGAAAATGCAAATATCAGCGCCGGGCATCACAAAGCCAAACAAACGCTAAACCAAACGGAAATAAACCTTCCCGCGCTATTAATCCCTTTTTATCGGGCCTTTAAAATAAGCGCTAAATAAAAGAGAGGTTTCAACGTGTCCAATACTCACCTGCATAACGATGTGCTCTATCCGCATCGTACACATATTATTTCCGACCTGGTCAACGGAAGATGCGTTCCGGGCCCCATCTGGAAAAAGCGTGAGTATCGGCTGAAATTCCTGTTACGCTCGCTTCTGTTCTGGTCTTCTACCCGACGCATGCTTGAGGCACTTTCTGGCCGGGATGACTTCGATCGGTTACTGGCCGCGCAAATCACGTTACCCAGTAAAACCCACCGCCAGTACTTGATGCGCGGCCTGAATGCCGGCGACCGTGCTGACGCGATCGTCAGCCACTACCACTGGATTGATGGTCTGAAAGACCCCTTACTCGCCCATGCGCTGACCAGCCCTCAGGAGCAACCTGTCGTGCAGTTCAGGGCTAAAAATGAGGTGCTCTATACCGTCAACGCCTCCTCCGCTCACAAAGCCGAGCGCGAAGGTGAAAGCACACTGTGGCTGCGCGATGACGAGAATACCTTACTCGCAAGCCTGACCTTCACTGTTGCACATAGCGCGGGACAACGGGTACTGGTGATTGGCGGGCTTCAGGGGCCTCGCCGTGGCGTCACGCGCGATGTGATCAAACAGGCTACCCGCGCCTGCCACGGCCTGTTCCCAAAACGCGTACTGATGGAAGTGATTTTCCAGCTGGTCGCACAGTCAAACATCCGCGCCATCTATGCCGTCAGTGATGAGGGCCATGTTTTCCGCGCGTTGCGTTATCGCCTGAGCAAAGGCCGTCATTTCCACGCCAGCTACGATGAGTTTTGGGAAACCCTGGACGGTAAGAAACGCTCGACCTTCTGCTGGCAGTTGCCACTTGAGATGGCGCGTAAATCCCTGGACGAGATTGCCAGTAAGAAACGGGCAGAATATCGCCGCCGCTTTGAGCTGCTTGATGAAATTAAAACGGCCATTAACGCCCGCTTTTAACCCTGCGTCTTGCTTTTGCCAACCACATACAAAAATTTAACAAAACCGTCAAAAAGGGCAGGACTTCCGCCTGCCGTAGTGTGGTATGGTTGAAGGCGGTTCACTGGAAGTGTCCCTTCTGAGAGAGTCGATAAGTGGATTTTGTCGTTACTTTCAATCAGATAAAAAGAGACCGAATACGATTCCTGTATTCGGTCCAGGGAAATGGCTCTTGGGAGAGAGCCGTGCGCTAAAAGTTGGCATTAATGCAGGCTAAGTCGCCTTGCCTTTTAAGAATAGATGACGACGCCAGGTTTTCCAGTCCACAGCTAAAGCGGCCGGAAAAAAAGCGTCAAAACATCAATAAATATGAAAAACCGCAGTGCTTTCGCAAGCCACTGCGGTTTTTTTACTGGAAACCGAAAGCTAGCAGAGCTTGTCAGCGCGTTCGATAAACGGCGCCAGGCTCATTTTCTGCCCCGGGCTGGACGGGTCGTCAATCTGGATAACGCTGATAGGCTGTCCGCTGCTCTTACCGCTGGCGACCTGCTGTTCGGCCGCGTCGTTTAACGGGTATTGCACCAGCGTGCTTGGGTTGATGGCATACAGCGCATGACCCGGACGGCAGGTCAGCATCACCTCTTCACGATTGAACGCCCATTTATCCTTACCCACTTCAAAACGGCTGACGGTGATAACCTGTGGTGCCGCCAGCGCGCTACCCGTGCAGGCCAACAATAAGAGAGAAAGTACTGTCTTTTTCATAAGCTTTTTAACCTTGTCAAAAGGGTTCCCAGGTCGCGAACAGGCTGACCGTTGCCAGCACCAACGCCCCCAGCACCACCTCTGCCTGTGTCATTCTGATAAAAATCTGTTGTTCGCGCCCGATGTGGGCACCAAACCGTGGCACCAGAAAATACCGATTCACCAGTGCAATTACCACCATCAATGCCACCAGCGCACATTTGAACAACAATAGTTGCACGTAGCCCGTCTGCCAGGGCACCGTAATGCCCAGAATAAAGAGCCCATTGATCGCGCCGGTAAGCACGACCCCCGCTACGGCATAATGTCCCACGCGAGAGAAGCGCATCATGGTGTAAATTGCCGCAACCCGCCAGCGCCCTTTCGCCAGATGCATGCAATACAGCAGCGGCAGGAGGCCGCCAACCCAGGTGGCGGCACAGAGCAGATGCAGAGCGTGATTGATACGCTGCAACGCCCCCGCTGCACCGTCGTTCATTGCCGCATGCCCTACGCCTGCCAGCAGGACAAATTGCCCCATGGCGAGCAGCAAGAGTCGCGATCCTTTCTGGGGCGCAAGCCAGGCGACACAGGCCGCAATTGCACCCAGGATAATTTGCCACAGCCACACGCTACCAAACTGCGTTGCCAGCACGCTCTGCCAGACGTTCGGGTTAAACACGTCTCCCCAGCCGTTGCCCATGAGCCCGGCCTGGATCATGAACATCAGGAGCGCCGACAACAGACTGACCAGCGCCGCAATCTGCTGCTGCACCTGAAAACGACAGGACATCAGACGGTACAAAGAAGACGGCGCGAACCAGACGCTATACAGCGCATTACCAAAAATCAGCATCAGCGCGCCGAAATGGATAAAGCGCAACCCCACGTAGATGAAGGCCAGCATATTATTTCACGCTGAAGCGATAGCTGCCTTTGGTTTTGTGACCATCTACCGAGACCACATGCCAGTCAACCTGGTACGTGCCGGTCACCAGCGTCTGCTCCAGCGGAACATGGAACTGGGCCTTATTCTGCTCGTCACGCTGTATATCACCGGTTTTAACCACGTTCCCCTGTGCATCCTTCACCACGACACCGCTGAATCCGGGTTCAATGCCTTCGGAAAAATTCAGGGTAAGCGCCTGAGGAGCTGCTACCTGGCTATCGGCTGCCGGGATTTGCTGCTGGAGGTGCGCATGCGCCAGCACCGGGGTCGCTGTAACGGAAGAGAAGAGAAAAGCCAGCGCGCATACCGCGCGGGAAGCGGATAAACCCATCGCAATCATTCCTTTTTGTTATGCCTGTATGCTAAAGAATAACGCTGTATAATAATCGAGTCGAGGATCATCCCACCTCCGCTTGTCATCATCGTGCAATCGCGGTAACGTTGCCGCCGCATAAAAAGGAGAAGGTAATGAAGATCAATCTGGCTGCCCTTCCTCAGGACGAGATGGATAAAGTGAATGTCGATCTCGCTGCCGCAGGTGTCGCGTTTAAAGAGCGTTACAACATGCCAATCGTGGCTGAGGTGGTGGAACGTGAACAACCCGCCCATCTGCGTGACTGGTTCCGCGAACGTTTGATTGCGCACCGACTCGCGTCGGTCAATCTCTCTCGTTTGCCGTACGAACCTAAAGTTAAATAAGCTTAACGACTCGTTACACTTCCTTACGCGGAATATGCCAGGATAAGAAAACCCTGATTAGTTTAGGTGTATTCTTAAATCCTGCGACTCTGTGTATAAGGAAGTCACGATGTCACAATGGAATATTGCCGCCGCCCAGTATGCCGGGCAGCATCACAGTGTAGATGACCACGTAACGCACCACCTCCGTTTCGTTGCGGAAGCGGCACAACAGCGGTGCGATCTCCTGGTCTTTCCTGAACTCTCGTTAACAGGACCGGGAAGGACGGACCTACCTCCACCACCCGATGACGCACAGCTGACCCCCTTGCTGGCCGCCGCAAAGCGTTACCGGATCACCATCATTGCCGGTCTGCCCCTTGATCTGAATGGTCAGCGCGTAAAGGGCCTCGCCCTGTTTTCGCCATCCCGGCACAGCATCCTGCGCTACCCCCAGGGAAGCGGAGCCAGCCTGGTGCCGGGTGATAAACAGCTGACGATTGTTGATACGCATGCCGATTCCCCCAATCTGGATCCGCAGGCGACGCTATTCACCAGCTGTCAGTCCGTGGGCGATACCCGCTGGCGCCAGTCCATCAACACGTTGCAGCGCTTCGCGCACAGGTATGCCATTGCCGTGTTAATGGCGAACGCCCGTGGCGGTAGCGCGCTGTGGGATGAAAAAGGCCAGCTGATTGTCCGTGCGGATAAGGGCGAACTATTATTGACCGGATCTCTGGGCCGACAGGGTTGGCAAGGCGATATCATTCCTTTAGGCTAAGCGTTTTAGCTCAGGAGCGTTCAATGCTGCGCGTCATCGATACCGAAACTTGCGATCTTCAGGGCGGAATAGTGGAAGTGGCGTCTGTTGACGTCATTGACGGTAAAATCGTCAATCCCATGAGCCATCTGGTGCGTCCCGACCGCCCGATTAGCCCGCAGGCGATGGCTATTCATCGCATTACAGAATCGATGGTGGCGGATAAACCCTGGATTGAAGAGGTCATTCCGCACTATTACGGTAGCCCGTGGTATGTCGCGCACAACGCCAGCTTTGACCGCCGGGTACTGCCCGAGATGCCCGGCGAATGGATTTGCACCATGAAGCTGGCGCGTCGTCTGTGGCCGGGGATCAAATACAGCAATATGGCGCTGTATAAATCGCGTAAGCTCAGCGTCAGAACGCCCGAGGGGCTGCATCATCACCGCGCCCTGTACGACTGCTATATCACCGCGGCGCTACTCATAGATATTATGAATACCTCTGGCTGGACGCCGGATGATATGGCAACGATCACCGGGCGACCGGCGCTTATGACCACCTTCACCTTTGGCAAATACCGCGGCAAAGCGGTGTCCGATATCGCCGATAAAGATCCGGGCTACCTGCGCTGGCTGTATAACAACCTCGACAAAATGAGCCCGGAGCTTCGCTTAACGCTCAAGCACTATCTGGGTGAAGCTTAACTTCCGGCACGGCCTGGCAGCGTTTCCTGCGCCAGGCCAATCAAAAAGGCATACTCCAGCGCGACCCCTTCATACGATTTGAATCGTCCCGATTTCCCGCCGTGTCCGGAGTCCATGTCGGTACAGAGTAGCAGCAGGTTATTATCAGTTTTCAGCTCACGCAGCTTCGCCACCCACTTTGCGGGCTCCCAGTATTGCACCTGTGAATCGTGCAGGCCGGTGGTCACCAGCATGTGCGGATAGGCTTTGGCTTCCACGTTATCGTACGGGCTGTACTCTTTCATATAGCGGTAATAGATCTCGTCCTGAGGATTCCCCCACTCTTCAAACTCACCGGTCGTCAGCGGAATAGACTCATCCAGCATCGTGGTTACCACGTCGACAAACGGAACCTGCGCGATGACCCCTTTGAAGCGGTCAGGACGCTGGTTAATGGCCGCCCCCATCAGCAGCCCTCCCGCACTGCCGCCCATGCCAAAGCAGAGCTGCGGATCGCCATAACCCTGTTCTATTAGCGCATCGCAGACGTCGAGGTAATCGTTAAAGGTGTTTTTCTTCTTCAGGAATTTCCCGTCTTCGTACCAGTGCTGGCCCAGCTCGCCGCCACCGCGCACGTGAGCGATGGCGAAAACAAAGCCACGATCGAGCAGGCTTAATCTGCTGCTGCTGAAATCGGCATCCATGCTTGAGCCGTAGGATCCATACCCGTAGACCAGGATCGGGTTTTTCCCTTTCTGGAAATGCGCCTTGTGATAGACGAGCGAGACGGGCACCTCAACGCCATCCCGGGCGGTGACCCACAGGTGTTCGCTTCGGTAGTTATCGGAATCAAACCCTTTTACCTCAGACTGCTTAAGCACCTGACGTTGTCCGGTCTCCATGTCCAGCTCAAACAGCGTATCCGGCGTGGTCATTGACGAGTAGCCATAGCGCAAGCGGGACGATTCCGGCTCGGGATTAAACCCAATCCACGTAACATAGGCCGGATCGTCAAACGCAATCCCGATGACCTCCCGCGTTTTGCGGTTAATTTGCCGCAGGCTGGTCAGCCCCCGCTGGCGCTCTTCCACCACCAGCCAGTCGGTAAAGAGGGTAAATCCTTCCAGCATCACCTGTTCCCGCGCAGGAATGAGCACTTCCCATTTCCTTTCATCGCGTACTTTGGTTTTATAGAGGCCAAAGTTTTTGCCCTCGCGGTTAGAGCGCAGGTAAAAGCTGTGCTGGAAGTGATCCAGGCTGTACTCATGATCTTTACGACGCGGCAGGAAGCAGAGCGGCTGCGCATCAGGCAGCTCGGCATCCAGGAGCAGAACTTCAGAGGTGGTTGCGCTGGCGAGGAAGATAATCACATAGTGGCGTGACGACGTTTTATGCAGACTGACATAGAACGTTTCATCTTTCTCTTCGTAGACCAGCTCGTCATCATCCGCACTGGTGCCGACGGTATGACGCCATACCTGATAAGGCAGCAGCGTGGAGGCATGTTTCTTCACGTAGTAGACGGTTTCAGAATCATTCGCCCAGACAAAATCCGGCGAAACGTTCGCAATCATCTCCGGATACCAGTTACCGGTTTCCAGATTGCGAAAACGCAGGCCGTACTGACGCCGGGAGAGGTAATCTTCCGCCAGCGCCATAATGGCGTTATCGGGCGAGACCGACATGCCGCCCAGCGTATAAAACTCGCTGTGGGCAGCACGCTGGTTAGCATCCAGCAAAATATCCCATTCATCCCACTCGGCGCTTAACACCGACTGACGCTGGTAGATGGGATATTCGTTACCGGGCTCGTAGATATGGCGATAACGATAGCCGTTTTTGGTCCAGGGTGCGGAGACATCGCGCTGGGGAATACGCTGCACCATTTCATTCAGCAACTGATCCTGAAGCGCCTGCTGGCTGGCCATGACCTTACGGCCATAGTCATTTTCCGCGTGCAAATAGTCGAGCACCTCTGGCCGGGAACGCGAATCGTCCCGGAGCCAGTAATAGTTGTCAATGCGCGTATCGCCATGCGTGGTGATCGCATAAGGAGTACGTCGGGCTTTTGGTGGCATGTCATGTTTCTTTTGAGTTTTACACCCTATAAGGTTGGCAAAACACGCGCATGATGCAAGCGAAACATGACCGCGACGGTGACAGTTAACCCGCTAACGCCTGTTTTTGCTCCCTGATATCCTTCTCAATGCCGTCGCGCACGTCCTGAGGGATCTTCAACGCGTCGCCGAGGGCATTGAGGTAGCTGCGCTCCATAAAGTGGTCAATATCAATGGCGGCACAGCTTAAGAAATAGAGTTCAAGCGCCTCCTCCTCATTCTTTACGCTTTGCGCAAGGCGCTGCGGATCCAGCGGCTGTTCGATGGCCTGGGCCACCAGCGTTCTGCCCTGCTCTTCCACACCGGCCTCCCGCAGCTGCTGCTCAATCGCCGACCGTTCTTTATCGTCGATATGCCCGTCACTTTTCGCGGCAAAAACCAGCGCAAGGATCAGCCGTTCAGTGCGCAGATCCAACGGTGATGTGTGCTGACCATAATCGGGTTCATCGCTATGTGCGGTTCGTACTCTGTCCTTGTATTTATTCCACAGTACAGTCCCCGCAATGGCTCCGCCACCGGCCAGTAACGCGCCGGTGCCATATTTTGCCAGCAACTTGCGCGAGGATTTATTCGCCACCAGCAGGCCTGCCAGACCGCCGAGCGCCCCGGGGACCAGTTTGCTCAGCCCCTGTTCGCCGGATGGCGACGTTTTCTGCCCTAACAGTGATTGCAATTGATTTAACCAGCCAGACATGGTTTCCCTCACTTAACGGTGTACATGTTCCACAGCGTAAGCGAGCAGGCGTCAGGAAATGTCTGGCGGGGCTAAAGAAGCGCAAATTTCTTCCCCGCGCACGGGCCCCGATCAAGACACACGCAAACGTTTTCGTTTATACTGCGCGCAACTTTTTCAGGGGGATTGTTATGACTCGTTTAGGAACCGCGCTGCGACCTGCGGCGACGCGTGTAATGCTGTTGGGATCGGGTGAACTGGGCAAAGAGGTCGCCATTGAGTGTCAGCGTTTAGGCGTGGAAGTCATTGCCGTAGACCGGTACGCCGATGCACCCGCCATGCACGTTGCCCACCGTTCTTATGTGATTAACATGCTGGATGGCGATGCCCTGCGCGAGCTGATTACGCGTGAGAAACCGGATTTTGTCGTACCGGAAATCGAAGCCATCGCCACCGATACGCTGCTTGCCCTTGAACAGGAAGGCCAGCGCGTGGTGCCCTGTGCAAAGGCCGCGAAGCTGACCATGAATCGCGAAGGCATTCGTCGCCTGGCGGCGGAAGAGCTGGGATTACCCACCTCTGGCTATCGTTTTGCCGGCGATAAAGCTGCTTTCCTGCAGGCCGTTGAGGAGATTGGCTATCCGTGCATCATTAAGCCGGTGATGAGCTCCTCCGGTAAAGGGCAGAGCTTCATCCGCGACAGCAGCACGCTGGACAAGGCATGGGATTATGCCCAACAGGGCGGTCGCGCCGGAGCCGGTCGCGTGATTGTTGAAGGCGTGGTGAAGTTTGATTTCGAAATTACCCTCCTGACCGTCAGTGCCGTTGATGGTGTCCATTTCTGCGATCCGATTGGACACCGTCAGGAGGATGGCGATTACCGTGAATCCTGGCAGCCGCAGCAGATGAGTGCCCTGGCGCTGGCGCGCGCGCAGGAGATCGCCCGTAAAACGGTGCTGGCGCTGGGCGGTTACGGCCTGTTCGGCGTGGAACTGTTTGTCTGCGGTGATGAGGTGATTTTCAGCGAAGTGTCCCCTCGCCCGCACGATACGGGGATGGTGACCCTGATTTCCCAGGATCTCTCCGAGTTCGCCCTGCACGTGCGCGCGTTCCTCGGCCTGCCGGTTGGTGGTATTCGCCAGTATGGTCCGGCCGCCTCGGCGGTGATCCTCCCGCAACTGACCAGCCAGAACGTCACCTTTGACAACGTTGAAGGCGCGGTTGGGGCAGGTCTGCAGGTTCGCCTGTTCGGGAAACCGGAGATCGACGGTACGCGTCGACTGGGCGTGGCATTAGCCACTGGCAATAGCGTGGATGATGCCGTGGCAAGGGCGAAAGCTGCCGCTGCCGCGGTTAGCGTTAACGGATAAAAAAAACGGGCCTGATGGCCCGTTTTTCATGATGCGAGGTGCTTACTGCTTCGCGCCTTCAACCGCTTCGCGAGCCAGTCTGGTGATGCGATCCCAGTCGCCTGCTTCCAGGGCATCCGCCGGTACCAGCCAGGAGCCGCCGATGCACAGCACGCTCTTCAGCGCCAGGTAATCACGGTAGTTGGCCGGAGAGATGCCGCCCGTCGGGCAGAAGCGCACCTGAGAGAATGGACCCGCAATCGCCTGCAGCGCTTTGGTGCCGCCGTTGGCTTCTGCCGGGAAGAATTTGAACTCTTTCAGACCGTAGTCCATACCCAGCATCAGTTCAGAAACGGTGCTGATCCCCGGGATCAGCGGGATGGTGCCCTCGGTTGCCGCTTTTAACAGCGGCTCGGTCAGACCCGGGCTGATGGCAAACTGCGCGCCCGCTTCGGTCACTTCAGCCAGCTGTTTTGCGTTCGTAACGGTACCCGCACCAATGATGGCATCCGGCACTTCTTTAGCGATTGCGCGAATCGCGTCCATCGCGCAGGCGGTACGCAGGGTCACTTCCAGAACGCGAACGCCACCCGCAACCAGCGCTTTCGCCATCGGTACCGCGTGCTCCAGTTTGTTCACCACGATAACCGGCACAACGGGGCCAGTGGTCAGGATTGCTTCTGCACTTGTTTTCCAGTTTTTCATCAGAGTTTTCTCTCGCCAGATCGATAAAATCAAGTCGTCTTAAAACGTAATACAGGTTGCGCCCTGCTCCGCCCCGGAGAGTTTCTCACGCAGCGCGCCAAACATTTCGCGTCCGGTTCCCACGCGCGATGCGCTCAGGTCTGGAATATGCGGCTGACGGGCCGCCAGCTCGGCTTCGTCCACCAGCAGGGTTAACTCACCTGTCTGGCCATTGACGCGGATGATGTCGCCGTCACGCACCTTAGCCAGCAAACCACCATCATACGCTTCAGGCGTTACGTGGATGGCTGAAGGCACTTTACCTGAGGCACCCGAGAGGCGTCCATCGGTGACCAGTGCAATTTTGAAACGGCGGTCCAATAATACACCAAGTGGTGGCATAAGTTTATGTAATTCTGGCATCCCGTTCGCTTTGGGTCCCTGATGACGCACCACCACCACGCAATCCTTGTCGAGAAGGCCCGCATCAAAGGCAGGTAAAACATCATGCTGGCTCTCAAAGACCACTGCCGGGGCTTCAATCACCTGGTTCTCTTCCGGCACGGCAGAGGTTTTCATCACTGCGCGTCCCAGGTTGCCGCTCAGCACTTTCGTGCCGCCGTGGCGTGAGAACGGCTGTTCGAAGGTAGCAATGACCTGCGGATCAAGAGAGGCGCTCGCCCCATCACGCCAGTCCAGCTCACCGTTGTTCAGCCATGGCTCAAGGGTATAGCGATGCAGACCAAAACCCGCCACCGTGTTCACATCTTCGTGCAACAGACCGCCCTTGAGCAGCTCACGCATCAACACCGGTACGCCACCGGCGGCCTGGAAGTGGTTAATGTCTGCCGGACCGTTCGGATACAGGCGCGCCATCAGCGGCACCACGGAAGAGATGTCGGAGAAATCATCCCAGTTGATCAGGATGCCAGCCGCACGTGCCATTGCCACAAGGTGCATGGTGTGGTTGGTTGAGCCCCCCGTTGCCAGCAGGGCCACGATGCCGTTGACGATCACTTTCTCGTCGACCATTTTACCCAGCGGCATCCACTCGTTGCCGTTCCCGGTCAGACGCGTCACCTGACGGGCGGCGGCTTCGGTCAGAGCCTTGCGCAGCGGCGCATCGGGTTGAATGAAGGAGGAGCCCGGAAGCTGCATCCCCATAAATTCCACCACCATCTGGTTGGTGTTGGCCGTACCGTAGAAGGTACAGGTACCCGGCGCATGGTAAGAGGCGGCTTCCGCTTCCAGCAGCGCCTGGCGGTCTGCTTTACCTTCGGCATACAGCTGGCGGATACGCACTTTTTCTTTGTTTGGCAAACCGCTGGCCATCGGACCTGACGGCACAAAAATGGCCGGAAGATGACCAAACGACAGCGCCGCCATGGCGAGCCCCGGGACAATCTTATCGCACACGCCGAGGTACAGCGCGCCATCAAACATATTGTGAGAAAGACCGACCGCTGCAGACATGGCAATGACTTCGCGGCTCAGCAGCGACAGCTCCATCCCGTCCTGCCCCTGGGTCACACCGTCACACATGGCCGGCACGCCCCCCGCCACCTGGCCCACCGCATTCACGCTGTGCAGCGCTTTACGGATGATGTCCGGGTACACTTCGTACGGCTGATGCGCGGAGAGCATGTCGTTATAGGAGGTAATGATGGCGATATTGTTACGCAGCATGCTCTTTAATGAGGCTTTGTCTTCAGGCTGACAGGCGGCGAAACCGTGCGCCAGATTACCGCAGGCCAGCTGCGAGCGGTGTACGGTATTGGTCTTAGCCTGTTCAATGCGGGCGAGGTAGGCCGAACGGGTCTCTTTCGAGCGCTCGATAATGCGTTGTGTTACGCGTAACAATGTCGGATTCATAAAAGCTCCTCTAATTTATCTGTCCGGGCTCGGGAGTTTACAAAGTCGCTGGCAGTTGTTAACAACGCTGAAACGCTTGCTGTCCGGAGCTCAGGGGCAAAATCGCTTCCGGCAGTGTAATAAAAAAAGCCCCGCGGGTGAATCCACGCGGAGCTTAAAAGTATAAAAATTGTGCCACTAGCTGTGTTAGATCATGTTACCGGTAAAATAACACCTTCGGGCTAGAGGATTATCTTACTCAAACTCGTTCCAGGAGCGGCCATCACGGGTGATCATCGCCACGGAGGCGACAGGTCCCCAGGTGCCCGCCTGATACGGTTTTGGTGGATCCTGATCGGCAGCCCAGGCTTCGGTGATGGAGTCGACCCATTTCCACGCCTCTTCCACTTCGTCGCGACGCACAAACAGCGCCTGGATACCGCGCATGGTTTCCAGCAGCAGGCGCTCGTAAGCATCCGCCAGGTGCGTTTGATTGAAGGTCTCGGAGTAGCTCAGATCCAGTTTGGTGGTCTGCAGGTTATGTTTGTGATCCAGTCCCGGCACTTTGTTCAGGATCTGGATATCCACACCTTCATCCGGCTGCAGACGGATAGTCAGTTTGTTCTGCGGCAGCTCCTGCCACGACTCTTTGAACAGGTTCAGCTCAGGGTTTTTGAAGTAAACGACAACTTCAGAGCATTTGGCTGGCAGACGTTTACCGGTACGCAGGTAGAACGGCACACCCGCCCAACGCCAGTCATCGATATCCACGCGGATCGCCACGAACGTCTCGGTGTTGCTGGACTTGTTCGCGCCCTCTTCTTCCAGATAACCAGGGACTTTTTTGCCCTGCGCAAAGCCGGATGTGTACTGACCACGCACCGTCTTCTCGCGCACGTTAGAACGGTCGATACGACGCAGTGACTTCAGCACTTTCACCTTCGCGTCGCGGATGCTGTCAGCGGTCAGGTCTGATGGCGGAGACATGGCAATCATGCAGAGTACCTGCAGCAGGTGGTTCTGGATCATGTCACGCATCTGACCGGCCTGGTCAAAGTAACCCCAGCGGCCTTCGATACCCACCTCTTCGGCCACGGTGATTTCCACGTGGTCGATGGTACGGTTGTCCCAGTTGTTCACAAACAGGGAGTTGGCAAAACGCAGCGCCAGCAGGTTCAGTACCGTCTCTTTGCCCAGATAGTGGTCGATGCGGTAGACCTGGCACTCTTCGAAGTATTCGCCCACCTGGTCGTTGATTTCGCGGGAGGTAGACAGTGAGGTACCCAGCGGTTTTTCCATTACCACACGCGCAGGTTTGGCGTTCAGATTCGCTTCGCCCAGACCTTTACAGATGGCGCCGAAGGTGCTTGGTGGCATGGCGAAATAGTTGATGGTGACCCGGTTTTTCTGATCCAGCATCTCACCCAGACGGGTAAACGCGCTCACGTCGTTCACATCCAGATTGCAGAAATCGAGACGTCCGCTCAGGGTATCCCACAAACTTTCATCAATTTTCTCTTTCATGAAAGTTTCGAGCGCTTCACGCACGACTTTGGTGTATGCGTCCTTGTCCCAGTCGGCGCGCCCTACACCCAGGATACGGGTATCCGGATGAAGTTGGCCCGCTTTCTCCAGTTGATACAGGGAAGGCAGCAATTTTCGGCGTGCAAGATCGCCTTTCGCGCCGAAAATGACCAGGTCACATGCCTGGGCTGTTTGCGTTACCGCCATGTCATTCTCCTCAGTTGGATCACCTGGTGCTTCTGCCAGGTATCGTTGTAATTTTATTACAATGCACTGTACTGCTTTTACGTCATTCCCGAAACCATTAGCGCTTAACGTCGCGTGCGATACGGCGATTTTTCACCCCTTAAGAGGATTACGCTGGCCTGATGACGCAACAAGCGTCGATTCTTTGCGCAACACGGTCACAGTAAAACCCGACACCGATCAAGTAATGAAAAAAAACAACAACATTATCTTGTCGACTGTTACCCTTTATGGAAGCCACGAGGGTAATATCGGCTAAATCGAATCTCAATTTCATCTATAGATGAAATCGTTTACACCCATGAGCGTCCTGTTAACATGAACATACTGGAAAAAATCCAGTTTCAACTGGAACACCTTAGCAAATCCGAGCGAAAAGTGGCTGAAGTTATTCTCGCCTCGCCTGCTCAGGCGATTCATTCAAGCATCGCCGCTCTGGCACAGGATGCAGGCGTCAGCGAGCCGACGGTGAATCGGTTCTGCCGGAGCCTGGAAACGCGTGGCTTTCCTGATTTTAAACTGCATCTGGCACAAAGTCTGGCAAATGGTACGCCCTATGTTAATCGCAATGTGGATGAAGACGACAGCGTTGATGCATACACGGCGAAAATATTTGAATCGGCCATGGCCACGCTTGACCACGTGCGTCAGTCGCTGGATATGAGTTCCGTTAACCGGGCGGTCGATTTACTGACCCAGGCCAAGCGAATTGCATTCTTCGGACTCGGTTCATCGGCGGCCGTGGCGCATGATGCCATGAATAAATTCTTCCGCTTTAACGTCCCGGTCATTTATTCCGATGACATCGTGTTGCAACGCATGAGCTGTATGAATTGTAGCGAGGATGACGTGGTGGTCCTGATTTCCCATACCGGGCGCACCAAAAGTCAGGTTGAGCTGGCGCAGCTGGCGCGTGAACACGATGCCATGGTTATCGCCCTCACGACAGCAGGCACGCCGCTGGCAAGAGAAGCCACGCTCGCCATCACTCTGGACGTTCCGGAAGATACGGATATCTATATGCCAATGGTCTCCCGTCTGGCGCAGCTGACCGTGATTGACGTCCTGGCAACCGGTTTTACCTTACGCCGCGGCGCTAAATTCAGAGATAACTTGAAGCGTGTCAAGGAAGCGCTCAAGGAATCGCGTTTTGATAAAGAATTGCTTATAAAGAGCGATGTTCCTTGATAGTAGATAACTAAGACGTAACGAAAAATTACGATGTAACGATTTACGGCATTCGGTCCCCTCGCGGTTGCTTTGCAGCAGATGAAGGCCGATTCAATCTTCACGCAACACCAAAGTTGTTTCAGTCAACGGAGTATTACATGTCCAGAAGGCTTCGCAGAACCAAGATCGTCACCACCTTAGGCCCGGCCACCGATCGCGATAATAACCTCGAAAAGATTATCGCCGCGGGTGCCAACGTGGTGCGTATGAACTTCTCTCACGGTACGCCAGAAGACCATAAATTACGTGCCGACAAAGTGCGTGAGATCGCGGCTAAACTGGGCCGCCATGTTGCTATCCTCGGTGACCTGCAGGGTCCAAAAATTCGTGTCTCGACCTTCAAAGAAGGCAAAGTTTTCCTCAATATCGGCGATAAATTCCTGCTTGATGCCAACCTGGGTAAAGGTGAAGGCGATAAAGAGAAAGTGGGTATCGACTATAAAGGTCTGCCGGCTGACGTTGTGCCTGGCGATATCCTGCTGCTCGACGACGGTCGTGTTCAGCTGAAAGTGCTGGAAGTTCAGGGGATGAAGGTGTTCACCGAAGTCACCGTCGGCGGCCCACTCTCTAACAACAAAGGCATTAACAAACTCGGCGGTGGCCTGTCTGCCGAAGCGCTGACCGATAAAGACAAAGCGGATATCGTTACCGCGGCGCTGATCGGCGTGGACTATCTGGCCGTCTCCTTCCCGCGCTGCGGCGAAGACCTGAACTATGCCCGTCGTCTGGCGCGTGATGCCGGCTGCGACGCGAAAATCGTAGCAAAAGTTGAACGTGCGGAAGCCGTTTGCGATCAGGATGCCATGGACGACGTGATTCTGGCGTCTGACGTGGTGATGGTTGCCCGTGGCGATCTGGGTGTGGAAATTGGCGACCCGGAACTGGTCGGCATCCAGAAAGCGCTGATCCGTCGCGCGCGTCAGCTGAACCGCGCGGTGATCACCGCAACCCAGATGATGGAATCCATGATCACCAACCCAATGCCGACCCGTGCAGAGGTGATGGACGTGGCTAACGCCGTGCTGGACGGTACCGATGCGGTCATGCTTTCCGCTGAAACCGCAGCCGGTCAGTACCCGGCAGAGACCGTTGCCGCGATGGCGCGCGTCTGTCTGGGCGCGGAGAAGATCCCAAGCATTAACGTCTCTAAACACCGTCTGGACGTGCAGTTCGACAACGTGGAAGAAGCGATTGCGATGTCCGCCATGTATGCGGCTAACCATCTGAAGGGCGTCACGGCGATCATCACCATGACCGAATCAGGCCGTACCGCGCTAATGACGTCCCGTATCAGCTCCGGTCTGCCGATCTTCGCGATGTCCCGCCACGAGCGCACGCTGAACCTGACGGCGCTGTACCGCGGCGTAACCCCGGTTTACTTCGACAGCACCAATGACGGTGTGGCAGCGGCGCACGATGCCGTTAATCTGCTGCGCGACAAAGGCTACCTGGTATCCGGTGATATTGTCATCGTGACCCAGGGTGATGTCATGAGCACCATCGGCTCAACCAACACCACCCGCGTATTAACCGTCGAATAATAAACAGATGTTTCCCTCTCCCCCACGGGGAGAGGGTCAGCGTGAGGGGTTTTATTTCTTTGGGTAAAGTTCTTTGCGCTGATACGGCTCTTTCTCGCCAGGCTTACGCGTTTTGAGCAACTTCAGGATCCACGTGTATTGCTCAAGATGCGGCCCCACCAGCACCTCCACCTCTTCATTCATGCGACGCGCGATGGTGTTATCGTCCGCGGTCAGTAAGTCGTCCATCGGCGGGCGAACCTCAATGCTCAGACGGTGCGTGTTGCCATCGTAGACCGGGAACAGCGGAATAACCCGGGCGCGGCAGACTTTCATCAGACGGCCAATCGCCGGAAGCGTCGCCTTGTAGGTGGCAAAGAAATCGACAAACTCGCTGTGCTCAGGACCGTGATCCTGATCCGGCAGATAGTAACCCCAGTACCCCTGTCGCACGGACTGAATAAACGGCTTGATACCATCGTTACGGGCGTGAAGGCGTCCACCAAAACGACGACGCACGGTGTTCCAGACGAAATCAAACACTTTATTACCCTGGTTATGGAACATGGCCGCCATCTTCTGGCCCTGAGATGCCATCAACATGGCCGGGATATCCACTCCCCAGCCGTGCGGAACGAGAAAAATCACTTTTTCATCGTTGCGGCGCATCTCGTCAATGATCTCCAGCCCTTTCCAGTCAACACGCTTAAGGACCTTTTCTGGCCCTTTTAGCGCCAGCTCTGCCATCATCGCCATGGCCTGTGGCGCGGTGGTATACATGTCATCAATAATCGCTTCGCGCTCGGCATCGCTCTTTTCCGGGAAGCAGTAGAAGAGATTGATTTGCGCGCGACGGCGGGCACTTTTGCCCATTCGTCCTGCGAGACGGCCAATTTTACCCAGAACGGGATCGCGCACAGGGGCAGGTAACATGGCAATGCCAGCAAACGCGTAAACGCCAAGCCAGGCGCCCCAGTTACGCGGGTGGCGAAAGGATTTTTCAAACTCAGGAATGAACTCAATATTGTTTTTTTTGGTTTCCATGCTGGTTCCAGGGTCTGGTGACGCAAAATATAATGACGATAGTGTAGCGAGGCAGCGCCCCACGCACAAAAGAAAAAGCCGGCGCTTACTGACGCCGGCTTTAGACAAAACGGAAGGGTTTAGTCGAAACGCAGTTGCGGCACAACCTCTTTCACCTGCGCCAGGTAATCTTTACGATCTTTACCCGTCAGCCCTTCGGTGCGCGGCAGTTTCGCCGTCAGCGGGTTTACCGCCTGCTGGTTGATCCACACTTCATAATGCAGGTGTGGCCCTGTAGAACGTCCGGTATTGCCTGAGAGGGCGATACGGTCGCCACGTTTCACTTTCTGGCCTGGTTTCACCAGCAGCTTACGCAGGTGCATATAGCGGGTGGTATAAGTGCGACCATGACGGACCGCAACATAGTACCCGGCAGCCCCGCTGCGTTTGGCGACAACCACTTCACCATCTCCCACCGCCAGCACCGGTGTGCCCTGTGGCATGGCGAAGTCCACGCCACGGTGCGGCGCCACACGCCCGGTGACCGGGTTCAGACGACGCGGGTTGAAGTTGGATGAGATGCGGAACTGTTTCGCCGTTGGGAAGCGCAGGAAGCCTTTCGCAAGCCCGGTACCGCTGCGGTCATAGAATTTGCCGTCTTCAGCGCGAATGGCGTAGTAATCTTTACCATCAGAGCGCAAACGTACCCCCACCAGTTGGCTCTGCTCACGCTTGCCGTCCAGCATTTCGCGGGACATCAGTACGGAGAACTCATCACCTTTTTTCAGCTTACGGAAATCCATCTGCCACTGCATGGCTTTGATAACCGAGCTGATTTCAGCGCTGGTCAGGCCCGCATCACGCGCGCTCGATACAAAGCTTGCGCCTACGGTCCCTTTCATCACGCTGTTAACCCAGTCGCCCTTCTGCAACTCGCTGGTCATCTTGAAACCGTTTGCAGTGCGGTCGTATGTGCGCGTTTCGCGACGGGACATTTCCCAGGTCAGGCGCTGCAGATCGCCCTCTGGCGTTAACGTCCACGAGAGCTGCTGGCCAATTTTCAGGTTACGCAGGTCTTTATCTGCGGCAGCCAGCTGGCTGATATTCCCCATGTCAATGCCGTACTGGTTCAGTACGCTGCTCAGCGTATCGCCAGTGGAGACCACATATTCATGGATCCCGGCTTCATTCTCGGTTTTATCGTCCAGCTCATCCTGCGGAATGGCTTCATCTTCCTGAGCCGCCTGGTCGATAGGCTCACTGGCCTCCGGCAGCAGAGAACGGATTTCGTTCTTCTCAAGCTCGATGGTTTTGATGATAGGGGCAGAACTCGGGTGGTAAACATAGGGCCGCCAGACGGCGACCGCTAAGGTGAGAACTGTAAGCGACCCCAGCATAACGCGATGGGGTCGGGGCAGATTGTTAAATGCCAGGGCGACAGAGCGGGCTATCTGTTGCACGTATTCACTTCCTCGTTAATCTCCTTTCAGGCAGCTCGCATACTGGTTCGCCAGTTGAGTGAGGAACTGCGAATAGCTCGCTTTACTCAACTGGATGTTCGTTCCTAGCGGGTCAAGGGTTCCCATGCGCACGGATGTTCCCCTGGCCACGGCTTCTACGACCGCTGGCCTGAACTGTGGCTCAGCAAAAACGCAGGACGCTTTTTGCTCAACCAACTGTGTTCTGATCTCATGTAAACGCTGCGCACCAGGCTGAATTTCAGGGTTGACGGTAAAATGGCCACGCGGGGTCAGGCCGTAGTGTTTTTCGTAATAGCCATAGGCGTCATGAAAAACGAAATACCCTTTTCCTTTCAGCGGTGCCAGCTCGTTACCCACCTGCTTATCGGTTGCGGCTAATTGTGCCTCAAAATCTTTCAGGTTGGCGTCTAGTTTGGCTCGACTTTGCGGCATAAGTTCCACTAATTTGTCATGGATTGCAACCGCCGAAAGCCGCGCTATCTCTGGGGAGAGCCAAAGATGCATATTATACTCGCCGTGATGGTGATCCCCGTCACCTTTTTCATCATGAGCATGATGACCTTCGTGTTCGTCACCGTCGTCGTCACTCCCCTTCATGAGCAACGGTTTCACGCCAGAAAGTTCGGCAATGGTGACCTTTTTCGTGTCCGCGATCTGGTTCGCAGACTTCTGCATGAAGGCTTCCATCTCCGGCCCAATCCAGACAACTAAGTCCGCGTTTTGTAAGCGTTTTACATCAGATGGACGCAGTGAATAATCATGCTCAGAGGCCCCATCGGGCAGCAGAACCTGGGTTTCCGTCACCCCATCTGCAATGGCCGATGCAATGAATCCCAGCGGTTTGAGCGAAGCGACAACGGCAGCGTTAACATCTTGTGCTGTTGTGCCCCAAAGGGCAGCGGATAATGCTGCGAAAAGAAGCGTATTTTTATGTAACATAATGCGACTAATCATCGTAATGAATGCGTGGAATGTGATATTATAACATTCGTTGACTTCTGCAAGCTTAAATTGACATGACAACTTTGGTTTCTCTTGAAAATGTTTCGGTCTCTTTCGGTCAGCGCCGCGTCCTTTCTGACGTCTCGCTGGATCTGAAGCCCGGTAAAATTCTGACGCTGCTCGGTCCGAACGGCGCGGGTAAATCCACCCTTGTGCGCGTGGTGCTGGGTCTGGTAGCCCCTGATGAAGGTGTCATCAAGCGTGAAGAAAAATTGCGTATCGGCTACGTGCCGCAAAAATTACATCTTGATGCCACGCTGCCGCTGACCGTCAGCCGCTTCCTGCGCCTGCGCCCTGGTACGCGTAAAGCCGATATTCTTCCGGCGCTGAAACGTGTCCAGGCGGGCCACCTGGTGGACGCGCCACTGCAAAAACTGTCCGGCGGGGAAACCCAGCGCGTGTTACTTGCCCGGGCGCTGCTCAGCAGCCCCCAGCTGCTGGTACTGGATGAGCCAACGCAGGGTGTGGACGTCAATGGTCAGGTCGCGCTTTACGATTTAATTGACCAGCTGCGCCACGAACTGAACTGCGCGGTGCTGATGGTCTCCCACGACCTGCATCTGGTGATGGCGAAAACCGACGAAGTGCTCTGTCTGAACCATCATATCTGCTGTTCCGGCACGCCTGAAGTGGTGTCAATGCACCCCGAATTTATCTCTATGTTCGGCCCTCGCGGGGCTGAACAACTGGGTATTTATCGCCATCATCATAACCACCGCCATGATTTACAGGGACGAATTGTCCTGCGCCGGGGAAATGGACACTCATGATTGAACTGTTACTGCCCGGCTGGCTGGCCGGGATTATGCTCGCCTGCGCCGCGGGTCCGCTTGGCTCGTTTGTGGTCTGGCGCAGAATGTCCTATTTCGGCGATACCCTGGCCCATGCTTCACTGCTGGGCGTGGCCTTTGGTTTGCTGTTGGACGTCAACCCGTTCTATGCGGTGATTGTCGTTACGCTGCTCCTCGCCGCCGGTCTGGTCTGGCTGGAAAAACGCCCTCACCTCGCCATTGATACCCTGCTCGGCATTATGGCGCACAGCGCCCTGTCGCTGGGCCTGGTGGTAGTGAGCCTGATGTCCAATATCCGCGTTGACCTGATGGCCTATCTGTTTGGCGACCTGCTCGCCGTGACGCCTGAAGATCTCATTGCTATTGCCATTGGCGTGGTGGTGGTGCTGGGTATTCTGCTGTGGCAGTGGCGTAATTTGCTGGCGATGACCGTCAGCCCGGATCTGGCGTTTGTAGACGGCGTGAAGCTGCAGCGGGTGAAACTGCTGCTGATGCTGGTGACGGCGTTAACCATCGGCGTGGCGATGAAGTTCGTCGGTGCGCTGATTATTACGTCGCTACTGATTATTCCTGCGGCCACCGCGCGTCGTTTTGCCCGTACGCCGGAGCAGATGGCAGGCGTGGCGGTGATTATCGGGATGATTGCGGTCACGGGCGGGTTAACCTTCTCGGCGTTCTATGACACGCCTGCGGGGCCGTCAGTGGTGCTGTGTGCGGCGGTGCTGTTTATTTTCAGTATGATGAAGAAGACCGCTAGTTGATATCGAGGGCGCTGATGCCCTCATCCTAACCCTCTCCCACTGGGAGAGGGAATTAAGCATTACGGCATTGCCGGTGGCGTGATACCAAAATGATTCCACGCCCGCACCGTGGCCATACGCCCACGCGGGGTACGTTGCAGGAAGCCCTGCTGGATCAGATACGGTTCGAGTACATCTTCAATTGTCTCACGCTCTTCCCCGATTGCCGCCGCCAGGTTATCCAGCCCGACCGGCCCGCCAAAGAATTTGTCCAGCACCGCCAGCAGCAGCTTGCGGTCCATGTAGTCAAAACCCTCAGCATCGACATTCAGCATATCCAGCGCCTGAGCAGCAATTTCGGCAGAAATAGAACCATCGTGCTTCACTTCTGCAAAGTCACGGACGCGGCGCAGCAGGCGGTTAGCGATACGCGGTGTTCCGCGCGAACGCTTCGCCACTTCAAATGCCCCCTCTTCGCTCATATCCAGCCCCATATAGCGGGCACTGCGGCCCACGATATGCTGGAGGTCGGCGACCTGATAGAACTCGAGGCGCTGCACAATACCAAAGCGGTCGCGCAGTGGAGAGGTTAACGACCCGGCGCGGGTGGTGGCGCCAATCAGGGTAAACGGCGGCAGATCGATTTTGATCGAACGCGCGGCAGGCCCTTCGCCGATCATGATATCCAGCTGGTAGTCTTCCATTGCCGGATAGAGAACCTCTTCCACCACCGGCGACAGGCGGTGGATCTCATCGATAAACAGCACGTCGTGCGGTTCAAGATTGGTCAGCATCGCCGCCAGATCGCCTGCTTTTTCCAGCACCGGGCCAGACGTGGTACGCAGGTTCACGCCCATTTCATTGGCAACGATATTCGCCAGGGTGGTTTTCCCCAAACCCGGAGGACCGAAAATCAGCAGGTGATCGAGCGCATCGCCGCGCAGCTTTGCCGCCTGGATGAAGATCTCCATCTGGGAACGCACCTGCGGCTGGCCAATATACTCATCAAGCAACTTCGGACGGATCGCACGATCCACCACGTCCTCTGCCTGAATAGTGCCTGCCGATATCAGGCGATCTGCTTCAATCATCCTTTACCTCACAATGCAGCGCGCAGCGCTTCACGAATCAGAGTTTCACTGCTGGCATCCGGTTTGGCAATTTTGCTCACCATTCGGCTGGCCTCCTGAGGTTTATAGCCCAGCGCCACCAGCGCGGCAACCGCTTCCTGCTCGGCATCATCATCCGACACAGGCGCACCCGGCGAAGTCAGCACCAGATCGGCAGCAGGGGTAAAGAGATCGCCATGCAGACCTTTAAAGCGGTCTTTCATCTCAACAATCAGGCGCTCTGCCGTTTTCTTACCAATGCCCGGAAGCTTAATCAGCGCGGCAGGATCTTCGCGCTCAACGGCATTCACGAACTGCTGGGCGGACATACCGGAGAGAATGGCCAGCGCCAGCTTCGGCCCGACGCCGTTGGTTTTAATCAGCTCGCGGAACAGGGTGCGTTCCTGTTTGTTGTTGAAGCCATAGAGCAGTTGAGCATCTTCACGCACCACAAACTGGGTAAAGACAATCGCCTCTTTGCCCGCGTCCGGCAGCTCGTAGAAGCAGGTCATTGGCATATGGACTTCATAGCCCACGCCGCCCACTTCCAGCAGCACTAACGGGGGGTGTTTTTCAATGATGATGCCTCTGAGTCTGCCTATCACGTGACGCTCCTGCGTTCTGG
Source organism: Enterobacter sp. 03-F-07-AD-ECC (assembly GCF_047530935.1). Taxonomy (NCBI): domain Bacteria; kingdom Pseudomonadati; phylum Pseudomonadota; class Gammaproteobacteria; order Enterobacterales; family Enterobacteriaceae; genus Enterobacter; species Enterobacter sp. 03-F-07-AD-ECC. The sequence goes on along the minus strand of NZ_JBLKBZ010000005.1, from coordinate 105,347 downwards.
AAAATTATTGATTTGCGACATAATAAAAAAAGGCTGGATAAACATCCAGCCTGATTTCTCATTATCGTAACCTGCCTCGCGCCAGATTGAGCCGCGACTCGCTCATTTGCATCGCGTTCTGGCTGACATGACAGTGGGTGATCGCAATTGCCAGCGCATCGGCGGCATCGGCCTGCGGGTTCGCGGGGAGCTTCAACAGGGTACGCACCATGTGCTGCACCTGGCTTTTCTCCGCGCTACCAATCCCCACCACCGTCTGCTTGACCTGTCTTGCCGCGTATTCAAATACCGGAAGATCCTGGTTCACGGCAGCAACAATTGCCACGCCCCGCGCCTGACCGAGCTTTAACGCCGAATCGGCGTTTTTCGCCATGAAGACCTGCTCGATGGCGAAATAGTCAGGCTGAAACTGGGTGATAATCTCCGTCACGCCCGCATAAATGAGCTTCAGTCGCGACGGCAGATCTTCAACTTTGGTGCGAATACAGCCACTGCCAAGGTAGGTTAACTGGCGTCCAACCTGACGGATAACGCCGTAACCGGTGACGCGTGAGCCGGGGTCAATCCCAAGGATAATCGACATCACGCGTCTCCCGTAAACGGTTTAAACGCTCTCATCAGAGAGTCGCTGCAACCTCATCAGAGATCTCACCGTTGTGATACACTTCCTGCACGTCGTCACAGTCTTCAAGCATGTCGATCAGACGCAGCAGTTTTGGTGCCGTTTCAGCATCCATATCCGCTTTGGTGGACGGGATCATGGAGACTTCAGCGTTGTCGGCTTTCAGGCCCGCCGCTTCCAGCGCATCACGTACTGCGCCCATCTCTTCCCACGCGGTGTAGACATCGATAGCGCCATCGTCGAAGGTCACTACGTCTTCCGCACCCGCTTCCAGCGCCGCTTCCATGATGACATCTTCGTCGCCTTTCTCGAAGGAGATGACGCCTTTTTTGCTGAACAGGTACGCTACAGAACCGTCAGTCCCCAGGTTACCCCCGGTTTTGGTGAACGCATGGCGCACTTCTGCAACGGTACGGTTACGGTTGTCGGACAGACATTCAACCATTACCGCGGTGCCGCCAGGACCGTAACCTTCATAAATGATGGTTTCCATGTTCGTGTCTTCATCACCGCCCACGCCACGAGCGATAGCACGGTTCAGGGTGTCACGCGTCATGTTGTTGGACAGCGCTTTATCTACTGCCGCACGCAGACGTGGGTTAGACGCAGGATCGCCGCCGCCCAGACGCGCCGCTGTCACCAGCTCGCGAATGATTTTGGTAAAGATCTTACCGCGCTTGGCATCCTGTGCCGCTTTGCGGTGTTTGGTGTTGGCCCACTTACTATGACCTGCCATAAAAAGTTCTCCAAAAATCGCGCCTTTTCAGGCTGCGTTAATTACAAATTCTTCAATCGCCTGCCGGTTGCTCCACGATTTGGTCAGTGCGGCGGCATCCGCCGCATCCACCCAGCGGTAGGTCAGATGTTCAGTGAACACGATCTCCCGTTCGTGAGGGAGCGCGAGACAGAACCACGATTCCGTGTTGCGCTCGATACCCGGTGCATAGCGATGACGTAAATGGCTAAAAATTTCGAACTCCACCGTGCGCTGACAGTCCTTCAGGGTCAGTTGCTCGCAAGCAACGTCAATGGTGACCTCTTCCTTTACTTCACGCGCGGCGGCCTGCGGCGCGGTTTCGCCCTCTTCCAGACTGCCGGTAACCGACTGCCAGAATTCAGGGTCATCGCGCCGCTGCAACATCAGCACCCGCTTCGTGTCCTGAGCGTAAATTACAACTAAGACAGAAACGGGACGCTTATATGCCATATCAGTTTTTCTCTTCCTTTTTCACCACGTCGATACCCAGCTCAGCCAGTGCGGCCGGGTTAGCGAAGCTTGGCGCTTCGGTCATCAGACACGCCGCTGCGGTGGTTTTCGGGAAGGCGATAACGTCACGGATGTTGTCGGTGCCGGTCAGCAGCATAGTCAGACGGTCGAGACCGAATGCCAGGCCTGCGTGAGGCGGCGTACCGTACTTCAGCGCATCCAGCAGGAAGCCGAACTTCTCGCGCTGTTCCTGTTCGTTGATGCCCAGAATGCCGAACACCGTCTGCTGCATCTCACCGCTGTGAATACGCACGGAGCCGCCACCCACTTCATAGCCGTTGATAACCATATCGTAGGCGTTCGCGACTGCCTCTTCCGGTGCCGCTTTCAGCTCTGCCGCCGTCATGTCTTTTGGCGAGGTGAACGGGTGGTGCATGGCAGTCAGGCCGCCTTCACCGTCGTCTTCAAACATCGGGAAGTCGATAACCCACAACGGCGCCCATTTGCTCTCGTCAGTGAGGTTCAGATCTTTGCCCAATTTCAGACGCAGCGCGCCCATTGCATCGGCAACAATTTTCTTGTTGTCAGCGCCGAAGAAGATCATGTCGCCATCCTGTGCGCCGGTGCGCTCAAGGATCGCTTCTACAATCTCCGCGTTCAGGAACTTCGCCACCGGGCTGGTGATACCTTCCAGACCTTTCGCACGCTCGGTTACTTTAATATAGGCCAGACCTTTCGCGCCGTAGATCTTGATGAAGTTGCCGTAGTCGTCAATCTGCTTACGGCTAAGCGCTGCACCGCCCGGAACACGCAGGGCTGCTACGCGGCCTTTCGGATCGTTAGCCGGGCCGGCAAACACCGCAAACTCAACGGATTTCACCAGGTCAGCAACGTCCACCAACTCCATAGGGTTACGCAGGTCTGGTTTGTCGGAGCCGTAACGACGCTCGGCTTCGGCGAAGGTCATAATGGGGAAGTCGCCCAGCTCCACGCCCTTCACGTCATTCCACAGGCTGCGCACCAGCGCTTCCATCACTTCACGCACCTGCTCAGCGGTCATGAAGGAGGTTTCCACATCGATCTGGGTAAATTCTGGCTGACGGTCAGCGCGCAGGTCTTCGTCACGGAAGCATTTTACGATCTGATAGTAGCGATCGAAGCCGGACATCATCAGCAGCTGTTTAAACAGCTGTGGAGACTGCGGCAGCGCGTAGAATTTGCCTTTATGAACGCGGGATGGCACCAGGTAATCGCGCGCGCCTTCCGGCGTGGCTTTGGTCAGCATCGGGGTTTCGATATCGAGGAAACCGTGGTCATCCATAAAGCGACGCACCAGGCTGGTGATTTTCGCACGGGTTTTCAGGCGCTGTGCCATCTCCGGGCGACGCAGATCCAGGTAGCGGTATTTCAGACGCGCTTCTTCAGTGTTGACGTGGTTGGAGTCCAGCGGCAGCGCTTCAGCACGGTTGATGATCGTCAGATCGGAGGCCAGCACTTCAATGGCACCGGTCGCCATATCTGCGTTGACGTTTTTCTCGTCACGCGCACGTACGGTGCCGGTGACCTGAATGCAGAACTCATTACGCAGCTCAGAAGCCAGCTTCAACGCGTCCGCGCGATCCGGATCGAAGAACACCTGAACGATACCTTCGCGGTCGCGCATATCGATGAAGATAAGGCTACCAAGATCACGACGACGGTTGACCCAACCACACAGGGTCACCTGCTGTCCGACGTGGGACTGACGCAGCTGCCCGCAATATTCTGTACGCATGAGATATCCCTTAATTAGCCGCAGGCTAAATGTCGCCTGGTATGCAGGCTACTATGTCGCAGCTTTCTGTATGTCACAACTGGATGAAAAAAGGCGGCTATTATACTGGAAATTCCGCCGGACGATAAGAGCGAAGCACGGCCAGACGCACGTTTGCTGCACTCTTATTGCGCATTCTCACAAAAATTAACAAAATTATCCGACCGATAACAGGCCATAACGTCGTAAGGTGTAACGGAAGCGATTCATTTAACTGGAGTTACCATGCTGACACTTGATGCCCGCAAAACCGCCCTGGTGGTGATTGATCTACAGGAAGGGATCCTTCCCTTTGCCGGTGGCCCGCACACCGCTGATGATGTTGTCAGCCGTGCCGCCCGTCTGGCGGAAAAATGCCGCGCCAGCGGCGCACCGGTTGTCATGGTGCGCGTTGGCTGGTCGGCCGATTTTGCCGAAGCGTTAAAACAGCCGGTTGACGCTCAGGCGCCCGCGCACGCCCTGCCGGACAACTGGTGGACATATCCGGTCTCGCTCGGCAAACGCGACAGCGATATCGAAGTGACCAAACGCCAGTGGGGCGCCTTCTATGGCACCGACCTGGAGCTACAGCTGCGCCGCCGCGGTATCGACACCATTATCCTGTGCGGGATCTCCACCAACATTGGCGTGGAATCCACCGCCCGTAACGCCTGGGAGTTGGGCTTTAACCTGGTGATTGCCGAAGACGCATGTAGCGCGGCTTCTGCGGAACAACACCAGGGCAGCATGACCCATATTTTCCCGCGCATCGGTCGCGTGCGCAGCACGGATGAGATTTTAAGCGCGTTATGATGTATGTGGGCCTGCCCCAGTGGTCGCACCCGAAATGGGTGCGCCTTGGCATAACCAGCCTTGAAGAGTACGCCCGGCACTTTAACTGCGTGGAGGGTAACACCACGCTGTATGCCCTTCCCCGGGCAGAGATTGTCGAGCGCTGGCGGGATCAAACCACGGATGATTTCCGCTTCTGCTTTAAATTTCCGGCAACCATCTCCCATAACGCCGCCCTGCGTAACTGCGGTGATTTAACCGAAGAGTTTTTTGGCCGAATGTCGCCACTGGCAAACCGTATCGGCCAGTACTGGCTGCAGCTTCCCGCCACCTTTGGTCCGCGCGATCTGCCCGCGCTCTGGCCATTTCTTGATGGCCTGCCCCGGGACTTTACCTACGGCGTTGAAGTGAGACATCCTGAATTTTTTGCCAAAGGCGAGGTAGAGAAAGCACTCAACCGGGGATTGCATGAGCGCTCAGTCAACCGCGTCATCCTTGACAGTCGTCCTGTTCACAGCGCAATTGCGCATAACGAAGCCATTATTGATGCCCAGCGCAAGAAGCCCAAAGTCCCGGTCCACGCTATCGTAACCGCGCACAATCCGATGGTCCGGTTTATCGGCAGCGACAATATGCAGCAAAATCAGGAGATGTTCGCCGTCTGGCTGCACACGTTAGCGAAATGGGAACAGACCACCACGCCGTATCTTTTTTTACATACGCCGGATATCGCCCAGGCCCCCGAACTGGTCGATACGCTCTGGCAGGCCCTGCAAACCGCGGTTCCGTCGCTCGGCAGCGCGCCCTCCATCCCACAACAATCTTCTCTTTTCTGAGATCACGCCATATCATAGAGACGCCATCTGCCAAAACACAGGGAGTTTGTATGGTCAGCGCGTTGTATGCGGTGCTAGGTGCATTACTGCTGATTAAATTTTCATTTGATGTTGTGCGACTCAGAATGCAGTACCGCGTCTCATACGGCGACGGGGGGTTTTCCGAACTGCAAAGCGCTATCCGTATCCACGGCAACGCGGTTGAGTACATTCCGGTGGCACTCATTTTGCTGCTGTTTATGGAGATGAATGGCGCCGAAACCTGGATGGTACACATTTGTGGCCTGCTGCTGATTGCGGGTCGGTTAATGCATTATTACGGCTTTCACCACCGCTTATTCCGCTGGCGTCGTTCCGGCATGAGCGCGACATGGTGTTCGCTTTTGCTGATGGTGCTGGCTAACCTTTGGTATATGCCGTGGGAGTTGGTTTTCTCCTTCCGTTAGCGCACAATACGCCACTTTATTTTTCCCGGATTTTTACGTTATGTCAGATCGCGACACGCTTTTTTCCGCGCCTATCGCCAGCCTGGGCGACTGGACCTTCGATGAACGGGTAGCCGAAGTCTTCCCGGATATGATCCAGCGCTCTGTTCCCGGTTATTCCAATATTATCTCCATGATCGGCATGCTGGCTGAGCGCTTCGTTCAACCCGGCACGCAGGTGTATGACCTGGGCTGCTCGCTCGGCGCGGCAACGTTGTCGGTACGTCGTAACGTTCATCACGAAGGCTGTAAGATCATTGCCGTCGATAACTCCCCGGCGATGGTTGAACGCTGCCGCCGTCATATTGATGCCTGGAAAGCGGCAACTCCGGTCGAGGTCGTTGAAGGCGACATTCGTGACATCGAAATCCACAACGCCTCGATGGTCGTGCTGAATTTTACCCTGCAGTTCCTGGTGCCCGATGACCGCCAGCGGCTGCTGGACAAAATTTATCAGGGCCTTAACCCCGGTGGCGCGCTGGTGCTGTCTGAGAAATTCAGCTTTGAAGACGCGACCGTCGGCGAACTGCTGTTCAACATGCACCACGATTTCAAACGTGCAAACGGCTACAGCGAGCTGGAGATTAGCCAGAAACGCAGCATGCTGGAAAACGTGATGCTGACGGACTCCGTGGAAACCCATAAAGCGCGTCTGCGCCAGGCAGGCTTTGAGCACAGCGAACTGTGGTTCCAGTGCTTTAACTTTGGCTCCCTGGTGGCGCTGAAAGCTGAGGACGCGGCATGATTGAGTTCGGTAACTTCTATCAGTTGATTGCAAAAAACCATCTCTCCCACTGGCTGGAGACGCTGCCTGCGCAGATTGCCACCTGGCAGCGCGATCAGCAGCATGGGCTGTTGAAGCAGTGGTCAAATGCGGTGGAGTTTCTGCCGGAGCTGACGCCTCACCGTCTGGATCTGCTGCACAGCGTCACGGCAGAAAGCGCAGAGCCGCTGCCCGCCGGGCAGATTAATCGCATCGAAACGCTGATGCGTAACCTGATGCCGTGGCGCAAAGGACCGTTTTCGCTCTACGGGGTGAATATCAATACTGAATGGCGCTCCGACTGGAAATGGGATCGCGTGCTGCCGCACCTCTCCGACCTGACCGGGCGTACCATTCTGGACGTCGGCTGCGGTAGCGGTTACCACATGTGGCGCATGATTGGCGCGGGCGCGCATTTAGCCGTTGGCATCGACCCGATGCAGTTGTTCCTGTGCCAGTTCGAAGCCGTGCGTAAGCTACTGGGTAACGACCAGCGCGCGCATTTGCTGCCGCTGGGCATTGAGCAACTGCCCGCGCTGAAAGCGTTTGATACTGTCTTGTCCATGGGCGTGCTGTACCACCGCCGTTCCCCGCTGGAGCATTTATGGCAGCTGAAAGATCAGCTGGTCAGCGGCGGCGAACTGGTGCTGGAAACGCTGGTGGTCGAAGGCGATGAAAATACCGTTCTGGTTCCCGGCGATCGTTACGCGCAAATGCGCAACGTCTACTTCATTCCTTCCGCGCTGGCGCTGAAAAACTGGCTGGAGAAGTGCGGGTTTGTGGATGTGCGCATCGCCGACGTCTGCGTGACCTCCATTGAGGAGCAACGCCGCACGGAGTGGATGGTGACCGAATCGCTGGAGCAGTTCCTTGACCCAACCGACCACAGCAAAACCGTTGAAGGCTATCCGGCGCCAATGCGTGCGGTGTTGATTGCCACGAAGCCGTAGCCTTTTAGCCGGGTGGCGGCTGCGCCTTACCCGGCCTGGTCATCGCAGGTTTTCTCCAAAATATTTCAAGTTGCAGCAAGGCGGCAACGCAGCGAATCCCCAGGAGCTTACATCAGTAAGTGACTGGGGGGAGCGAGGCAGCCAACGCAGCTGCGGCTTGAAATATGAAGGAGAAAAAAAGGCCCCTGTGTAATTGGCAGGGGCCTGGTACAAGCAAGCATCATATTGGGCGACATGATGCGCGGTAAAAATCGGTACGTTGCTACACGTGATGACGTTCAATCAGCGATTTCATTTCCGCAACCGACTCTCCATCTACACCGTAGCGTGAGTACTCATCCGCTTCAGCATCCGTCGACATAGACAACCCTGTATTGCGATAACGCATGGGCGACGGTATCCATTTCCCGGCAGAGCTGTGCAGCTCTTCCACCCCGGCGTTTAAAAACAGTTCCAGATTGCTGGCACGGACTCCCGCACCCGCCATTATTATTGGAACACCGGAATGTGCTTTTAGTTCCGTAATTAATTGCAGTCCTTTTTCAGCCGACGACTGCTGGCCCGATGTCAGCACACGCGCCACGCCAAGTTCCGCAAGGGTATCAAAGGCTTGCAATGGGTTTTTACACATATCGAACGCGCGATGAAATGTTACCGCCATCCCCTTCGCGGCCGCCATTACCTGGCGCATCCGCGGTACATCGACGTTACCTTCTTCATCGAGCAGTCCCGTCACCAGCCCCGGAAAACCCAGATCGCGAACAAGGGCGATATCGTCAAGCATGGCATTGAACTCGCCTGCCGTGTAACAAAAATCACCGCCCCGAGGACGAATGATAGGGTGTACCGGAACGGTGACAGCCTGACGGGCAGACTTCAACACACCGTACGAGGGCGTTAACCCCCCTTCTTTCGGTGCCGCGCACAGTTCAATGCGGTCAGCCCCCCGCTGTTGCGCCGTCACGGCACACTCCACGCTGTAACAGCAAATCTCCAGCCGCGCCATCCACTCCTCCTTAAATTTCGCGTAATGCACCATCATGACACGCCGCTCCCGGTCGGTCTTCGCGTGTCGTCACAACGCTTACTCTTCGCTGGCAACAATCTGTTCTATCGTCCAGGGATGGAACTTCACCGTCACCTGTCCGTCAGTCACGGCCAGCGTCGGGTTCGGTAAACGCTCGCGCTCGCCTTTTGGTGAACTCGTTTTCACAAAGATACCCGGCTTGCTCAACCCCTCATCAGACAGCAGCGCCAGCGCGCGCGCATTCAGCGTGTCGGGCTCGCCTGGCAGCACGATTTCGATGTGCTCCCAGCCTTCATGCGGGTAACGTTTTTCTCCCGGCCACGGCAGTTCAACAACGCTAAATTGCCAGTGCGCTACGCAGACCGGCTCATGAAGTTTAAACAGACAGATAGGACGGCCGTTGATGATGTTCTCAGAGAGCAGTTCCCCGCACTGTTCAAACCCGCGACGCCAGCGCTCGGCGGTGGCGTTCTGATGACAGCGCAAGGAGATGTGATCGGCCTCAAGCGGTGCGATGTCCAGACCAAGACGGGTGGCAAGTTCTGTGAACGCCTGGGTGAAGCGCGGTAAATCTGCGGAAATATCATGCAGTTCGTCAATGGATTGCCAGTTCGCCATAAGTCAGTCTCTTATCGTGTCGCAAAGCCGCTAATTTACTCTGTTGCCCCCTTTTGACCAACCGCGGAATGACGCTTTTTATCACTGCATGATTATGCATGCTTTCTTAGCCTGGATTCTGCGCAATCTTCGCCCCCCGCAGTGCTGACGCCAGAAGGCATTTGCAGTATACTCCCGCCCTCATTCTTTAACTGGCGCGGGTGGCAGTCAGCCCGCATCAAAAACGTAAGGTATCCAGGTGAATATTCAGGCTCTTCTCTCAGAAAAAGTCAGTCAGGCACTGATTGCCGCAGGTGCGCCTGCGGATTGCGAACCGCAGGTTCGTCAGTCAGCGAAAGTACAGTTTGGCGACTATCAGGCTAATGGCGTGATGGCAGTGGCTAAAAAACTGGGCATGCCGCCGCGACAACTGGCTGAGCAGGTGCTGACTCATCTGGATCTCACCGGCATTGCCAGCAAAACCGAAATCGCTGGCCCGGGCTTTATCAACATTTTCCTTGAGCCGGCCTTCCTAGCAAGCCACGTTGACGCAGCGCTGAAATCTGACCGTCTGGGCGTAACCCAGCCAGAGCCACAGACCGTGGTGATTGACTACTCCGCGCCAAACGTCGCGAAAGAGATGCACGTTGGCCACCTGCGCTCCACCATCATCGGTGACGCGGCAGTACGCACCCTTGAGTTCCTCGGTCACAAGGTGATCCGCGCGAACCACGTGGGCGACTGGGGTACCCAGTTCGGTATGCTGATTGCTTACCTGGAAAAACAGCAGCAGGAAAACGCGGGTGAAATGGCGCTGGCGGACCTGGAAGGGTTCTACCGTGAAGCCAAAAAACACTACGACGAAGATGAAGCCTTCGCCGAGCGCGCGCGTAGCTATGTGGTGAAACTGCAGGGCGGCGACCCGTATTTCCTGGAGATGTGGCGCAAGCTGGTGGACATCACCATGTCCCAGAACCAGCTCACCTATAACCGTCTGAACGTCACCCTGACCCGCGACGACGTGATGGGTGAAAGCCTCTATAACCCAATGCTGCCGGGCATTGTGGCCGACCTGAAGGCCAAACATCTGGCGGTTGAGAGCGAAGGCGCAACGGTCGTATTCCTTGATGAGTACAAAAACAAGGAAGGCGAACCGATGGGCGTGATCATCCAGAAAAAGGATGGCGGCTACCTCTACACCACCACCGATATCGCCTGTGCGAAGTACCGTTACGAAACGCTGCATGCTGACCGCGTGCTGTACTACATCGACTCCCGTCAGCACCAGCACCTGATGCAGGCGTGGACTATCGTGCGTAAAGCCGGTTATGTTCCCGATTGCGTACCGCTGGAACACCACATGTTCGGCATGATGCTGGGTAAAGACGGCAAGCCGTTCAAAACCCGTGCGGGCGGTACGGTGAAGCTGTCCGACCTGCTGGACGAAGCGCTGGAACGCGCCCGTCGCCTGGTGGCAGAGAAGAACCCGGATATGCCGGCCGAGGAGCTGGAAAAACTGGCGAACGCCGTGGGTATCGGTGCGGTGAAATACGCGGATCTCTCCAAGAACCGTACCACCGACTATATCTTCGACTGGGACAACATGCTGGCGTTTGAAGGTAACACCGCGCCGTACATGCAGTATGCCTACACCCGCGTGCTCTCGGTGTTCCGTAAAGCGAATATCGATGAAAGCGTGCTGGCGAATGCGACCGTCACCATTACCGAAGATCGTGAAGCCCAGCTGGCGGCCCGTCTGCTGCAGTTTGAAGAGACGCTGTCCGTGGTTGCACGCGACGGTACGCCGCATGTGATGTGTGCTTACCTGTACGATCTGGCCGGTCTGTTCTCCGGCTTCTACGAGCACTGCCCTATTCTGTCTGCGGAAAATGAATCGGTCCGCAACAGCCGCCTGAAGCTGGCGCAGCTGACGGCGAAGACCCTGAAGCTGGGTCTGGATACCTTGGGTATCGAAACCGTAGAACGTATGTAATACAAAAAACCCGGCTATCATCGCCGGGTTTTTTTATGATCAGAAGTACTTCCGCAAATACTCCGTCAAACAGAGGATTGCCATTGCCTGACCGTACGGCATCGACGTCAGCGGGATCTGGCGGTAAAACTCCAGATCGCTCCCCATCCCGGTTCCGAACGACGTTTGCAGCAGCTCCCCTTCCGGCGAGATGTTTTTCACAATCCCTCTGATGGCTTTCTCCGCGACCTCAGCGTATTCCGCCGCCACATAGCGTTTACGCACGGCCTTAAGAATACCGTAGGCAAAGCCTGCCGTGGCCGACGCCTCCAGGTATGAGTCTGGGTCGTCGAGCAGCGTATGCCACAGGCCACTGTCGTGCTGACATGTCGCCAGCGCGGCAATCTGCGCATTGAGCACCTGCGTCAGATAACGGCGCACGGCGTTGTTTTCCGGCAGATCAACCAGTTCGAGGAAGTCCGGGATCACAATGGTGAGCCAGCTGTTGCCACGCGCCCAGCGGGCATGGGCAAAGTTATGGTTGCCGTCATAGTTCCAGCCGTGGAACCACAGCCCGGTCTCCCGGTCCATCAGGTTCTGCACATGCAGCAGGAACTGGTACACGGCCTCCTCAACGTATTCCGGTTTGTTCAGCAGCTTGCCAATTTTGGCCAGCGGCAGGACCGTCATCATCAGCGTGTCATCCCACATCTGCTGCGCGTTCTCTTCCGCCAGGGTAATGTGCTGCATGCCGCCGTGTTCGGTACGCGGCATCTCATGCATCGCCCACTCCGCCCAGCTCTCCAGCCACGGCAGCCAGGCCGGATTTCGGGTCTCTTCATAGCGGTACGCCAGCGTCAGGAACGGCGACATGGTATTCACGTTTTTGGTGGTTGCCCCTTGTGCAAAACGGTCCGCAAACCAGCTGTCGATAATGTCGCGCATTCCGTCGTCGCCGGTCTGGCAGTAGTACTGCCAGATACCGTACAACCCGACGCCGTGCGTCCACTCCCACCCTGCCCAGCCTTTGGTATCTATGACGCGCCCGTCGTCCAGCCGCAGCAAAAATTCACCCGTTTTGTCGTGGATATTGACCAGGTTATGCGTCACCTTCTGAATCAGCGATTTCAGCTCGTCCCTGGCGATAAAACGCTCTGGCTGACGCAGCAAGGGGCTATGTTTGACAGGCCAAACTTTCATCATCTTAACCTCTGTTGTATGTCGAATTCAGTACCGCACGTTCCTTCAGCGAAGGAGCCGCTGGTTTATTGCGATTGAGATAACCAATGTTGTTATTCCCCCACAAGGATTCGAACGGCATACCGGCCAGCATTTCCACGGTGGCGCGGGCGTGCGGGGTGGCCGCTTCAGGCATGGCGCGGCCCGATTCGCGCATTTTCGCGGTCTCTTCGCGCAGCGTGCTGTGGGTTTGTAGATTGAGCCTGAAGCGCAGGGAGACCAGGAAGCCACATAACAGCACCAGAAGGGTTCCCACGCTCAAAATCAGCAGAATGGTGTGGCTGACTTCAGCAGGCTGGGTTTTCTGACCGCTGACAAAGCCGGACATCTGCATCACGATGCCCACCAGCATTACCGCACCGGCCTGAGACGCTTTTCGGGTCAGTGTCATGATACCGGCGAAGATGCCCTCACGACGCTGGCCGGTGATCACCTCGTCCACGTCAGCAATGTAGGTATAGGTGTTCCACGGCACATAGTTGATACCGCCGCGACCAAGACCGGCAACCGCGGAGATAAGCAGCAGCAAAGCGTAAACGTCGCTCAGCCCGGCATAATACAGCACGGCGTAGGAGAGAGAGGCCAGGCCAAACAGCACCACCACCATGCGGTAAGACGGCGCAGGCCCAAAGCGAATGCACAGCGGGATCATCCCAATCACGGCAAGGAACTGGAAGATGGCCATCGTGCCCAGCAGGTTCGACGCCATTGACGCCTCCTGCATCAGCACAAACACCACGTAATAGGTAAAGACGGCGTTGAAGACGTCCTGCGCAATGTAGCCGCCAAGGTACATGCCCAGGTGCTGACGGAAAATCTTGATGCGCAGCGTCGAGCTTAACTCCACAAACAGGCGATTCAGGCTCTGGCCCAGGGTCAGTTTTTTCTTCTCTTCTTCCGCGCGCAGGGCAGCTTCGGACCACTCCTCGCGCGGGCGCTCCCAGGTGAAGAACCAGACAAAGGTCAGCATCAGCGCGCACAGCACCGAGAAGACCAGGCTTGCGTAGAAGAATGAAATCGCGTTGTCTTTACCAAAGTGGGTCAGCAGGATCCCCGGCAGGAACGAAGCCAGGATAGCGGACATCTGCGCCATCGAAATACGCGCACCGGAGAATTTCGTTTTCTGTTTAAAGTCATCGGTCATCTCCGGGACCAGCGTTTCATACGGCACCAGAATCATGGTGTAGACAATATCGAAGACCAGATAGGTCAGCAGGTAGTACCAGAAATTCATCTCCCCAACCCACATCAGGGAGTAGCTGAAGACGCAGGGAATGCCGAGCAGAATAAAGAACTTGCGACGGCCAAAACGTTTGCCCAGCCAGGTGGTGCCAAAGTTATCGGTTAAAAAGCCCATCAGCGGGCTGACCACTGCGTCCAGTACCCTTGCAGCAGCAAAAATAAAGGTCGCTTCAATCGGTGTGAGTCCACAGAAGGTCGTATAAAAATACAAAAGCCAGGCCGCCGTCAGCGCGGTCGTTCCAGCGCCGAGGAAATCCCCTGCCCCGTATGCAAGATAGTTTGCGAGTCCAATTTTTCGTGTTTTCATTGCCGTCAACCCTAATCAGTTTTAGGAGACCCCCTGTAAGCAAACCTCGTCCGGGAGTTTTTACACGGCTACAGTAGAATTAACGCACTGTGGAAACCTTTCTGTTTCTGCCATCACACCGCAAAGGCTGGCAAAAATGCAAAGAGTGTCATTACGTGCATCACTGATTTATAAAACAGCGTTTCTATTACTTCAAAAGGTGAGGTCATTTTTGCGAGCCCGCTATCATAAACGTTGATAACGGGCGTTGAGGCAGGCAACTAGCGGTAGTTAACGATAACGGAATTACTCTGCACCTTGAGCGCCGGGATCAACCGCCCGCCGCCCGGCACTTCCCAGATAAAGCGTAAAGGTTCTACCGCAGGTACGCCGTTAAACGCCTGGGTAGTGCCGCTCTCTCCGTCAATTTCCGTGCAACGGCTCTGGGAGCACAGACGCACCTGCAGCCCGGCAGGCGTCGGGCCAATCAGCGAGTAGTTCCACACCACCAGGCTCATCTGACCGGACACCGGTTCAGAAGGCGCCAGCGGACGCGACGACATCGCCACGCCACGGTTGCTGAGGGTCACGCCGATGCTGCTGGCCTGCCAGCTCCCTTCGCCCGCGGCCTGCGCCACCAGCGGGAAGAGTAATAGCCCTAACCACTTACGCATTATTTACCTCCAATCGTCGCCGTCATACGAATATGGCGATTATCAGACAGCTCCAGATTCGACAGCACCACCAGCTGGTTCAGGCTACGGCGCAGGAAGCGTGACAGCAGCGGACGCAGCGCATGGTTCACCAGCAGCACCGGCGGTGCCCCCAGCATCTCCTGACGCGCCAGCGCCTCCTGTGTTTGCGCCAGCAGACGGTCCGCCAGACCCGGCTCCAGCCCGCCACCGCCCTGCAGGGCCTGCAGCAGCAGACGTTCCAGCGGCGTATCCAGGCCAATCACCTGCACTTCACCGGTGCCCGGGAACCACTGCTGGGTGATCGCGCGGCCCAGCGCCACGCGCACCACCGCCGTCAGCTCATGCGGATCGCTTTGCAGCGGCGCGTGCTCGGCGAGGGTTTCCAGAATGGTGCGCATATCGCGGATCGGCACTTTTTCATCAAGCAGGTTTTGCAGCACCTTATGCAGCGTGGTCAACGTCAGCACGCCCGGCACCAGATCCTCCGTCAGCTTCGGCATCTCCTGGCTCACGCGGTCGAGTAACTGCTGTGCTTCCTGACGGCCAAACAGCTCTGCTGAGAACTGTCCAATCAGGTGGTTAAGATGGGTAGCGACCACGGTACTGGCCTCCACCACGGTATACCCCTGAATTTGCGCCTGCTCTTTGAGCGCGCTTTCAATCCAGATAGCGGCCAGACCAAACGCGGGATCGATGGTCTGTTCACCCGGCAGCGTACCGGCGGCTGTGCCCGGGTTAATCGCCAGCCAGCGGCCTGGATACGCATCGCCGCTGCCAATCTCAACCCCTTTCATCAGAATACGGTAGCGGGCAGGCGGAAGATCCATGTTGTCGCGGATGTGCACAACCGGCGGCAGGAAGCCCATATCCTGGGCGAACTTTTTCCGGATACTGCGGATGCGGCCAAGCAGTTCGCCATCCTGCTGGAAATCGACCATCGGGATCAGACGGTAACCCACTTCCATCCCCAGCGAATCTTCCAGCTGAACGTCGTTCCAGGTGGCTTCCACGGCCTGCGTGTTCTCCGGCATTTTTACCGGTACAGGTTCTGCCGCGGGTTTCATTTCACGGCCACGCATCCACCAGGCAAGGCCCAGCAGTGCTGCCGTGAACAGCAGGAACACCAGGTTCGGCATGCCAGGTACCAGGCCGAGCAGCCCCAGCACCGCCGCCGCCAGCAGCATGACGCGCGGGTTGCTGAACAGCTGGCCAACCATCTGCTCGCCAACGTCCTGATCGGTACTGACGCGGGTAACAATAACGCCCGCGGCGGTAGAAATGACCAGTGCCGGGATCTGGGCAACCAGACCGTCACCAATGGTCAGCAGCGTATAGCTTTCAGCCGCCTGGCCCATGCCCATGCCATGCTGCAGCACCCCAACAAGCAGGCCACCCACCACGTTAATCACCATGATGAGAATGCCCGCGATGGCGTCACCGCGCACAAACTTACTTGCACCGTCCATTGAGCCGTAGAAGTCCGCTTCCTGGGTCACTTCCGCACGGCGTTTTTTCGCTTCATCTTCCGCGATAAGCCCGGCGTTAAGGTCGGCGTCGATCGCCATCTGCTTACCCGGCATCCCGTCCAGCACAAAGCGCGCACCCACTTCCGCAATACGCCCTGCACCTTTGGTGATAACCATAAAGTTGATGATAACGAGGATGACAAACACCACGATGCCGATGGCAAAGTTACCGCCCACGAGGAAGTGGCCAAAGGCCTCAACCACTTTACCCGCTGCTGCCGCGCCGGTGTGGCCTTCCATCAGGATGATACGCGTGGACGCCACGTTCAGCGCCAGTCGTAACAGGGTGGTAAACAGCAGGATGGTCGGGAACGCCGCAAACTCAAGGGTACGCTGGGTGAACATCGCCACCAGCAACACCATGATGGACAACGCAATGTTGAAAGTGAAAAGCAGGTCGAGGATGAATGCCGGCAGCGGCAATACCATCATCGACAGGATTAGCAGGATGAGGATCGGCCCGGCAAGGATCTGCCATTGGGTCGATTTCAGGTTGCCGGGCAGGCGCAACATTGCCACCAGATTAGCCATCAGTGTCCTTCTCGTTCATAAAATCCAGCGCAGCAGGCACCGGAAGGTTCTCAGGTTTGACAGGTCGTTGACCGCCAGCCAGACGCCAGCGTTTCAACTGCCATACCCAGGCCAGCACTTCCGCCACGGCGGCGTAGAGTTGTCCTGGGATCTGTTGTCCAATTTCCGCGTGGCGGTACAACGCACGCGCCAGCGGCGGCGCTTCCAGTATTGGCACCCGGTTTTCCGTGCCAATCTCGCGGATGCGCAGGGCGATTAAGCCCGCCCCCTTCGCCACCACTTTCGGCGCGCTCATTTTGTTTTCGTCGTACTGCAGCGCAACGGAATAGTGGGTCGGGTTGGTGACAATAACGTCGGCTTTCGGCACATCTTCCATCATCCGTCGACGGGCGGCGGCGCGCTGCATCTGGCGGATACGCCCTTTCACGTGCGGGTCACCTTCCATCTGCTTATATTCGTCACGGATATCCTGACGGGACATGCGCAGTTTTTTGAAATGGCTGTACAGCTGGAAGATGACGTCGAACCCCACCATCGGAATAATGCTGAGGACCACCAGCAGCGCGCAGAGTCCGACCAGATTCAATGCATTGCTCATCGCGGTCAGAGGCGACTCGCTGATAAGCCGCATCATTTCCGGCCAGTTGTGCCACAGGTAAAACCCCGCGGCACTGCCCATCAGCGCTGCTTTGAGGATGGCTTTAAGCAATTCTGCCCCGGTCTGTGCGGAGAACATTTTCGCGATGCCGGACAGCGGGTTCAGTTTGGAAAATTTTGGTTGCAGCGATTTGGTGCTAAAGACCAGACCGCCAAGCATCACCGGCGAGATCAGCGCGACCAGCACCACCCCGGTAATCAGTGGCAGCAGTGCGACCATGGCCCCTTTAATAAGCTGAATAATCTGGCTGAGGATAAGGTTTGGGTCGTTGACCATACTGTGGTCGAAACGTAATCCGGCAGAGAGCATCCCGGCCAGTTTTCGGGCGAGCGACTCCCCACCCCACCAGATGATGCACACACCCACAATAAGGATCAGCAGGGATGTCAGCTCTCGGGATCGGGGGATCTGCCCTTCCTCACGCGCTTTTTCAAGTCGGTGGGGTGTGGGGGCTTCTGTTTTGTCGTCGTTCTCTTCTGCCACAGTGCATGCTCAGCCCATTACGTCACGGGTATCATGCCAGCGCAGAGGAAATCCAATGGCGGGAAAAGCCCGTTTATTCGGGCTCTTTTCGGTGATTCTGCGTTAACCGCCTCAGGCGCATGCACACCTGAGGCGGAAAGGCGTATCAGAAGCCGAGGCTGTCCAGCAGGTCGTCTACCTGATCCTGGCTTGCCACAACGCCCGCTTTGGTGGCGTCGAGCTGTGGGCCATTGAGCAGGCTTTCGTTCTCGCGTTTCGGACGTGCAGCCGGTTCCGGGATGTTCTCCAGCAGCACCATCAGCAGCTGACGTTCAATCTCCTGAATCACATCCATCATGCGCTTGATCACCTGACCGGTCAGGTCCTGGAAATCCTGCGCCATCATGATGTCCAGCAGCTGAGCGTTGGTGAAGCTGGTGTGGCCCGGTACATCGCCCAGGAACTGACGGGTATCCGTCACCAGCTCGCGGGCATCCGCCAGCTCGATAGGATTCTCAAACCACTCATCCCAGCGTTTGGTCAGCGCTTTTGCGCCCTTTTCCATCGCATCCTGGTGCGGTTGTGACGCTTCAACGCTGTTCAGCGCACGTTCAGCCGCTTGCGCGGTCATCTGCACAACGTAGTCCAGACGGTCACGCGCATCAGGAATCGCTTCCGCCGCTTCTGCGATTGCCTGGTCCAGCCCCAGTTCACGCAGGCTGTCACGCAGCATGCGTGTCAGGCTGCCGATGCGGGCAATGATATCGCTGGGCGAATGTTCTTCAACGGGTTTCATAGCAGGTTGCATCATAACCAACACCTCACATGCCGAGTTTCTCGAAGATCTTACCGAGCTTCTCTTCCAGGGTCGCCGCGGTGAATGGCTTCACCACATAGCCGCTTGCGCCCGCCTGTGCAGCGGCAATGATGTTCTCTTTTTTCGCTTCTGCGGTCACCATCAGCACCGGCATAGAGGCCATGCCTGCATCCGCGCGGATGGTTTTCAGCAGTTCCAGACCATCCATATTCGGCATGTTCCAGTCAGAGATAACAAAACCAAACCCGCCCGCCTGCAGTTTGTTCAGCGCATCCACGCCGTCTTCTGCTTCTTCAACGTTGTTGAAGCCCAGCTCTTTCAGCAGGTTGCGCACAATGCGACGCATGGTGGAAAAGTCATCCACAACCAAAAACTTAAGCTCTTTATCCGCCATAAAATAATACTCCTGAGTCAAATACGTATTGCCTGTCCGGCACTGATTTTCGCCAGCATCTGCTGGCTTACCTGGCTAAGATCGACCACTTCGCTCACGCCACCCATATTGATGGCCTCGCGCGGCATGCCGAACACCACACAACTTGCTTCATTCTGCGCAATCGTCCAGGCGCCAGCCTGGTGCATTGCAAGCATTCCGGCGGCACCATCGTTGCCCATCCCCGTCAGGATCACCCCAACGGCGTTGCGTCCCGCATGTTTCGCCACCGAATGAAACAGCACATCCACCGACGGACGGTGCCGGTTTACCGGCGGCCCGTCATGAATTTTGATTTGATAGTTAGCGCCGCTGCGCGCCAGCTCCATATGCTTATCGCCCGGCGCGATGTAAGCATGACCCGGGAGCACACGCTCGCCATCTTCCGCCTCTTTCACGCTGATCTGGCACAGCTTGTTCAGACGCTCCGCGAACGAGCGGGTAAAGCCTGGCGGCATATGTTGAGTAATCAGAATACCCGGACTGGAAAGCGGCAATGGCTGGAGTACATGGCGAATTGCCTCTGTTCCTCCGGTTGATGCGCCAATCACCAGCAGTTTTTCCGAGCTGAGTAACGGACCCGCCTTCAGGGTTGCCGGGGCAGCCGTTGGCTTATGGGCCGCGAGCTTCGCGCGCGAGGCGGTGCGGATCTTCTCAGCGATCATTTCGCTGTAGGCCAGCATGCCTTCACGAATGCCAAGCTGGGGTTTGGTGACGAAATCCACCGCCCCCAGCTCCAGCGCGCGCAGCGTAATTTCCGAGCCTTTGCCAGTCAGCGATGAGACCATCACCACCGGCATTGGACGCAGACGCATCAACTTTTCCAGGAAATCAATGCCATCCATGCGCGGCATCTCGACATCCAGCGTCAGCACGTCGGGGTTATATTTTTTAATTAAATCCCGCGCTACCAGCGGATCCGGCGCGGTAGCGACCATCTCCATGTCGCTGTGGCTATTGATAATTTCAGTCATGATCTGGCGCATCAGCGCCGAATCATCGACAGACAATACCCTGATTTTACTCATGCTTTTTCCTTACTCAGCGCATATACCGTTTGCCCACGCAGGCTAAACTCACGCACGAGGTTGCTGAAGTTTTCCGAGTGCCCGGCAAACAGTAAACCGTCAGGCTTGAGCAACGGAACAAAACGACGCAGAATGTCCTGTTGCGTCGTTTTATCAAAATAGATCATGACGTTACGGCAAAAAATGGCGTCGAAAGGCCCCGGCACGTTGTACTGCTTATCCAGCAGGTTAACCGGTGCAAACTCCACGCAGTTCGCCAGCTCCTGGCGCACGCGCACCAGCCCTTCATGCGGGCCGGTACCGCGCATGAAGTAACGCTGAAGCTGCTGAGGCGACAACGTCTTCAGCTCATCCTGGCGATAGACGCCGTTACGCGCCTTCTCCAGCACTTCGGTGTCGATATCGCTGGCGTACACTTTCCAGCGACCCGGCGCCATTCCCAGGGTATCGGCAAGGGTGATCGCCAGCGAGTAAGGCTCTTCCCCGGTCGAGGCCGCCGCACTCCAGACGCGATATTCCCCGGTGCGACGGCGGGCGTGCTCTGCCAGTACCGGGAAGTGATGAGCTTCGCGGAAAAAGGCCGTCAGGTTAGTGGTTAAAGAGTTAATAAAAGCCTGCCACTCGGCGCTGTTCTGGTTCGCTTCGAGCATGCTCAGGTAGCGACCAAAATCATCCAGCCCCAGCGTACGCAGGCGCCGCACCAGACGGTTGTAGACCATGTCTCGCTTATGGTCAGCAAGCACGATCCCCGCACGCTGGTAAATTAACTGACATATCCGACGAAAATGCGCGTCGGACAGCGCGAGGCGCTGTGTCATCTGCAACAATAATGACGTTTGCCCTGGAGGCATTGGTGATGTCATAGCGCCTTCTTAATTACATTCAGGATACAACTGGCACGGCCTGCGACCGCCCGACTTCTGTTACTGCTTCAACGTGCTCTTTGACATTAAATACCGCGACCAGCCCGGTCAGATGATCCGCCTGACTGGCCAGTTGATCGGTTGCCGCTGCCGCTTCCTCCACTAACGAGGCATTCTGCTGCGTGACCTGATCCATCTGGCTTACCGCCTGGGCCACCTGCTCAATCCCGCGACGCTGCTCATCAGACGCCGAGGCAATTTCGCCCATGATGTCGTTCACCCGCGTAACGGAGGTGACAATCTCGTGCATGGTTTTCGCCGCCGTATCCACCAGCGCGGAGCCTTGCTGGACGCGGGAGACAGACTCTTCAATCAGCCCTTTGATCTCTTTCGCCGCGTTGGCGCTGCGGCTCGCCAGGTTACGGACTTCACCCGCCACCACCGCAAACCCGCGCCCCTGCTCACCCGCACGCGCCGCTTCCACAGCCGCGTTCAGCGCCAGAATGTTGGTCTGGAACGCAATGCCATCAATCACGCTGATGATGTCGCCAATTTTCTGCGAACTGGCGGCAATATCCTGCATGGTGCTGGCCACATGAGACGCCTGGTCGCCCCCCTTCTTCGCCGTCATCGCCGCCTGTTTTGACAGGTCTGACGCCTGGCGCGCGTTGTCGGCGTTCTGGCTTACCGTCGCAGTCAGCTGTTCCATGCTGGCCGCCGTTTGCGCCAGCGAGGCCGCCTGTTGCTCGGTGCGGGAAGAGAGATCGTTATTGCCTGCCGCAATCTCTGAGATCCCGGTGTGCATGGCATAGCTGCCCTGGCGCACATCGGAGACCGTTTCCCGTAGCGATCCTTGCATCGCCTTCAGGCTGGCAAAGATCGCCGAAATTTCGTTTTTGCCATACACCGCCACCGGACGCGCCAGATCCCCCTTCGCAATGCTGTCGAAGTGGCTGCTGATGATCGCCAGCGGCTGAACAATCATCTTGCGCGACCAGAGCAGCGCGGCACCGGTCAGCAGCGCCGCCAGAATCACCACCACGGTAAAAATCACGCCGGACATGTGGTAGCTCATGCGGCTGCTTTCCCCTGCGCGCTGCACAAACTGGTTAATGTCCTGCTGCCAGGCGTTAAAGCTGTCATCAAACGCCGCCTGTGAGGCCTGCACCGGCGCGCTCATAAAGTCCGAGAGCTGGTTGTTCTCAAGCCAGGTCGCCTGGTGATCCAGATCGCTGTGCCACTGCTCAAAGTTCTTCTTCATGGCAGCTTTCAGCGCTTTCCCTTTTTCGCTGACGTCCTCCTGCGCGGTGAACGTTTTGAACTGCGCGTCGGCCTGTTTAAGGCTGTTGCGCGCCGTCGCCATCAGCGCCTTGATATCATCCGGCGGATAACTCAGCGCGGTTAAGGTTCCCGCCTTGTTCAGCGCAGTGCTTGCCTGCAACAGCACGGCACGCGTTTGTGCCAGTGCGGAGCGCTGCTGATTACTCGCCTCAACTTCCTGCAAATTCTGATAGCCATCGCGAAACGCCCAAAAAGACAACCCGTTACTGCCAACCTGCAACACACCGCAAAGGATCAGAATCAAAAACAGTGTGGTCGAGATACGAATACGATTTAACATCCACGCTCCCATCAAGCGGCAAGCAGCCGCGGTTTAAATGTCAGTCAAAATGTTTCCCAGTTTTCATCATGTCCGGTCGTCGCGGCGCGGGTACGCGTGGCCGCCGGCTCAGCGGCTGGCGCACGATACGTGGCTTGCGGGGTGACCGTATTTCCAGCGAGTGAAGCGAGACGAAACGCCGAGACGGCCATCTTCAGACGGCTCGCCTGGTCTTCCAGCGCAGCGGCCGCCGCGGCGGACTCCTGCACCAGAGCGGCGTTTTGCTGTGTCACGCGATCCATTTCCGATACCGCCAGGGCAACCTGGTCGATACCACGACTCTGCTCATCAGAGGCAGAGGCGATTTCACCCATGATGTCCGTTACGCGGGTAACGGCATTCACGATGTCATTCATGGTCTCCCCTGCGCTTTCCACCAGCACGGAGCCGGTATCGACGCGGGAAACCGAGTCTTCAATCAGGGCTTTAATCTCTTTCGCCGCGTTAGCGCTGCGGCTGGCGAGATTACGCACTTCACCGGCCACCACCGCAAACCCGCGCCCCTGTTCACCCGCACGCGCAGCCTCAACGGCGGCGTTCAGCGCCAGGATATTGGTCTGGAAGGCAATGCCGTCGATCACGCTGATAATGTCAGCGATTTTCTTCGAGCTGTCGGCAATTTCATGCATGGTTTTCACCACCCCATCCACCACCCGACCGCCACGCTGCGCCGTTTCGGACGCGCTTTCTGCCAGCTGAGAAGCCTGACGCGCGTTATCCGCGTTCTGCTTCACGGTGGCGGTGAGCTGTTCCATGCTGGCCGCGGTCTCTTCCAGCGCGGAGGCCTGCTGTTCGGTACGGGAAGAGAGATCGTTATTGCCCATCGCAATTTCGCTGGTGCCGGTATAGATGGCATCCGTGCCGCTACGCACGTTGGCAACGGTATCGATAAGCGAACGCTGCATATGGTCTACGCTGTTAGCCAGTTCGGTGATTTCGTTACGCCCGGAGACGGTCAGCGTTTTGGTCAAATCGCCGCTCGCAATCTCGCGGATATGGGCAATGACGCGACCCAGTGGGTTCAGCAGGCTATGGCGAATGCCGTACCATACCGCGATCAGCACAATGGCCAGCGCCAGCGCCATTACCGCCATCTGCCATTTGGCAAAGCGGTAATCATTCTGGCTTTCCGTAAAGGCCGAGTGGTAGAGATCTGCGCTGGCTTTGGCGTATTCACTCAGCGCCGCGCCGAGCGCGTTTTGCATTCCTTGTGTCGGCTGGGCGAAATAGGCGTCCATGTTGCCGCTCTCCAGGAACTGGATAAGCTCCGTCAGACCGGCATAGTAGGCGTTATATTTTTCATCGATATTCTGGCTCACCTGCTCCATGGCAGGCTGCGGGGCGATCTTCTTAAAGGCGTCGTAATGCTTTGCGGCATCCGCAAGGGTTGCGCGGGCATTTTTCAGCAGATCGGTTTTCGCGCTGCTCTGCTGGTTATTGGGATCCATCATCATGCGGGCGGAGGAGCGGCTCAGGTTGATACGCGTTTGCAGCATCAAATCCCACGTTGACGTGAGTTCACTCTGCTGCAGGCGCAGATCGTTTGAGGCGGCGAAACTGTCCTGATTCTGTTTTAACGACGAGAAAAAAAGCCCACCGGAGATAAGCTGAAGTAGTGCGAAAATGACCAGCACCATCATGAGCATTGTGACAACGCGGATACGGTTCAACATACAACACCTTCTCATAGATTTATTAACGGTGTTATCGGCACAGGCCACAGGAACTTTACATTTGCGAAAGGGAAAAGCGCGGGGGTTAGAACGCCACGTCAACAATCAGCGTATCGGTATAGGTTCCGGCGGGGGGCGTGGCCTGCCCGGTCAGGACTTTGGCGGTGTAATTGTAGGTACGCAGTAATCCGTCGGTACTGACCTGGGACGAGGTCGCGCTGGTCCAGCGTTCGGTGCCGCTGCTGCCCCAGCGGTTGGTGGTAGCTTCTTTATAGATGTCGTAACTCATGTAGTTACTGCCGCTCACCATGCGACGAACGTTGTTCAGCGCATTGGCACCATTGTTAATCCCTATGGTATAGGTACTGCCTTTGGTGCAGGTGACGGCGATGGCCTGCGAGACGGTGGGAAAACTTTGTACCAGCGGCGCGCTGTTGAAATTCACGTCCGGGGTGGTCATGGTGCTGCAGTCGTTAGTGACGGTCATGTTGAGAAGGATCGTGGTGGTGGCCGTGCCGGTTTGCGGCGTCAGGCAAAGTCCGGCAGCGCCAACGGCACAGACGTTGTAATTAATACTGAATGTCAGCAGCACCTGATACGGCCCGGCCGAGACGTTCTGCCCCGGCACCGTACGGAAATAGAGCGGAATGTTGTAGCGCTTCGACCCCAGCAGCCCGAGCAGCGTGTTCCCGCTCCAGGTATAGGCATTACCGATCTGCACTTCGCTGCTACCGCCACAGCCGGAGGCAGCGCACAGGCGCGTGGGTATGACATCGATAATAGCCGCATTGTCCGTGCGCTTCAGGGTGGCGCGACTGTTGGCGAATATCGATGCCGAGGTGTAAGTCAGCGCCACCGAGTCGTTGGTAAGCAGGTTGAGGACCGTATCGCAGGCCACCACCAGCGTGCCGGTGGTTTCCACTTCCCCGGTTCCGCTCAGCGCGAACGAGGTCACGCTGCCAAACGACGCATTCACCGTACTGACGGTGCAGGCCGCGCCGCTGGCACCGGAGAAGAGCAGCAAAATCACCAGCAGATAACGCGTCACCGTGCCTCCCGACATACCAGCGGCCCGTAGGTTTGCAGCCTGTGTTCCGGGTTCGCGCCAACAGTCAGCGTCGCCTGGCACCGTTTGCCCGTCGGGGTGATCACCTCCAGCGAATTGACGTCGCTAAGATTTTCCAGCCAGGCGATCCCGTCATAACCCACCACCGCGTTGCTGCGTGAGGCACGTCTGACCTGGCTGCCCACCGGAATGGCCTGTCCCTCGGCATCATGCAGAATGACACTTGCCACCCGCTCCTGCTCCATAGGGAAGTCCACCAGATAACCACTGTGGCGGCGGATCGCAATCCGGCGTTCGGTCTCTTTCAGACGCGTATCGGCAGGCAGATTAAGGGTGTCAATGCGGTAACTGGCCGGGTAATAGGCCGACACGCCGCTCACCAGCAGATAGCCGTTGCGATTCGTTTTGCCGACCGGCTGGTTCTCGTAGCTGACGGGCACATCCGGTTGACCATCGGTGCTGATCACCACAAAGGCGTCGTTGATTTTATTCGCCGCAAACAGCTCGCCGTCCATCAGCACAATGGAGCCCAGCGCCTCGCTCCACCAGGTCATCATGTCCTTTTCACCGTAGGCCCCGCCCTGCACTTCGATATTATTGTTACGCCAGCCCAAGGTTCCCTGCTGATAATTGTTCGCCCGCGACTGATGCGCCCATGCCATGTTCCAGCTTAACCCGCCATCGGAAGGCATGGAGTGGTTGTAGTTGATGCGCTGCGTGCTGCCTGCCTCCGGCGTGTTTTCGAAGGTGACTGCGGCGCTGTCCCGTTCCCCAAGCGGGACCTGTAGCGAGAGTGCAACCGTCCAGTCGCCCCGCTGCTGATCACGGCTTGCGGCGAGGTAAAGACTGCTCGCGCCCCACAGGTTGCGGCTCCATGAGAGGTTAAGCAGTTCTGTTTTCTGGCTGTCAAAACTCTCCACACCGATCCAGGCAGCCCCGATATTGCCGTACTGCCCAAGGTTAAAAGTCAGGGAATATTGATCGGTATTGCGGCTGAAGCTGGCGACAGGCCGGTCGTTTTCGTCATAGATCGTCGGCTGGTCATAGAGGGCCAGGTTGCCAAAGCCGCGATCGCGTCGCGTATGTTGAGTGGCAAGGCTAAAATCGCTGGTGCTGTACTGATAGCCCCAGGCGATCTGCCCGCCCTCATCGCCGCGCATCCGGCTTTGGGTATACGCGGTATTCACAACGCCAAAGTGCCCGAGCTTCACCACCGTCCCGGCCCCGCCCAGCGCCAGCGACTCCGCCCCTTCCGCGTGAGCTTCAAGGGTCAGCCAGTCCGTTACCCCGTAGCGATACGAACCGCTGCCCGCCGCCGGACCATAATCAAAATTGTCGATCCCGTAGTTGCGCCGCAGGCTTCCCAGCGTCACCGCCCCATCGCTCAAGCCGCGTTTAAGCAGTTCGCTGGTGACATAGAACGGCAGCGTAGTGCTCACCTGCCGTCCCAGCGCATCGGTGGTGATCAGCACCGCGTCTCCGGCCCCGTTAATATAGGGCAGATTCGTCAGGGTAAAGGGGCCCGGTTGAAGCTGCGTAGAGCCAGACCGATAGCCATTAATAAAGAGATCGACCGAGGTGGGAACCGCTGCTTCCCCGGAGAACTCCGGTAGCGGCCAGGTCACCAGATCCGGGCGCAGGGAGAAGTCACGCCCGTAGCTTATCCCACCCATACGTACGCTGGAGCTCCAGCTCAGGGCATCGCTGATCACATCCCCGGCCGTCCAGGTGGTGGCGTCCTCTTCATTGGTGACCAGCAGGGTGGTGTCATAGCGCACATATCCGGCCTGCTGGCCGTCATCGCCAGCGAAATTTTTCCGCACATAACCGGTAGAAGAGAGCGAACCGCGTTCATTGAAGTAGCGGAACTCATGCCACAGAGAAGCCTGGCCACCCACGTGTTCCGTGTGGTTAGTATAAAGATCGTAATTCAGCAGCGCCCCGCGCCCAAAGTGAGGTTTGCTTTGCGCGGTTTGCCCGCCAAAAGAGGTCACCCGGGAGGCCACCCATTCGCGGGGCACGCTGAGCAGCAGACGCTGTGCGGCGCTGTCGTACTCCACGCGAACCTGAGCAAGCGATGAGAGATCCACCTCGCCGGTCGGCACATGCTCCGGCGGCAGCCCGGCACGCAGCAAATCGGCGCTCGAGATAAAGTAAGCGCCTTTACGCTGCGTCACGGGCACCACCAGACCGGTATCGTAGTGGTTCACTATGAGGCCAAGCTGAAAAACCGCCTCATCGTTCACCGCCCGGGCCTCGGGAGGCGGCGGTAAACTGTCATCGCCGGGTTCTGCCCAGGCGCTGGTCGTGACGCAAAGCAGGATCATCATCGCCGGTTTCAGTTGACGGGCGTCGACTGCCATTGTTCATCCCTGGCGTTAATCTGCGCGCGCATCTGGTCTGGCTGCCGAATTCCGGCCGGGATGGCCCAGCTGCGGGTACTGCCCGCCAGCACGTAGCCCAGCAATCCCTCAGCAACAGGACGTTTCTGCCCGCCCTGCACCAGCGAAACCTGACTGAGCCTGACGTGTACATCGCCCCGGTTGTTAACCTCCAGGTGAGGCTGTCCGCCCTCATTTTTTACCCGCCAGCTGAGGTTGTGCGTATCCACAAACGCATGGTGCGCCCCCTCTTTGCTTGTCGGGATCCCCTGCCCATAGACAAAAAGGGGAATGGAATAACGCATCTGCAGTTTGAGGCCGATAGCCGGTTCGGCTTTATTATCCGGCTGAGGAATTTCATCGACAATAATGCGGTAGGCCTGCTCGACCCCCACCGGAACCGTCCCCTGTTTGATAAGACGAATAAGCTGCTTGCTGCCCGCTGCGATGGTGACAATTGGCGGGCTGGCCACCACATCCTGCTGGGCACTGTAACGTTCGAACCCGCCCTCCTGCTTCCAGCGCACAATGCGTACCTGCATGGTGGTTGGGCTGTTTCCTTGATTCTGGATCCACAGCTCCGTGGCTTTGGCATCAGCCGCCAGCCACGGATCGATAGGCCATAACAGAATGGTCGCGGCGGCCTGCACCTG
Organism: Enterobacter sp. 03-F-07-AD-ECC; assembly: GCF_047530935.1. NCBI lineage: Bacteria > Pseudomonadati > Pseudomonadota > Gammaproteobacteria > Enterobacterales > Enterobacteriaceae > Enterobacter > Enterobacter sp. 03-F-07-AD-ECC. The sequence goes on along the minus strand of NZ_JBLKBZ010000005.1, from coordinate 77,091 downwards.
GCCTGCCGCCAGAGCCATCACCCCCAGCAAACTTCCCAGACATATGCGCCTGAAATATGCCGTCATCGACTCTCTCCCTTTATCACCATGACAAGGTCACGGTAAGTTGATCAGAATAGGTTCCTGCCGGGCTGAACCCGGTCAATAGCGCCACGCCAAACAGCGGCAGCGCGATGTTATTGCTGTTGGTATAGGTCACCGGAATCGCCTGGTTGACCCCTATTTCGCTGTTCGCCGCAAGTGAACTGCTGCTGTAAAGCCGGTATCCCACCACGTCGTTCCCGCCGTTGCGCGTCATTCGCCGCACGGAGGCGTAATTCTGCCCGCCGTTAATGCTCATACTCAGCGCCACGCCTGGCGTACAGGCGATCGAGAGTGCCCCGTTTGGTACGAAGCTGGTGCTCACCGGAGCACTCTCCACACCGGTATGGGTACCGAAGTTCAGCGTGCCTAACAGCCCCCCACTGCCGGTGCTCACCGCGCATCCCGGCACAATGGTCGCGCTGACCTTAAAGGACTGCGACGTGACGGCCATAGCGGCCGGCACCAGCGCCAGCCCGAGGATCAGCGTAAAAAAAAGATGCACGATCCCCTCTGCGCAGTGGCGCAGACCTGAAAAAGCGGTCTTCATGGGCTAAGTGGGCTAATAGGTTACGCTGACATTTATGGTGTCGGTGTAGGTCCCCGGTACCACCGTAACGCTGTTTCCGCCGCCGGTAATACGCCCGTAGAGGGTATAACTGTCCACCCCACCGGCCGTGGACGCGATCGGCAATGCCGCGTTATTCGCCACAACGTTATTAAATCCGCTGTCGCTATACAGGCTGTATGCCACACCCTGCGCCGTGTTGGTGGTGTTGATCAGATAGCGGGCGGGTGTCCCCGTCGTGCCAACGACGGTGCCCGGCGCAGTGGAGTTGGTATTCCCGGTTATCGCCACCGTGTAGCTGGCGGTTGTACATTGAATCGTGAAGGTGTTTCCACCGCTGGCACCGGTCAACTGCGTCGTCAGGGTGGAAAAGGTTGCAGGATGGGTCCCGAAATCCAGTGTCCCGAAGTTAATGCCGTTTTGGGTGGGCGATCCATTAATCAGACACCCGTTTGTCAATGTCAGCGTCGCGCCGATAGTGCCACTACTGGTGACCGCCAGCGCCTGATGGGCGGTTGTCGCGGTTAACAGAATGCCAGCGCAGGTCAAAAGGCGTTTTCTTTTCATTTACCACCCTCCAGAAGACGTCTCCGTTCACGTACAACAATTTAGTTTTAACGTTCAAGATGTTAGCCCCGCTTAATGTTCCTCCGAGGGGGTTATTGAGAATTTAGTTTATGGTTATCGCTTCGACCACTGGCGGCCATGTCAGTCACCCCCTTGTCCGATTGACAGAGAAATGATTTTAGAAACATTGGGTTATTGATTTATAAACGGAATTTACCGACTGTTGTCTGGGGATATATCCCATTAAAGTGTGATAAGCGTCACAATATATCGTCGTAGCCTAAGCAACAAAATCAATAAAATTTAAAAAGGAGTTGTATCTCCCCCCGCTTTACTTCAATTTATGTGCCGAATAATTTCCCGCGCAGTAATAAAAAATCCATATATATCGGCGCGGGCGACATCTACAGCGCATAGGGGTCTTTTTCGTGGCAAGTGCAAACAAACTTACGCTCTTCATCGTGATATTCATGCTGGCGGGTATTCTTTCAGGGGCGGCCATTCATGAATACGCATCTGCGGATGCCATCAAAACCTGGTCGGATAACATTACGCTTCTCACCGATATTTTTCTGCGACTGATCAAAATGGTGATTGCACCGTTGGTCTTCAGCACGCTGACGGTCGGCATTATGAAAATGGGCGAAACCTCGACTATTGGCCGTGTAGGCGGTAAAGCGATGGTATGGTTTATCAGCTCATCGGTGCTTTCTATTCTGGTGGGGCTGTTTATTGTCACTCTGGAGCATCCAGGCAGCGGTCTGAACCTGACGATCCCCACTGAAGCAGTGGATACCGGGCTGGCCGTCGGCGGCATGACCCTGAAAGCGTTCCTCTCACACACCATTCCGACCAGCATTGCCGGGGCGATGGCGAACAATGAAATTCTGCAAATTGTGGTGTTCTCCATGTTCTTTGGCATCGGCGGCGCGTCGCTGGGCCAGAAATTCAACGCCCCGCTGGTCGCGGCGCTGGATGTGGTATCCCATATCATGCTGAAGGTCACGGGCTACGTCATGTATGTTGCCCCGCTGGCGATTTTCGCTGCTATCTCGTCGGTGATTGCCACCCAGGGTCTCGGCATTCTGCTGAACTATGCCTCCTTTATTGGCGGCTACTATGTGGCGATCCTGCTCACCTGCATGGTGTTGCTGGCAGTGGGTTACATGGTGCTGAAAAAAGAGGTGTTCCGCCTGCTCAGCATGCTGAAAGATCCGGTGCTGGTCGCCTTTACCACCAGCAGCTCCGAGGCAGCGTATCCGAAAACCCTTGAGCAACTGGAGCGATTTGGCTGCTCGCGCAGCATCGCCTCTTTCGTCCTGCCAATTGGGTATTCCTTTAACCTGGTCGGTTCGATGGTCTACTGCTCTTTTGCCTCAATGTTTATCGCTCAGGCGTACAATATTCATTTGAGTTTCTCTGAGGTTACCGTTCTGATGCTGACGCTGATGCTGGCATCAAAAGGCATTGCGGGGGTACCACGCTCTTCGCTGGTGGTACTGGCGGCGACCATCCCAAGCTTTAATATTCCGGTGGCGGGTATTCTGCTGCTGATGGGGATCGACCACTTCCTGGATATGGGGCGTTCCGCCATTAACGTGCTGGGTAACGGGATTGCAACCGCGATGCTGTCGCAGAATGAAGGGGCGCGGGAAGCTGAAGCGGAGCTGGTAGAGCAGGAAGTGTAAGAGTACAAAAGGGGTGTGGCCTGATGCCCTCACCTCACCCCTCTCCCTGTGGGAGGGGGAGCAAACACAAAAAACGGCAACCTGGATTGCCGTTTTGCATTTACCTACGCTACATGGTTCGCCGCGATATCCAGCAACGCCATCTCTTCGCTGTTCAACAGCTTCTCGATGTTTACCAGAATCAACATACGCTCACCCAGCGCCCCCAGCCCCGTCAGGTACTCGGTAGACAGCGTGACCGCAAACTCCGGCGCCGGACGGATTTGGTCAGACGTCAGTGAGAGCACGTCAGACACGCCATCCACCACGATACCGACCACGCGCTGCCCCAGATTGAGGACAATCACCACGGTGTTATCGTTATACTCCACATCGCCCTGGCTGAACTTCACGCGCAGGTCAACGATAGGCACAATCACGCCGCGCAGGTTGGTGACGCCTTTAATAAACGCTGGCGTGTTCGCGATGCGGGTAACCTGATCGTAACCACGAATTTCCTGCACTTTCAGGATATCGATGCCGTACTCCTCATCGCCTAAAGTGAATACCAGGAACTCCTGTCCTGATGGCTCGCCCGCCAGTTTCGTTACATTACTCATACCGGTCATGTTCTTACCCTTTACTTAATCAGGCGGCTGTGTACGCCACACGTTGTTCACGATTTAATCCCTGAAGCGCCGACACGTCGACGATCAGCGCCACGCTACCATCACCCAGAATGGTGGCGGCAGAAATACCCGGCACTTTGCGGTAGTTGCTTTCGAGGTTTTTCACCACTACCTGGTGCTGACCAATCAACTGGTCAACCAGCAGCGCGTAGCGGCGACCCGCACTTTGCAGGATCACGACGATACCCTGCGTGGCCTCTGTTTTCGCCCCGTCGACTTCGAAGACTTTCCACAGTTCCACCAGCGGCAGGTATTCCCCACGCACTTCGAGCACCCGCTCGCCACCTGCCAGTGGGTGCAGATCTTCTTCACGTGGCTGCAGTGATTCCATTACCGCGTTCAGCGGCAGAATGAAGACTTCGTCCGCCACTTTCACCGACATACCGTCGAGGATCGCCAGCGTCAGCGGCAGCAGAATACGAATGGTGGTACCAGAACCTTGCTTAGACTGGATTTCGACGTGGCCGCCCATTTCCTGAATGTTACGCTTCACCACGTCCATTCCCACGCCGCGTCCGGAGACATCCGTCACCTGCTCGGCGGTTGAGAAACCCGGGGCGAAGATCAGCATGCCCACTTCTTCATCGGTCATGTTTTCGCTGACCGCCATCCCCTGCGAAATCGCCTTCGCCAGGATACGCTCGCGGTTAAGGCCCGCGCCGTCATCGGTCACTTCAATACAGATGTTCCCGCCCTGGTGCTCCGCAGACAGGATCAGGTTACCGACCGGGGACTTTCCGGCGGCAATACGGTTTTCCGGCAGTTCGATACCGTGGTCCAGGCTGTTACGCACCAGGTGCGTTAACGGATCGATAATGCGTTCAATCAGGCTCTTATCCAGCTCGGTGGAGCTACCCATCAGCGTCAGTTCAATCTGCTTATTGAGTTTACCGGCCAGGTCGCGCACCAGACGCGGGAAGCGGCTAAAGACGTACTCCATCGGCATCATACGGATGGACATCACCGATTCCTGCAGATCGCGGGCGTTACGCTGTAACTGCCCCATGCTGGTAATCAGATCGCCGTGCGTGACCGGGTCCAGTTCGTTAGAACGCTGGGCCAGCATTGACTGGGTGATCACCAGCTCGCCGACCAGGTTGATCAGCTGGTCAACCTTCTCTACGGCAACGCGGATGCTGGTCGATTCGCTGGAGCGCGCCGCCGGTTTTTCACCACGGCCCGGGGCGGCAGCTTCTTTAGGAACAGCTTTCAACGCCGGGGCAGCAGGGGCGACCGCGGGCGCAGCAGCCTGAGCCACAGCGGCAACCTCCTCCACTGCAGCAGGCGCGTCAACGGCAACCGCTTCCGTTTCAAAGGCGATTTGATCGGCTTCGATAACAAAGCACAGCACTGCCACGATGTCGTCCTGGCTGATACCGTCATCGAGCGTCGCAGCAAGGCTGTCTTTGCCTTTTACCACGTTGCTTAATGTCGCCAGGTTACCCAGCTCCTCTTCCAGCAGGTTGACTTCGTTCTCTTTCAGGCGCGACAGCACAACGCGCAGTTTCCCCGCTTTAGCGGCGGCAGGTGCGGCAGGTGCTGCATCTTCAGCGGCTGGCGCATCAACAACGCTCAGTTTGGCTGCAGGAACAACGGCTGCGGCGACCTCACCTTTTGCTTCCAGCGCAAGCTGGCGCAGCGCATTGCAGATGTATTCAAAGCTGGCGGCATCAGGCTCTGCCGAACTTTTATAGGCGTCGAGCTGTTCCTGCATAATATCTTTGGTTTCCAAAAACAGGTTGATAATGTCGGTATTGAGCTGCATCTCACCGCGTCGTGCTTCATCAAGCAGGTTTTCCATTAAATGGGTGGTTTCCTGCAGGATGGTAAATCCAAATGTTCCGGCTCCGCCTTTAATGGAGTGCGCAGCGCGGAAGATGGCATTGAGCTGCTCGGAGTCCGGCGCTTCTGGCACCAAATCCAGCAAATGTTGCTCCATATCCGCCAACAATTCGTCGGCTTCATCAAAGAATGTCTGGTAAAAATCGCTAATATCCATGCTCACGCTATCACCTCGGATTGGCTGGTGGCGATGTTGGAACGGCAGCCGAAGGAACGGCCCCAGGCTGTTTTAAATCGTCCAGTGACTCATTCTGACTTTCGGCGTTTTCATGCAGGATGGCCTGCTCCGCCTGCTGGTTCAGCACTAAAAGACTGATACGACGGTTGATGGCGTCATCCGGCCCGCGGTCAGAGACACGCATGGTTGCTGCCATGCCGACCACGCGCAGTACCTTGCCATCATCAAGCCCACCCGCCACCAGCTCGCGACGCGAGGCGTTGGCACGATCGGCAGAAAGCTCCCAGTTGCTGTATCCCTTCTCGCCCGTGGCGTACGGGAAGTCATCCGTGTGGCCTGACAGGCTAATGCGGTTTGGAATACCATTCAGCACCGGCGCAATGGCGCGCAAAATATCGCGCATATAGGGTTCAACCTCGGCGCTACCGGTTTTGAACATCGGGCGGTTCTGGCTATCAATAATCTGGATACGCAGCCCTTCCTGCACCAGATCGATCTTCAGATGCGGTCGCAGCGCGCGCAGTTTCGGGTCCGCTTCAATCAGCTGATCGAGATCGCCGCGCAGTTTCTTCAGACGCGCCTGCTCCATCTTTCTCTTCAGCTCATCGATGTTCGGCTCTTTTTTCACCTCACCCTGCTTCTGGGTGTAATCATCGCCGCCGCCGGGGATCGGGCTGTCACTGTTAGAGATACGCGGCCCACCGGAGACCGCAGTCGCCAGTGGCGTACGGAAGTATTCCGCAATCTGAATCAGCTCTTTCGGGCTGGAGATCGAGATCAACCACATCACCAGAAAGAAGGCCATCATTGCGGTCATAAAATCGGCGTAGGCAATTTTCCAGGAGCCATGCGCACCGTGCCCATGCCCCTTATGCTTGCGCTTTTTTACGATGACGATCGGATGGGACTGGTTTTTCATGCGTCCTCAGTTGTCGTCTGTTGGTTTGGGTTTTTCACCGCACGCACGTGTTCTTCAAGCTCGATAAACGACGGACGCTCGCTGGAGTAAAGCGTTTTACGGCCAAACTCAACCGCGATCGGTGGCGCATAACCGTTGAGGTTAGAGAGCAGCGTAATCTTCACGCACTGCATCATTTTGGTGGTTTCCGCGCTCTTCTGACGCAGAACGCTGGCCAGCGGAGAGATAAAACCATACGCCAGCAAAATACCGAGGAAGGTCCCCACCATGGCGTGGGCAATCAGCGCCCCCAGCTCTGCCGCCGGGCGATCCGCCGAGGCCAACGCGTGAACAACCCCCATGACCGCCGCCACGATACCGAAGGCCGGCAATGAGTCCCCCACCAGCGCCAGGCTGTTGGCCGGCACTTCGGATTCGCTCTCGTGGGTTTCGATCTCTTCGTCCATCAGCGCTTCAATTTCGAAGGTATTCATATTGCCGCTGATGATCAGGCGCAGGTAATCGACAATGAAATCCAGCATCATGGCATCGGCAAGAATGCGCGGGTAGCTGGCAAAAATCTCGCTCTCTTTCGGGTTTTCGATATCCCGTTCCAGCGAGAACATCCCCTGCTGGCGCGACTTCGCCATCAGGCGATAAAGCAGAGCCAGTAGATCCATATACATGCTTTTGGTGTATTTCGAGCGACGGAACAGCAATGGAATAGCTTTCAGCGTCCCCTTGATCGATTTCCCGTTGTTGCCAACGATAAAAGCCCCTACCCCTGCGCCGCCGATGATAATAAGTTCAGCCGGTTGATAGAGTGCTCCAAGGTGCCCGCCGGTCATCATGTAACCGCCGAAAACTGTACCGAGAACTACCAGGTAACCTAATAAGATAAGCACGACATCATCCTTCCGCTAGTGACTATGGCAAGGACGTTCAGCTCGCAGCGTTTACCGAATCCAGGATAAAAAAAAGCAGCGGTAATGGCTTACCGCTGCTGGAATCTTTCCCACACGTTCGGGTTAAACAGCTTGTTCGATCTGTTCATCCAGCAGTTGTGGAATAATATCGGCAGCATCCCGGGAAAGTTTACGTCTTTTTACTGCACGGGATGGAGGCTGACATAAACTACAGGCGAAGCTGCCTGCAGGCTGATGAGCATGGGTAATGAAATTGCCATCGCAGCAGTTGCAGCGCGACAATTCAAGCATTCCGCTCTCAACAAAACGTACCAGCGTCCATGCGCGGGTCAGCGCCAGCAGGGGACCCTCTTCCTGCTGTGGGCATTGTTCAAGGTAAAGTTTATACGCTTTGATCACGGCATCGACGCCGCTACACAAACCGGTTTTGAGAAGGTACTGCCAGGCATTACAGAACATGGAGGCGTGAATGTTCTGCTCCCAGGTCATAAACCAGTCCGTTGAAAACGGCAACATTCCTTTCGGTGGGGGACTACCACGTAACTCTTTGTACAGTTTGATGAGACGACCACGGCTCAACTGAGTTTCGCTTTCCAGCATTTGTAAACGAGCACCCAGTGTAATCAGCTCCATGGCCAACTGTATGTCACGCGCTTCCTGAACAATGCTTTTCTCGCTCATTTCTACGCTCTTTTTTTACGGGCTGCGTCATCAGGCTGGCTGATTTCGTTGAGCAAGCGGGTGGAGAGAAGAATACCGGTATGGATCTGTTGCAGATCGTCCACACGAGATTCCTGTGTCAGCCGCGTGATAGTCTGAGGATTATCGAAGCGGAACTGGCAAACCAGTTGATTCGTTTCAGCCAGTTTAACCATTTGCGGCAGGGTTAACCCGCCCAGCATGGTTGCCATCTCTTCGTTAATACCTAAACGAAACATCGCGGACGCTTTGTCCTGACTAATCAATCGCTGCGCGAGCAGTAAATATGACAGGTTGATGTCATAGATATGTTTTAGCAACTCGGATGTATGCATTTTTCCCATCCCGAATAACCAACTATTATTTTTATGCGGAAAGACCGCACCCCGTGATGTCGCCGGGAAAACACCCGGTATTTAAAAAAAAGGCTAAATGCATAGTTGAATTTAGGTTTGTATTCTGCAAAACGTGCACCAACGAAGCGCGGATGCGCTTCTTACATGTTTTATCATTTCTTACAAATAACTAAGATTTTTCCTAATTCGACGCAAACTCTACTCGTCAGTTTTGACACATACAATGCAGCCATCCTCAAATTTAAAAAAAATGTGATCCATGTCACATAATTTAAGTGAATATCATCCATAAATCCATCAGTGAGACTTGTAATTTGTTCACTTTTTAACCAATAAAGACCATTTTATATTCTTTATGGACGAATACTCATGCAGAAGTGCGAACAGAAGGCGCATGGCGATTGCTTTTTTGAGCAATAGCGACTACCGCAACAATTCACACGCTATACATCTCAGGGCCACATTTTCATTACCTATGAAAAACATACAGTTATGCTTGAGGGGTGAAAAATTTGTTTCAAAGCGTGATCATTCACATTGCGTCTATAACGCTTTAAAACGATTTAACATCACGCGCATCAAAATGTGTGATTTACGTTAAGTTGTTAATTTTTTTCATTTGCACGCGGTTTGCCGTTATTCTTCTTATAAGAATAATTAATGAATAATTATGAGAAGCTTCACACTAATGTCGTATTCACCTCTTGCAGAAGTGCTGATTTCGCGGTAATGCTGACACAGACGCGGTTTTTCAGACAGCTAAGGAGTGCGTGATGAGTTACTCCCATCTTCTTGTTTCTGTTGCAGTTTCACCGGAAAGTCACCAACTCGTTGCCCGGGCGGTGTCCATCGCCCGCCCGCATAATGCGCGCATCAGCTTAATTACCCTTGCGGCCGAACCCGAGATGTACAATCAACTGGCAGCCCCCATGCTGGAAGATATTCGTGAGGTATTACAGGAAGAAACGCAGCAATTTCTGCAGGAGCTGGTGGAGAAAGCGCAATATCCCATTTATCAGACCGTCATTGCGACAGGTGAACTGAATGCGCATATTCTCGACGTATGTCGCAAAGAGAAAATTGATTTAGTGATATGCGGTAATCATAACCAAAGCTTTATTTCACGGGCGGCCTGTGCGGCGAAATCGATAGTCGCCTCAAGCCTGGTTGATGTGCTGTTGGTGCCTCTTGGGGGTCGTTAAACCCCCAGAGGAATATCACGCCAGTTTAGGGAAAGTCGCGATCTTTTTTTGCAGAACGCCTTCATGGCTTTGCGGTTCAATATTACGCAAATCGCGAATAAAACGTGCCTGCCAGTGATTAATATCGTTCTCGCGGATCGTATCCATCATTTCCGCATGACGGGAAATACGCTCCGTCAGCGGCATCGTCAGAGCACGGTTGAGCGCGTTCGCCACATCATCCCGGTCGTAAGGGTTCACGATGAGCGCTGAAGTGAGTTCGTTCGCGGCTCCCGCAAACTGAGAAAGCACCAGCACCCCCGGATCGGCTGGATCTTGTGCCGCCACATACTCCTTTGCCACCAGGTTCATCCCGTCGCGCAGCGGTGTTACGAGGCCGACGTCAGCATAGCGGAACACCTTCATCAGGATCTTACGGTCAAAGTGTTGGTTCAGATAAAACAGCGGCGTCCAGCCCAGCTGACCGTAGCGGCCGTTGATGCGCCCTGCTTCCGTCTCCAGTTGATGACGAATATCCTGATAGGCCTGCACTTCCCCACGCGACGTAGGTGCAATCTGCGTATAGCGGATTTTACCGTGGTGCTGCGGATATTTATCCAGCAGCGTTTCATACGCCAGGAAGCGCTCCGGCAGCCCTTTGGAGTAGTCGAGACGCTCCACAGAGAAGATATTCTTCACGTGTTTCAGCTCGTTTTTAAGCTGCGCCAGCTTCGGCGGCAACGGACCAGACGCCTGCTCAGCAATCTCATCCGGCTCTATCCCAATCGGATAGACTTCGGTGTGGAACGTTTTACCCCAGGCCGTATGCGTTTTGCCCCCTTTCGTCATCAGGCGTGTTTTGCCCGATACCGAATCCAGGAACGCAATGCGGTCATTCTCAGTCTGGAAGCCCAGCAAATCGTAATCACACAGCGCTTCCAGCAGCTCTTCATGCGGCGGCAGCGCGGTAAAAATTTCCGGTGTCGGGAACGGAATATGGAGGAAGAAGCCGATGCGGTTGTTGACTCCGCGTTTTCGCAGCTCGCGGGCGAAGGGAAGCAGATGATAATCGTGGATCCATAAAATATCGTCTTCCTCGATTAAAGGCAGCAGTTTATCCGCCAGCAGCGCATTGACGCGGCTGTAGCCTTCAAACGATTCTCGCTGGAATTTGACCAGGTCCAGACGGTAGTGGAACGCGGGCCACAGCACGGCATTCGAGAACTGGGAGTAGTACTCGTCATAATCTTTCTCTTTCAGGGCGAATGACGCCCAGGTGATGTTGCCGCGCGTCACCTTTTTAAGTGGTTTTTCTTCCTCACTGATGTCCCCACTCCAGCCAAACCACAGCCCGCCAGCAGCTTTTAAGGCACCTAATACCCCCACCGCCAGCCCACCTGCACTGGCTTTTTTATCGTCAGGCGGTGCGATACGGTTAGAGACGACGACTAAGCGACCCATAATGGTTTCCCCCTTTGTTTTGCGCTATTTGTTGTTGTTGCTGGTTAGCGATGTCAGATATCCACTGCCAGACGCTGGTCACATTTGCCAGACGCCATTCGGCTTCAGTGTCACCAGGCCCAACCTTCACGGAGATCCCTCCGGCCTGATTCACTACACGAAACCCGGCCTCATCGGTCAGGTCATCCCCAAGAAAAACGGGCGTCCGGCCCCGGAAAGGCGGCGTTGCCATAAACGCGGCGATCGCAGCCCCTTTATTGATCCCTTTCGGTTTAAGCTCCACGACGCATTTACCCGGCTGCAGCGCCAGCTCAGGATGCGCCTGCGCGACCCTGGCGGCGAGCGCAAGCACGGCCTCTTCATGCTGCGGTGCCTGGCGATAGTGCAAGGCAAAGGCCATCCCTTTGGCTTCCAGCTCCGTGCCCGGCAGTTTAGCCAGTGCAGCAGCGAGCTGCGCCTGCAGCTTTTCGATTAATGCATCGGGGAGTGAAACGATGTGCGTGTGATCATGGATGTCGCGGCGCTCCGCTCCGTGTACACCGGCCAGCGGAAAGTGGTAAGGACTGGCGAGCAAATCCAGCTCGGCCATTGAGCGCCCTGATATCAATGCCAGTGCTCCCTCATTCATTTGCGAGAGCTGATGCAAATCCTGTAATACCGCCTCCGGGATAACCACCTGGTCGGGGTGCGGTTTTATCCCGGCGAGCGTGCCGTCGAGATCGAAAAAGAAAGCATAGTGTCCGGGCAGTACAGGCGGTGCGGTTAACAAGTCAGCCACCCTGGTCCTCCTTACGGTTTACGAGAGGTAAACGCCTTTACCTCTTTCATAGCCATGTAAGTATAGACAGTGTGACGTCGCTCGCCATTTGACAACCGCCCCGCCAGCGGAACTGGCGGGGCGGTTCAGGCGTCAACTAAGGTTATAAGTTGAGCAATTAAAAGGCAGGAAGAACGTTACACGGTACGCTTCGCTTTTTGCTTGTAACGGTCGAAAATCACGGCTGCGAGCAGGATCAGGCCACGAACCACATACTGGGAGAACGGCGAAATATTCAGCAGGTTCATGGCGTTCTCTACCGTCCCCAAAATGAGGATACCGGCCACCACATATGAGATTTTTCCGATGCCGCCCTTCAGCGAAACCCCGCCCAACACGCAGGCTGAAATGACGATCAGCTCGTAACCGATGGAGGTCATAGGCTGGCCGCTGGTCATGCGCGATGCCAGAATAATCCCCGCTGCCGCCGAGACCAGACCGGAGAGCACAAAGATAATGATCTTGGTGCGCACCACCGGTACACCCGCCAGCCGCGCCGCTTCCTCATTACCGCCGATCGCCAGGGTATTTCGGCCAAACGTGGTGCGGTTAAGCAGGAAGCCGAACAGGATCAGGCAGGCCACCGTCAGCCAGATTGGCGCAGGCAACCCCAGCCAGTTCGCATAGCCAAGGGTGAAGAAGCGCTCGTCTTCAATCCCCACCGCTTTACCGTCGGAGATGATATAGGCCAGACCGCGCACAATCTGCATGGTCGCAAGCGTGGTGATCAGGGCGTTAATCTTCAGGCGGGCAATCACAAACCCGTTAACCAGACCGCTGATAACGCCCAGCAGCAGACCCGCCAGCACGCCAATCCACAGGCTTTCGGTCATATTGATCACCACCGCCGTGGTGACGCCAGCACAGGCAATGACGGAGGCCACTGACAGGTCGAAATCGCCCGAGGCCAGACAGAACAGCATCCCGCAGGCCACCATACCGGACATGGAAATGGCCAGCCCCAGCCCTTTCATATTAATGAAGGTGGCAAAGTTGGGCACAAAGATCGCGCAGGCGACAAAGAGTGCGGCAAAGACCACCAGCATGCCGTACTGATCCCAGATGCGGCCAAAACTGAAGGCCGATTTCGATTTCGGCGCTCCGGATGTAGTAACAGAGGACATCATTAACTCCTTACTCAGGCGACAGCCTGGCTAACTTTCGGCATGGCGAGACTCAACGCCTGTTGTTCATTCGCCTGTTCATGAAGCAATTCACCGGCGATTTCGCCCTCACGCATCACAACAATGCGGTCGGCCACGCCGAGTACCTCAGGCAGATCGCTGGAGGCGAACAACACCGCCACACCGCGTTTTGCCAGCTCATAGATCACGTTATAAATTTCGTGTTTCGCCCCCACATCGATGCCGCGCGTTGGCTCATCCAGCAAAATGACCTTCATATCCTCCGACAACCAGCGGCCTAAAATCGCCTTCTGCTGGTTACCGCCGGAGAGATTCATGATCAGCTGTTCAGGGCCCGGGGTTTTGATGTTCAGCGAACGGATATGGTGGTCGGCGTTGCTCTCCTCCCAGCCGTCGTTGATCAGGCAACCGGCGCGAATAAACTTCCGCCGCGCGGAAATATTGATGTTGTCACGTACCGAGTGCACCGGAATAATGCCCTCCGCTTTGCGGTCTTCCGGGCAGAGCATCATCCCGGCCTGGATGGCATGTGCGGGCTTCTGGATATCGACCCGCTGCCCGTCAATGGATACCTGCCCTTCGGTGATGCGCGTACCGCCAAACAGGCCTTTCATTAACTCGCTACGCCCTGCGCCCACCAGACCAAACAGCCCGACGATCTCCCCGCTGCGCACCGAGAGCGAGATCGGCGTTCGCACGCCCGGCGCTTTAACGTTTTCCAGCTTCAGGCGCTCAGGGCCGTGTTCGCGTGGCTGCCAGTGATAGATATCTCCCAGCTCGCGGCCAACCATCGCCTGAACGAGCTGGTCATGATTGACCTGCTCCATATCGGTAAAGGTGCGCACGTAGCGGCCATCTTTAAAGACGGTGATGGCATCGCTTAAGGCAAAAATCTCTTCCATACGGTGCGAAACATACAAAATAATGCGGCCTTCTTTACGCAGCTCGCGGATCACCCGGAACAGGTTTTCGATTTCACGCGCGGAAAGCGAGCTTGTCGGTTCGTCGAAGGCAATGATCTTGGCGTTACGCGCCAGCGCCTTGGCAATTTCAACCATCTGCCACTGGCCGATGGAGAGATACTTCAGTGGTGTCTGGGGATCGACATCCAGACCCAGATGTTTCAGCTGCAGCCCCGCTTCGTAATTAAGTAGCGACCGGTTTACCACGCCGCTTTTGTGCGGGAGCTGGCCTAAATAGATGTTTTCCGCCACCGTCATCTCAGGGATCAAATGCAGTTCCTGATAGATGATGGCCACCCCGGCGTTGAGCGCAGCGGTGGTATCAGCAAACGCCACCTCTTCGCCGCGAATGGCCAGCGTGCCGGTGGTTGGCGTGTAGTTGCCGCTGAGGATTTTCAACAGCGTGGATTTTCCGGCGCCGTTTTCGCCCATCAGGGCGTGAACCTGACCGGCATAGCAGTCGAAGCTGATATCGGTCAGCGCGTTAACACCGGGGAAGGTTTTCCCGATACCGCGAAAAGAGAGATACGGATCAGACTGTCGCATAACGTCTCCGTGATTCCTGTAGTGTGTACGTCTGGCCCCTCGCGGTTCGCGAGGGGCACAATCACCGCGTATTACTTACCGCCCAGTCCTTTTTTCGCCAGCTCCTCTTTGAAGTTGTCGCGGGTGATCAGCACCACGTCGGTCACTTCAGTAAACTTCGGCGGTTCCACCCCTTTGGTGACCCAGTTGTAGAGCATTTCGCTGGATTTATAGCCGTGTACGTCCGGGCTTGGCAGCAGTGAGCCGTAGAAGCCCGTCGCCTGCGCTTTAGAGAGCTCACTCACCGCGTCAACGCCGTTGATGCCGATACCGATCACATCAGGCGCTTTGAAGCCCTGACCTTCCGTTGCGCGTACGCCGCCCAGGACGGTGTTATCGTTCATGCCGACCACCAGCCAGTGCTTCACCTCTGGATGTTGAACCAGCATGGAGTTGGCGGCGTCGAAGGCCCCCGGAATGTCGTTGGATTTTGTCGGCACTTTATAGATCTGTTTTTCCGGGAAGCCGGCCGCTTTCAGCGCGTCCATCGACCCGGTGGTACGACGGCGGGCGGTATCCAACTCGTCGGCAGTGATAGCCATCACGGCGGTATCTTTCACATCCCAGCCGCGTTTCTGCATCTCTTTATAGAGTTCCTGGCCCTGACGTTCGCCAATTTTGGTGGCCGCCATCATAACCAGCGGCACGCTGTCCATCGGTTTGCCCTTGGCGTTGACGAACTGATCGTCAACCGCAATGACCTTCATGTCGTAACCGCGCGCTTTGGCTGCAATTGCAGAGCCCAGTTTGGGATCCGGCGTACAGATAACGAACCCTTTCGCCCCGCTGGCCGCCAGGCTGTCGATAGCGTTCAGCGTTTTTTCACCGTCAGGCACGGCGATTTTAATGACTTCAAATCCTAAATCTTTCCCGGCCTTATCGGCGAATTTCCATTCGGTCTGGAACCAGGGTTCTTCCGGCTGTTTTACCAAAAAACCGAGTTTTAAATTCTCAGCGATAGCGGATTGTGACATAACGGCAGCCAGACCGATGGCCGCCAGCGCTTTAGTAAATTTGTGCATGGTAAACTCCAGCATTAGCGTTCTTTTCTGTAGGGAATATTTGCGTACTTCTTATTTAATCGGACTTAAAACAAGGCATTAGCGCTTACCTCGTCATAAGCGTTAGTGCTGGTGATAGTTTTAGCGGGAAATTAATCATCCATAAGAGAGCGCCATCACACCGCAGAATTACAGTAATTGCGTACATAAATTCAGCGAAAAATGACATAAAAACGGCAGTATTTGTCGGACAAATGAAGCCGAGATAAGCAGAATTATCCATAAGATCAGCTAAGAAATCCCTGATACCCAAACCCCCGCACTCCGGGCGCGATCGCGGTACGGCGTTACCATCATCGGGAACTGTGTAGGACTGGCGTTGCCGCAAAATATATTTTATGGCGTTATTCTGCGAAAATTGATTTAGCGCAATTTAGTCGGCGCATCATATATTTGAAATAGTTAATCCTGAATTAACTATTTCTCAGAGCATTATTCCGGATCACTATTCCCAGTGGGTAAATATCGATATTAAAATAGGCAAAAACCAGTAATTTCAAGGCATTAGATAAATATTATTTTATAACAACATGTTGTTATTTTTGTACTATATTAAATTTTGTAATGTATGGTAAAACGCACCAATTAAGAGTTTTCTTAAACGCCGGGCAGGGGTATGCTTATTTATATCGAACACAGGAAGTGATTATTCGGTCGACTTTTGTCACTGCAGAAATGCTTTTCTGCCACTTACTCGTCTTAACCTGCCCGTTCAGGTTTTGTTACGGACATCACACTAACAGTCTATAAGGATATTGGTATGACTACCCAAACGATGATGCAAAAACTCAATGCGCAGATGAACCTGGAGTTCTATGCGTCGAATCTGCACCTCCATTTGAGCGAGTGGTGTTCTGAGAACCGTCTCAACGGTACCGCCACTTTTTTTCGTACCCTGGCACAAAGTAACGTCACCCATATGATGCGCGTCTTTAACTTTTTGAAAGGCGCAGGGGCAAATCCTATTGTCAAAGCCCCGGATGCAATTAATGGGCACTACTCCTCGCTGGAGGAGTTATTCAGGAAAACGCTTGAAGAGTATGAGCAACGCTGCGCCACGCTGAATAAACTGGCGGATGAAGCCAGAGCACAGCATGACAGCGCAACACTGCAGTTCTTGCGTGATATGGACAAAGAGCAGCAGCAGGACGGCATTTTGCTTAAAGCACTGGCGGATGAGCTCCGCAACGCGCAACAGTCCGGGTTATGCCCGGAACAGACCGACCGTCACCTGCTCGATCTGGTAACAGTACAGCACCACTAAGCTTTTCGCCTGCTCCCGTTCGGGAGTGGGCCTCTTTTTCACAGCCAACCTCCTGCTTTTTAAAAGATTTAACAAATCAGATCTCGCTCTCAATGATTATCCCTACAACATGTAATGATTTATTTAATTACATAATTAATGACGAGGGAGCATCATGATCACCATTGAGTTTATTGTCATCCTCCTGTGCCTGCTGACAGGCACGCGTTTTGGCGGGATGGGACTGGGGCTGATAAGCGGTATCGGTCTGTTTATTTTGACGTTTATCTTTGGTCTGCAGCCCGGTAAACCGCCGGTTGATGTGATGCTGACCATCCTCGCTGTGATCGGGTGTGCGGCCACCCTGCAGACGGCAGGCGGGCTGAATGTGATGATGCAATTTGCCGAGCGCCTGCTGCGTAAGCATCCTCAGCACATCACCCTCCTCGCCCCCTTTACCACCTGGCTGCTGACCTTTCTCTGCGGTACCGGCCATGTGGTGTACACCATGTTCCCGATTATTGCCGATATCGCCCTGAAAAAAGGGATCCGCCCGGAACGTCCGATGGCCGTGGCGTCGGTGGCATCGCAAATGGCGATCACCGCCTCCCCGGTCTCCGTTGCCGTGGTGTCGCTGATTTCCATTCTGGCCGCCCAGCATGGCATTGGACACGCGTGGGGGATCCTTGAAATTCTCGCCGTGTCGGTTCCCGCCTCGCTGTTCGGTGTGACTATTGCCGCCCTGTGGAGTTTACGCCGCGGGAAAGATTTAGCTGATGACATGGAATTCCAGGAAAAGCTGAAAGATCCAAAACAGCGCGAGTTTATCTACGGCGGAACCGAGACGTTGATGAACCAACGTTTTCCGAAACAGGCCTACTGGTCAACGTGGATTTTCTTCGCCGGGATCGCGGTGGTGGTGCTGCTCGGGGCATTACCTGAACTGCGTCCGGCGTTTGAGGTGAAAGGCAAAATGACGGCGCTGTCGATGAACCTTGTCATTCAGATGATGATGCTCATTGCGGGTGCGGTGATGCTGGTCACCTGCAAGGTCAATGCAGCGACCATTTCTAACGGCGCGGTCTTTAAAGCCGGAATGGTGGCGATTTTCTCGGTGTTCGGCGTCGCGTGGATGAGTGATACCTTTTTCCAGGCGCATCTCGACGAGCTAAAACTGGCGCTGGAAGGGGTCGTGAAAAGCCATCCGTGGACCTACGCCATCGTGCTTTTCCTGGTCTCTAAACTGGTGAACAGCCAGGCGGCAGCGTTGACGGCCGTGGCGCCGATGGGGTTAATGCTGGGTATCGATCCGAAAATGCTGATCGCTTTCTTCCCGGCGTCGTATGGCTATTTTGTTCTGCCCACCTACCCAAGCGATTTGGCCTGCATCGGGTTTGACCGTTCAGGGACAACCCGTATCGGCAAATTTATTATCAACCACAGCTTTATTCTGCCGGGGATAATTGGCGTGAGCTGTGCTTGCGCGGCGAGTTATCTGCTGGTACAGACCTTCTTTTAAACGCTTTCGGGCGACAGGCACTGTCGCCCTTCTCACGTTGCGCGCTATCAGTGAGATTCACTCTGCGGCGTGAATCTCAGCTCAATCAGTGCAATGGCTTTCTGGATCGCCCGAAGCGTAACCGGGTCAGCCGCAGCGGGATGGCTGGAAAAATCGATGTTTTTCAGCTGGGTAGACATCTTCTCGCGCACTTCCACCGGCGCGATAACATCTAAGACATCAAGGATCTGTTTGATGACCAACTGGCATGCGACAACATCAGATACCAGTTCCTGATCGGCGCTCAGGTTTTGAGACATGGGGGGATTCTCCTTATTCAAAGGCCGCCATAGTAACAAAACACGCCCCCTTTCATCTCCTTTCTGGTGGTTGCAGGCATAAAAAAACCTGCCGAAGCAGGTTTTTTTATCAGAACATCGCGCCAGGCGGCACGTCTTTGAAGGTGTTGCAGTAGTTAGCCCACATGCTTTTGAGGATTTTGCGCAGTTTCATTGTGATGCTCCATTAACTTGTTATACAACTTTATCGTCAATGTGCCTATAATATGACCACCATCACAAAAATCAATATTTTTGTGACTCACATCACAATTTTTTTCTGCATTCAGCCACGCGGTTAGCCGACAATCTCGCGCACGAAAGCCTCGATCTCTTTGTCCTGGCAGTTTTCAAAGAAGCACTGCTGGAAGCGCTGGCCGGAAACGGCGGTTTTTACCAGCTCAGGATCGATTGCCCGCAGCGTGTCCAGATAGTTCTCTTTGACCACAGCCGCTTTCACCTGATTCAGGATCCCCGCATTACGTACCTGAGGCTCTTTGCGCTCTGGCGGATAACCTTCTCCCTTGCGGCCGGTGAACGCTTTTTCGAAGATAAAGCGAACGTTCAACTCTGCACCCCAGCCGAAGCCTTTGGCAAACGGCAGGGCAAGCGCGTTACCGTTGTTAATCTGGGCGAAGAGAAACGCATCTGCAGGGTCGATACAGTAACCGCAGATCACGCCCGGGTGGATGTTCAGCGACATCAACGCCCCCTGGCCCGTTCCACACCCAGTCACCACAAAATCAACGGCCTTCGCATTGAGCAAAATGCTCGCCATGATCCCCAGATGGATATAGGTCAGATGATGGTCATTCTCATCGCTCATGCCAACGTTATACACCGGGAACCCTTTTTCGTCGGCGACCGTTTTTAACTCTTTCAAAATCACTGGATTTTTTGCGGCCTGGCTGTTTTCCATCATCAGTGCGATTTTCATTGTCTCTCTCCTGAATGCGTTGCGGGCGAGCCCATCATGGATACCTTTTCATCTTCACCCTACTATCACACAAACGCACTTTCAAATTAAATGAAAGATTGTTTTAAAAAACCAAAGAGGACTCACATTTTTGTTAATGACAGGTCTGAGCCCGGCCCGTTGCAAAGAGAAAGGGCAGATTGTCCGGCTATTCAGGGCATTGCGGCGGACAGCGAGCGGTACGATAACGTATTTCCCTCCACTCAGAGCGAACCATGAAAAGAGTCTTCGTTGTCGGCACGGTCCTGCTGCTCGCGGGATGTAGCATCAACCGCCAGGCACAGGTGAGCAGTCTGGATGCGCCAAATGGCATAGTCCGCCTTGACTATGGTCAGGCCGCCCTGCAAAACGCCTGGTCTGATGAATATGTGAATAACGGCACCGCAACCAAAGCGTGCCAGGGCATGGGATATGCCACCGCCTCCTCCTATGGACAGCCCATTAAAACCTGCACCCTGATTAGCGGCTCACTGTGTCTGAACGAGAGCGTGACCATTCAGTACAAATGCATGGGTTATGCTGTTAAACCGGCCACCAGTAATCCGTGGTATTAATCTGCGCTGCCAGTTTTGGCTGGCAGCCCGTTAAAATAAATAATTCTCATTTATAAATATAAATATCGCCAATGCGTTTTATTCCCATTCGTATTTTTAAATGAACAAATATTTATTTTACGTTTTGCATATAATTAAATAACAAATTATAGTGTCGCTCATTGTGAACCAGAAATAATAAACCGGAGCGTCACCATGCTGAAAACTGAAATGATCGACAAGCTCAATGCACAAATGAATCTTGAGCTTTTTTCCTCCCTGCTCTACCAGCAGATGAGTGCCTGGTGCAGCTATCACAGCTTTGAAGGTGCCGCCGCGTTTCTGCGTCGTCACGCTCAGGAAGAGATGACCCACATGCAGCGTCTCTTTGATTATCTGACAGATACCGGCAGCCTGCCGCGCATTGATAACGTGGCATCACCGTTTGCGGAGTATGGCTCACTTGATGAACTCTTCCGCGCTACCTACGAGCACGAGCAGCTGATCACCCAGAAAATTAACGAACTGGTGCATGCGGCAATGACCAGCCAGGATTATCCAACCTTTAATTTCCTGCAGTGGTATGTGGCCGAACAACACGAAGAAGAGAAACTGTTTAAATCGGTTCTGGATAAATTATCGCTGGCCGGTAAAACCGGTGAAGGTCTTTACTTTATTGATAAAGAACTCTCTACGCTTGATACCCATAATTAATATCGATACGGCGCTGACTTTTAGCGCCGTATTTTTTACATGCAACCTGCGCAACTGGTGCAGCGCCAGTCATGCGGATTTACGGCCTGGAAAAAGTACCGGTAGTTTGCCGCCTCAAGCGGGATCCCGGCGTCGAAGAATAAATCCGTCAGCCAGTCCACGTTTTCGATTATCCACTCATCCTCTTTTAACCCCTGTGCAAAGGTCTCATCCTCAGGATCGATAATCGAATAAATCGCCCATGTGCCCATATCCTTTTCACGTCGGGATTCCGGCAACGTCAGCGCCGTATTATGCCAGCTGATGATCCAGTGGCCGTGACATAGCAAATTGCCTCCCCGGCTCCAGGCCGCTGTGAATGGATTTTCCCCCGCCATCAGACCCTCATTTTATTTTATGTTTTGCAATTTTTGTTTAAATTACGCCTGATTTTCACGCGATCCTATTGTCCTTATGAAGTAGCCTTACACCTCCTAAGGATCAGAGAGTTACCTGAAGTGCCTCGCCCGGCCAGAATCGTAAAGTTATAGTTACACCCCTTGTAACGGTGATTTGACGAAATACGGCTTTTCACTTACTCTGCGCCGCAGATTTTGTCGCGATCGTGAAGCGTTGTAGAGGAAAGCGTGAAAAACAGAACCCTGGGAAGTATTTTTATCGTCGCCGGAACGACGATTGGCGCAGGAATGCTGGCGATGCCGCTGGCCGCCGCGGGCGTCGGATTTGGCATGACATTACTGCTGCTGGGTACGCTCTGGGCATTAATGTGTTACACCGCGCTGTTGCTGCTTGAGGTTTATCAGCACGTCCCCGCCGATACCGGGCTGGGTTCGCTTGCGGCACGCTATCTGGGCCGTTACGGACAGTGGGTGACCGGCTTTAGCATGATGTTTCTGATGTACGCCCTGACCGCTGCGTATATCAGCGGTGCCGGGGAATTGATCGCTTCCAGCGTCAACGACGGGTTCGGTGCTGACATTACGCCAGCGACGGGGGCCATCTTCTTTACGCTCATCGGCGGCGGCGTAGTCTGTGTGGGCACCTCGCTGGTCGATCTGTTTAACCGTTTTTTATTCAGCGCCAAAATTCTTTTTCTGATTGTGATGCTGGTTCTGCTGGCACCGCATGTTCATAAGGTTAACCTGCTGACGCTGCCGCTGGAAAAAGGCCTGGCGCTTTCCGCGATCCCGGTCATTTTTACCTCATTTGGCTTCCACGGCAGTGTGCCAAGCATTGTCAGCTACATGAACGGTGATATTCGCAAGCTTCGCCGCGTGTTTGTTATCGGTAGCGCCATCCCGCTGATTGCCTACATTTTCTGGCAACTGGTGACGCTGGGCAGTATCGACTCTTCCACCTTTATTGGCTTGATGGCGGAACACGCCGGTCTGAACGGTTTCTTGCTGGCGCTGCGTGAAGTGGTAACTTCTCCACACGTTGAGCTGGCGGTGCATCTGTTTGCCGATCTGGCGCTGGCCACCTCCTTCCTGGGCGTGGCGCTCGGTCTGTTCGATTATCTGGCAGATCTGTTCCAGCGTCGCAATTCCGTCACCGGCCGCTTACAGACAGGGGCGATCACCTTTCTGCCTCCGCTGGCCTTTGCCCTCTTCTACCCGCGCGGGTTTGTCATGGCGCTGGGGTATGCGGGGGTGGCTCTATCCATCCTTGCCCTGCTGCTCCCTTCTCTGCTGGCGTGGAAGAGCCGCCAACAGCATGCCCGGCAAGGATACAGGGTGGCAGGTGGAAAGCCGCTGCTGTGCATTGTGTTTGCCTGCGGGGTCGTCATTATTCTGGTGCAATTTTTGATTGCGGCGGGAATGCTGCCGGAAGTGGGGTAAAAAAGAGGGGCTATCAACAGCCCCTTTTTTATCAGTGTAAGCAACAGCTCTTAAACTTCTTCCCGCTGCCGCACGGACACGGATCGTTACGCCCGACTTTTGTGCCGTTAACAATCGGTTTCTTCGCTTCCGGTTGCTGTGGGTTAGCAGACCAGTAGTCGTACAAACGCAGCGCCGCTGGCTGGATACGCTCAATGCTGGCGATGTACTCCTCTTCGCTCAACGCGTCCAGCTTCTCGCTGTTCTCTTCTGCGCCGTGAAGCGCGATGACATCCAGATCCGCTTTCAGCTCTTCTGGCAGTGCAGACCAGTCGGTCAACGACACGCCGCGCATATAGCCATAACACCACTCTTCCACCACGGTGTAGCTCTGGCCGTCCACGTCGTTATAACCAAACATCGGCTCAAACTGATCCGGGTATTCGCTCAGGCGCTCAGCAATGTCGTTCATATGCTTAAAGCAGAGATCGATAAAACGGTTCATTTCTCGATCGTTTTTCCAGCGCGGGATATATTTCTCGCCGCCCCATACCGCCACCAGCCAGGTGTCTGGCTCGACAACCACGGGGCCGGAAAGCACTGCCGTAAGCATGCCGTCCAGTTCGGACACGTCAATCACGGACGCATCGTCATGACCGTAAGACATTAACGTCTCTTCCAGCCACGCCATTTCGCTTTCATTTAATGGGCCTTCAGTCATTGCTGACACTCCTGATCAAAAAGGAAAGGATCCTAGCACATATCGTACGCCTTTCCCGGCGGAAGTTACGGGAATTATTGCTGCAAAAACGTGCAAATCGTGACCCTTGCACAACTTATGGGCTTTATTGTTAACGAGATGTGATCTCCGCTGTAATTTCAGTGCGTCCCGCAAGGCTGCGTACAACGGCGCTCTATACTCAACATGTCGCAACGCCGTCAACAGGTTAACCATTCTGGCAACGATTTTGCTTAATCTTCAGCACGCGACACTGCGCATGGAAACCTCGCCGTATTAAGCAGGATGCTGACCGTATCTTGTTCGTAAAATCATTTTTCTCGCTCGTGTTTTTGATTGGCTGCGCCGTCGGGCGTTCGGGTTTACACCGTGGTGCAAAAACCTCATTGCTAAGGAACACAATAATGTCGCTGAAATTAATCAGAACTCCTCTTTCTCTTGTGTTGGCCGGTTGTCTGGTGACGGCATTTTCCGCCCGGGCAGATATTGTCATTGGCGTGGCCGGGCCATTTACAGGCCCCAATGCCACCTACGGCGATCAGTACTGGCATGGCGCAACACAGGCAGCAGAGGACATTAACGCCGCAGGCGGGATCAACGGTGAAAAAATTAAGCTGGTTCAGGGAGATGATGCCTGCGAGCCCAAGCAGGCCGTTGCCGTCGCCAACCGTTTAGTCGACCAGGATAAGGTCAACGCGGTGGTCGGTCATTTCTGCTCCTCGTCCACCATGCCCGCCTCTGAGGTGTACAGCGACGCGGGGATCATCGCCATCACGCCTGGCTCCACCAACCCGCAGATTACCGAGCGCGGCATGAGCGATATGTTCCGCATGTGCGGCCGCGATGACCAGCAGGGTCAGGTCGCCAGCGATTTCATTATCGACAAGCTGAAAGCCAAACGGGTGGTGATCATTCATGACAAAGACACCTACGGTCAGGGGCTGGCGGACGCCACCAAAGCCGCACTGGCAAAACGCGGCGTGCAGGACGTAATGTACGAAGGGTTATCCCGCGGTGAAAAAGACTTTAACGCCCTGGTCACCAAAATTGGGGCGCAAAAACCGGATGTCGTCTTCTTCGGGGGCTGTCACCCTGAAGCCGGCCCGCTGGTTCGCCAGATGCGTGAACAGGGCGTGCAGGCAAAATTCTTCTCCGGCGACTGTATTGTCAACGAAGAGATGGTGACCGCGGCGGGAGGCCCCCAATATACCAACGGCATTTATATGACCTTCGGTAAAGATCCGCGCCTGATCCCGGACGGTAAAGCGGTAATTGAGAAATTCCGCGCCGGTAAATTCGAACCGGAAGGATACACCCTCTACTCCTATGCCTCCGTGCAGGCTATCGCCGCGGCATTCAAGGCGACGGGCGGCAAGGACTCAGCCAAAGCCAGCGAATGGCTGAAGGCTAATTCCGTCGATACGGTGATGGGCAAAAAAGCCTGGGACAGCAAAGGCGATCTGAAAGTCTCTGACTACGTGGTGTATCAGTGGGACGACAAAGGAAAGTATAAGGAAGTGCCGTAACGGGACGGAGTCACGCTCAACGTCGGCAGGGCCGCCTGCCGACGCAAACAACACATCAGGCTGCGCGGTTTGCGCGGCCGTTATAAAGAGCGCGCTAAGATGAGTACATTCTTCCTGCAACAGTTAATTAATGGCTTAACGCTGGGCTCCGTCTACGGACTCATCGCCATCGGTTATACGATGGTGTACGGCATCATCGGCATGATTAACTTCGCCCACGGCGAAGTGTATATGATCTCTGCCTATCTCTGCGCGATTGGCCTGGCGCTGCTCTCCTTCTTCGGCCTGCAGTCGTTCCCTCTACTGATCCTCGGCACGCTGGTATTCACCATCGTGGTCACCGGAGTGTATGGCTGGACCATCGAGCGCATTGCCTATAAACCGCTACGCAACTCCACCCGTCTGGCGCCGCTGATCTCCGCCATCGGCATGTCGCTTATCCTGCAAAATTACGCGCAACTGAGCCAGGGGCCGCGTCAGCAAGGGGTTCCCACCATGCTGGACGGCGTGATTCGTCTGCATCTGGGAGAGGGGTTCGTGCAGATTACCTATACCAAAGTATTCATTCTGGTCGCCTCCTTCGCCGGGATGTTATTGCTCACCTGGATTATCAGCCATACCCGGCTGGGACGCATGTGTCGTGCGGTACAACAGGATCGAAAAATGGCCTCCATTCTGGGGATAAATACCGACAGGATTATTTCTCTGGTATTTGTCATCGGCGCGGCAATGGCCGGTCTGGCGGGGGTGCTCATTACCATGAATTACGGCACCTTTGATTTCTACGTCGGGTTTGTGATTGGTATCAAAGCCTTTACCGCTGCGGTGCTAGGAGGGATCGGCTCTTTGCCCGGCGCGATGCTCGGCGGGCTGATTCTGGGGGTGGCCGAAGGTCAATTTTCCGGCATGGTGAACTCGGACTACAAAGATGTGTTCTCGTTTGGGCTGCTGGTCATGATCCTGATTTTCCGCCCTCAGGGGCTGCTCGGCCGCCCTGTCGTGGCCAAAGTGTGAAGGAGAAAACGATGACATCAAACGGTTTCTCCCTCAAGCGCTGCCTGCTGGACGCGATGTTTTCCGGGCTGATCGCATTGATTATTTTTGGCCCGATTGCGGGCGTGGTGCTGGACGGATATAGCTTTAACTTTGCCGGACAGCGCCTGGCCTGGATGGTCGGCACAGTGATGGTTGGGCGTTTTCTGCTGAGCGTTTTTTTAAGTACCGCTGCCGGGGCCCGTTTTCAGGCGCGGTTCGAAGCCGACAGCGCGGGGGTATATGTTCGCCCGCCGGAATACAAAAGCCGTCTGCGCTGGGTTATTCCTCTGGCGATCGCCCTTGCGATCTGCTTCCCGTTCGTCGCCACCAAATACCTGCTGACGGTTGCTATCCTCGGTCTGATTTACGTCCTGCTCGGCCTCGGCCTGAATATCGTCGTGGGTCTGGCCGGACTGCTGGATCTGGGGTATGTCGCCTTCTACGCCATCGGCGCTTACGGGCTGGCGTTGGGGTATCAATATCTGGGACTCGGATTCTGGAGCATGCTGCCGCTGGCGGCAATTATGGCTGCGGCTGCCGGTGCCCTGCTCGGCTTCCCGGTGCTGCGCATGCACGGCGACTACCTGGCGATTGTGACGCTCGGGTTCGGGGAAATTATCCGTCTGGTGCTGAACAACTGGCTAACCTTCACCGGCGGGCCTAATGGCGTGTCAGCGCCGCCGCCTACGTTTTTCGGACTGGAGTTTGGTCGACGCGCCAAAGAAGGTGGCGTGCCATTTCATGAATTTTTCCATCTGACGTACAACCCGAATATGAAGTTTATCTTTATTTACGCGGTGCTGTTTCTGGTGGTGCTGCTGGTGCTTTATATCAAGCATCGCCTGACACGAATGCCAATTGGCCGGGCATGGGAAGCCCTGCGGGAAGATGAAATCGCCTGCCGCTCCATGGGCCTCAACCATGTGCTGGTTAAGCTTTCGGCCTTTACGCTGGGCGCGTCAACGGCCGGGATTGCGGGCGTGTTCTTTGCCACCTATCAGGGTTTTGTGAATCCAACCTCATTCACCTTTTTTGAATCTGCGCTGATCCTCGCCATCGTGGTACTGGGCGGCATGGGCTCTACGCTCGGAGTCGTACTGGCAGCCTTTGTGCTCACCGTGACACCCGAGCTGTTGCGCAGCTTTGCTGAGTATCGCGTCCTGCTGTTTGGCATGCTGATGGTGGTGATGATGATCTGGCGTCCGCGCGGGTTGATCCGCATTAACCGCAGCGGGTTTGCCGTGCGTAAGGGCGTGGCGCCATGAACGGAACGATTTTAAGCGTAGAGCACCTGATGATGCATTTTGGCGGGATCAAGGCGCTTAATGACGTCAATCTCGACGTGCAGCGCGGTTCGATTACCGCCCTTATCGGCCCAAACGGCGCTGGCAAAACCACCGTCTTTAACTGCCTGACCGGCTTCTATAAAGCGTCCGGCGGGAACATTCTGTTTAATGCACGCAACAGAACGACCAACGTCATTCAGGTACTCGGGCAAAAATTCCAGCCGGACGACTGGATTCACCCTGCACAGTTGGGGCAGCGCCTTTTCTATAAGATGTTTGGCGGGACGCATCTGGTTAACCGCGCCGGGCTGGCACGCACCTTCCAGAACATTCGTCTGTTCCGCGAGATGTCGGTCGTGGAAAACCTGCTGGTCGCACAGCATATGCGCGTTAACCGTAATTTGCTCGCCGGGATCCTCAATACCCCCGCTTACCGACGGGCAGAGAGCGACGCCCTGGACAGGGCCTTCTACTGGCTTGAGGTGGTGGATCTTGTGGAGTGTGCCAATCGCCTGGCGGGCGAGATGTCCTACGGCCAGCAGCGGCGTCTGGAAATCGCGCGCGCCATGTGCACCGGACCAGAGATGATCTGTCTGGATGAACCCGCCGCCGGGCTCAACCCGGTTGAAACGCACAAGCTGAGCAACATCATCCGTTTTCTGCGCGACCACCACGGCATTACGGTACTGTTGATTGAACACGATATGGGAATGGTGATGGAGATTTCGGACGACATCATTGTGCTCGACCATGGAGACGTCATCGCGAGGGGAAAACCCGAGCAGATCCAGCATGATGAA
The DNA here is from genome assembly GCF_047530935.1 of Enterobacter sp. 03-F-07-AD-ECC. Classification (NCBI taxonomy): domain Bacteria; kingdom Pseudomonadati; phylum Pseudomonadota; class Gammaproteobacteria; order Enterobacterales; family Enterobacteriaceae; genus Enterobacter; species Enterobacter sp. 03-F-07-AD-ECC. The sequence continues at coordinate 48,903 of NZ_JBLKBZ010000005.1, read as the reverse complement.
AAAGTGATCGCCGCATATCTGGGCACCGATGAAAGCGAGGTCAATCTATGAGCGAACCGATGCTGGCCTTTCGCGAGGTGGACGTGTTTTACGGCGTGATCCAGGCGCTGAAACAGGTAACACTTGAAGTAAACAAAGGGGAAACCGTGGCGCTGATAGGCGCTAACGGCGCGGGTAAATCGACATTACTGATGTCTATCTTCGGCCAGCCGCGTATTCGCAGCGGGCAGATCGTGTTTTGCGGAGAGGACATTAGCCATAAATCGACCCACTATGTCGCCTCCGAAGGCATTGCCCAGGCGCCGGAAGGACGACGCATTTTTCCCGATATGACCGTGGAGGAGAACCTGCTGATGGGGACCATCCCCATTGGCAGCCAGTTTGCAACGGAAGATATGCACACCATGTTTGACCTCTTCCCTCGCCTCAAAGAGCGGCGTAAACAGCGCGCGATGACCATGTCCGGCGGGGAACAGCAGATGCTGGCTATCGCCCGGGCGCTGATGAGCCGCCCTAAACTCCTGCTTCTGGATGAACCCAGCCTCGGCCTGGCGCCGATTGTGGTGAAACAGATCTTTCAGACGCTGCGCGAACTGGCCCGCAACGGGATGACCATTTTTCTGGTGGAGCAGAATGCGCACCACGCGCTGAAGCTTTCTGACCGCGGCTACGTGATGGTTAACGGGCAGATCCGCCTGAGCGGCAGCGGAGAAGAGTTACTGGGGAATCAGGAGGTGAGGAAGGCGTATTTGGGCGGGGTGTGATTTGATATGAAAGGAATCATTAAAAGTAATTTCATATAAATAACAATGAGATATTCACGACAGGTATAGCACGCAATGCCTTGAGACGGCCTGAGTTTGTTGATTTATTAGTCTCTGACAATCACGTCAAACTCACTGAAAAGGAGCTTTCAGAATGGCTATACCCGCATATCTTTGGCTTAAAGATGACGGCGGTGCAAACATTACAGGTTCTGTAGATGTTCAGCACCGTGAAGGTAGTATTGAAGTTCTTGGATTTGGACATGGTTTGCACCTTCCTACTGATAGCGCAACCGGAAAAATCACAGGTACACGAGTTCACTCCGCATTAAATTTTGAAAAAGAATTCGATTCATCAAGCCCATATCTTTATAAAGCTGTGGCGCATGGGCAAACGTTACAATCAGCGGAATTTAAGTGGTACAGAATTAACGACGCTGGGCAGGAAGTTGAATACTTCAATATGTATCTTGAAGGGGTAAAGGTAGTGTCTGTATGCCCCGTCATGCACGATGTGAAAGATCCTACGACTGAAAAGCACAACCATCTTGAAAGCATATCTTTGCGTTATGAACGCATAACCTGGAAGCACTGCGACGGCAATATTATTTTTACTGATTCTTGGGCAGACAGATGATCCGTTGCTATTTTCATATGAATAATGGGCAGCTATCGTCACTAAGTTGTCCTGGTGTGGGTTTTTTCGCCGCCTATTCAGGCAATAAAGGGAAGCACAGAAACAACCCAGATTCTATAGCAATCGCCAAAAGGGGGCCTCTTCCTCCGGGTAATTATTACATTGTTGTAAGATCTCGGGGTAATCTTAAAAACCGTACCAGAAATTGGATGAAATCAATTCGAAGCGGATCGGACCGTGACTTATGGTTTGCACTCTTGCGTGAAGATGAACGGATTGATGACACTACTTTTATAAATAAAGTTGAGCGAGGATCATTTCGTCTACACCCGGCAGGAAGCAGTGGCAACAGTGATGGGTGTATAACGCTTGTCTCTCTCAATGATTATATGGTGCTTTGGAGAGCGCTTGTCAGAACCCCATCAACGATGATCACCCCTCAACTACGTGCATTTGGCACTATACAGGTCTACTGATGAAACCCGTTCACTCAGTGCTTATCTGGCTTGCCGAATTGAGCTTCTTAAGCATTCTTTACTGTATATTCTGTTACTTCACGCCTGATTTGGAGCTATATGACTGGTATGTAGAAAAGTATGGGTTTGTTATCGAAGAGGATTTTCTGGATTACTACACATTAATTCTCTATTTGATAGCGATTGCAGTAACTACTGCATGTATATGGCTGATCGCCATCATACGAACAAAGAGATATTGATTAGCGCATTGTGAAAGAAATAAAAAAACCGCCTTAAGGGGCGGTTTCACGACACTGCTTATTGCTTTGATTATTCTTTGTTTCCCATGGTACCCGGAGTGGGACTTGAACCCACACAGCGCGAACGCCGAGGGATTTTAAATCCCTTGTGTCTACCGATTCCACCATCCGGGCTCGGGAAGAAAGTGGAGGCGCGTTCCGGAGTCGAACCGGACTAGACGGATTTGCAATCCGCTACATAACCGCTTTGCTAACGCGCCGTAAAACTTTTTCAAACTGACACCCGCTATCGCGCATGTCTTTAATCTGGAGCGGGAAACGAGACTCGAACTCGCGACCCCGACCTTGGCAAGGTCGTGCTCTACCAACTGAGCTATTCCCGCATGTCATCAAGTTAACTGCTAACCACTTGATTTCATTATCGTCCGGCTAACTGTGCCGCCGTTCGATGCGTTGCATTCTACTGATATGACGTGATGAGTCAACGTTATTTTTTGCATCCCCGGATCGTTTGCTGAAAATTACGGCGAAACGATCACTGTTCAAGCAAATCTCCGCGCGCCGCGTTCAAATATTGCAGCATTGACCACAGGGTCAGCACCGCGGCAACCCACAGTAGGCCGATTCCCGCCCACTCTACCCAGGCGTTCGGACGCCACAGCATCCAGACCAGCGCCGCCATTTGCGCGGTGGTTTTCACTTTACCGATCCAGGATACCGCCACGCTGCTGCGTTTACCCAGTTCAGCCATCCATTCACGCAGTGCAGAGATGATGATCTCGCGTCCAATCATGGTGGCGGCTGGCAGTGTCACCCACCAGGTGTGGTAATGTTCAGCCACCAGCACCATGGCAATAGCCACCATCACTTTATCGGCCACCGGATCGAGGAAAGCACCAAAACGGGTGCTTTGGTTCCAGCGGCGCGCCAGATAACCATCAAACCAGTCGGTGACCGCGGCAACAAGGAAAATCAGCGCGCAGGCAAAAGGGGCCCAGACAAACGGCAGATAAAACGCGAGTACAAAGAACGGGATAAGCACGACGCGAAAGAGAGTGAGCAACGTAGGGATGTTATATTGCATAATGACGGTAACTATTTGTTGTCAGTAAAATTTAGCTCTATGTTGCTACAGAGCCCTCAATGTTTCAACGAGTAGTAGATCTTTTCTGCCAGCCCTTGCGAAATACCCGGCACTTTTGCAATTTCCTCCATGCTGGCGTTGAGTAATCCTTGCAATCCGCCCATATACTTCAGCAGCATCTGGCGACGTTTTGGCCCAACGCCTTCAATGGTCTCCAGCGTGCTGGTGTTTTTCACCTTCGCCCGTTTTTTTCGGTGACCGCTAATGGCGTGATCGTGTGACTCATCGCGAATATGCTGAATAACATGCAGCGCCGGGGAATCCGGCGGCAGGCTAAAGCCCTCACCTTCCGGCTCGAAGAACAGCGTCTCCAGCCCGGCTTTACGATCGGCCCCTTTTGCCACCCCCAACAGCAGGGGATGGTTTTTATCCCAGCTTACATCCAGGGATTCAAAGACCGCCTTCGCCTGCCCGAGCTGCCCTTTCCCGCCGTCAATAAGGATCACATCCGGGATCTTGCTCTCTTCAATGGCTTTACCATAGCGACGGCGCAGCACCTGATTCATTGCCGCATAGTCATCCCCCGGGGTGATGCCGGTGATGTTGTAGCGACGATACTCAGCACGCAGCGGACCGTTCGCATCGAACACCACGCAGGAGGCAACGGTCTGCTCCCCCATGGTATGGCTGATGTCGAAACACTCCATGCGTTTCACTTCCGGCAATTTCAGCAGCGTCGCCAGGGCCGTTAAACGCTGGCTCACCGTCGACTGCTGGGAAAGTTTGGTGCTGAGCGCTGTCGCGGCATTGGTACGCGCCAGCTTCAGATAACGCGCACGGTCGCCGCGCGGTTTGGTCTGGACATTCACCCGGCGTCCCGCCAGCTCGGATAAAGAATCGGCCAGCAGGGTTTTATCGGCAAGGTTAAAATCAAGCAGGATCTCCGACGGCAGCGTGCGCATCTGGCTCCCCTGCAGATAAAACTGGCCGACAAAAGTTTCAACCACTTCACCCAGCTCCGTACCGCCTGGCACTTTCGGGAAATAGCTGCGGCTGCCGAGCACTTTGCCCTGACGAATAAACAGCACATGCACACAAGCCAGACCGGCATCAAAGGCAACGCCGATCACGTCGAGATCGTCACCGGTGTTCGAAACAAACTGTTTCTCCGTCACCCGGCGCACCGCCTGAATCTGGTCACGTATGCGCGCGGCCTCTTCAAACTCCAGCGCGGCGCTGGCTTTCTCCATACGGGCAATCAGTTGGGTAAGGACCTGATCGTCTTTACCGGCTAAAAACAGGCGCACGTACTCAACCTGCTGCGCGTACTCTTCTTCACTCACCAGCCCGGCGACGCAGGGCCCCAGACAGCGGCCAATCTGGTACTGCAGGCACGGGCGCGAGCGGTTACGGTAGACACTGTTTTCGCACTGACGAACAGGAAAGATTTTTTGCAGCAGCGCCAGCGTCTCACGCACGGCATAGCCGTTAGGAAACGGCCCAAAGTATTCACCCTTCGCATGTTTCGCACCACGGTGCATCGCGAGCCGGGGATGGGTATCACCGCTCAGAAAAATAAACGGGTAGGATTTATCATCCCGCAGCAGAACGTTATAGCGCGGCTGATAGAGCTTAATATAGTTGTGCTCAAGCAGGAGTGCTTCTGTCTCCGTATGGGTGACGGTGACATCAATATTCTGGATGAGCGCGACCAGCGCTTCAGTCTTACGGGAGGCAAGGTTGCTGCGAAAATAGCTGGAGAGGCGTTTCTTGAGATCTTTCGCCTTCCCCACGTAGATAACCGTACCGCCAGCGTCATACATGCGATAAACGCCAGGCTGGCTGGTCACGGTTTTCAGAAATGCTTTTGAATCAAATACATCACTCACTGACTTAATAACGTCTCCGCATTACACAGACCATGACGGATGGCAAGATGAGTCAGTTCAACATCACCGTGGATGTTCAGTTTACTGAACATCCGATAACGATAGCTGTTCACCGTTTTCGGGCTGAGATTCAGTTGCTCCGAGATCTCATTTACCTTCTGGCCTTTGGTGATCATCAGCATAATCTGCAATTCACGCTCAGACAAACTGGCAAACGGAGATTCGGTTTTCTCCGGCTCAATCTGGCTCAGCGCCATTTGTTGCGCAATGTCGGAAGCAATGTAACGCTGGCCGGCAAAGACGGAACGAATCGCATTCACCACTTCCTGCGGCGCGGCGCCTTTACTGAGGTAACCTGCCGCCCCTGCCTGCATCACCTTCGCAGGAAGCGGGTTTTCGGTATGTACGGTCAGCATGATGACTTTTGTGTCAACAAAGGTACGCGCGATTTTGCGTGTTGCTTCAAGCCCACCGATACCGGGCATGTTCATATCCATCAGCACCACATCGGCTGAATTGGTGCGGCACCATTTAACGGCATCTTCGCCACAGCACGCCTCACCGGCAACTTTAATACCTTTTATATCTTCAAGAATGCGTCGTATCCCTGCGCGCACCAGTTCGTGGTCATCAACAAGAAGGACGTTGATCAAAGGGAATGTCTCCAGAATAGGGATAACGCTACTGAGTGATAATTGGCTTTATATTAACGTTTTTCCTCACAAGATTAAAACGTTAAAAAACCGGCTATTCGATTTCGCTCGCGTTTTTGGAAATTAGCCTGTACAGATGCTGGAAAGAAAGCCCGCGCGGTGAGCGCTTGTACGGCTTTTTTTAAGCATCTGTATTCAAAAGGTTACAAAAATCGCTGCCCCGTCACGGTCAAAAAAACAGTTCTCAAATTTTTGTAACAATAATTAACGGCAAGCGAACCGGCCATAAACAATTAATAATCTTCGACCCTGTACAGTTTACTGGCACGCGGTGTTTATGCAAATAAACACCCTGCGGAAAAGTATGAAAAACAACCGCTGCATTTTTTGGAACAGCTTGTGGTATACTCCGCCGCCTTGACTTGCATCATCGCGCGCGAGCGCTGTTTTATAACGAGGAAAATAAATGAGCACACCTGAATTTGCAACTGCGGAGAATAGCCAGGAACTGGCCCAGGAAGTCAACTGCCTGAAAGCCCTGCTGACGCTGATGTTACAGGCAATGGGTCAGGCTGACGCCGGACGTGTGATCATTAAAATGGAAAAGCAAATCGCGCAGATGGAAAACCAGGCTGAGTCAGCGGTATTTGCCAATACCGTTAAGCAAATTAAACAAGCCTACCGTCAGTAAAAAAACGGCTGAATGTGTTGCATTCAGCCGTTATCTCGTCTGGCACGCAGAACGTTCTCTCTGCTCAGATTAACCCTGTCGCCGCCGCGTAACACGCAATCTGCGTCTTGTTTGGCGCGTTGAATTTCTTCTGCATATTCTTCTGATGGAAGTTAACGGTATTCTCCGAGATAGAGAGAATGATCGCTATTTCCGCTGATGTCTTCCCTTCCGCAGTCCATTTCAGAATTTCCCGCTCACGTTTGCTGAATTTCATTTCGGGTGGCATCACCATCTCATCTTCAAAACGCAGCAGGCTGGTTAACGCCATTTGCAGCAGCATCTGCAACCGCAGCTCTAATTCTTCGCTGGTGACCGCGCCCGCCTGAACGCTGGTACACGAAACGGACAGGAAACCGAGCGCGTGATTTGGCAGCATCAGGCACTGTGTTATTCCCTTACGCAAGCCATGGTCGCGTGCGCCATTCCATAATGCCTCAGCATCCGCGAATAATTCATCCGTCCAGGGTAAATGGCCCTGAATGAAATTCTCCGGTTTGAGCACCGGATCAATGGCGAAATAATTCTCTGACTGATATTGCGCCATCCACCGTTGTGGATACGTGGCGTGTACAGATATCCTGGGGCGCGTAAATGGCACAGGATGGCGTACACAGAGTGCGTAATAATCAAATTCGAGCGCCTGAGTTTGTCGCTGTAGTTCCTGATATACCTCACTGGCACTGGTCAGTGCCTGAAACCGGAGGAAGCAATCCCGTCGCCAGGTGAAAAAGTCTGAATCCTTCATACTTACTAAATGAAGCCTCTGAAATGATATTCATTATTAAGGTGAATATAACCTAACACATAAAACTTATTTCTAACCACAAAATATCGGCAATAGCACAATTAACTTTAGTTTTGATAAGGTTTATCTGTACTGAGCGGAATAAAAAAACATAGCAGACGAAACCGCGAGAGAATAATTTGCTCCAGAAGAAAAATCTGGAGCAAATGCGTGCAAAAATGCTACTGCATAAGGAATTTTTCAAGGAATTGACGGGTTCGCGGCTGCTGCGGGTTGGCAAATAAATTTTTTGCCGGCCCCTGCTCCACAATCCGCCCTTGATCCATGAAAATAGCCCGGTCGGCGACGTCACGGGCAAAGCTCATTTCGTGAGTCACAATGACCATGGTGCGTTTTTCCTGTGCCAGCTGACGAATAGTGTTAAGCACCTCGCCCACCAGCTCAGGATCGAGCGCAGAAGTGGGTTCGTCAAAGAGGATCACATCCGGGCGCATTGCCAGCGCGCGGGCTATCGCCACACGCTGCTGTTGCCCGCCCGAAAGACGACGCGGGTAGCTGGTCTCTTTCCCTGCCAGCCCCACTTTGGCAAGCAGTTCACGCGCGCGTGCCGTGGCTTCCTCTTTTGGTTCACCTTTCACAATCACCGGACCTTCAATAATGTTCTCCAGCACCGTCCGGTGCGGGAACAGATTGAAGCTCTGGAAAACAAACCCCACGTGCTGGCGCAGCTGGCGGATCAGGCCTTTTTGCTGGCTGATGGATTTACCGGTATCAATGGTGATCTCCCCAACCCGAATGGTGCCTCCCTCCGGCTGTTCAAGCAGGTTAATGCTGCGCAGCAGCGTGGTTTTTCCTGAGCCGCTCGGGCCGATAATCGCCACCACTTCACCCTGCTCCACCTCCAGATCGATCCCGTGGAGCACCGTTTGCCCGTGGAATTTCTTCACCAGGTTTTTAACGTCGATAGCACTCATTTTGGATCACGCTCCTGGCGGTTAAGCTGGTTTTCAAAATAGTTTTGCAGGGCAGACAGCACCGTTGCCATCACCCAGTAGATCAGCGAGGCAGCGAGATACATGGTAAACACTTCAAGCGTGCGCGAGGTGATAAGCTGCGCCTGACGGAACAGCTCCGGCACCTGAATCGTCGCCGCCAGCGAGGTGTCTTTCACCAGGCTGATAAAGCTGTTGCTGAGCGGCGGCAACGCCACCCGCGCCGCCTGCGGCAGAATGGCCCGGCGCAAGGTTTGCCACGGTGTCATACCGATACTGGCTGCGGCTTCCCACTGCCCTTTATCAATCGACGAAATTGCCGCACGCAGGGTTTCCGAGGTATACGCCGCCGTATTAAGCGACAGACCAATCATCGCTGCCGGGATCGGGTCCAGTTCAATCCCGAACTGCGGTAAACCGTAGTAGATCATAAAGAGCTGCGCGATAAGCGGCGTACCGCGAAACACAGAGATATAAAAGCGAGCCAGCCAGCGCACCGGCCAGACGGGCGACATACGCATTAAGGCCAGCACAAACCCGAGTACCAGGCCGAAGAACATGCCACCAATACTGAGCTGTAAGGTGAACACCGCGCCTTTCAGCAGGAACGGCAGCGAATCGATAACCAGTTGAATACTTTCTTGCATTATTATTTTTCGACCTGATTTTTAGACATGAGGATGATAGGCAAACAGCGCGGGCGCGCCGCCGGTGTGCACAAATAAAATCGGGCCTTCATCCTTAAAGCGTTTCTGCGCAATGCCATCAATAAGCCCGGCCATCGCTTTGCCCGTATAGACCGGATCCAGCAGTATGCCTTCAAGGCGCGCCAGCAGTTTAACCGCTTCCATTCCCTCTTCGTTCGGTGTGCCGTAACCCGGCGCAAAATAGTCGTCCCAGAGCAGAATATCGGCCTTTGCCTTCAGCTCCAGCTGCTCTGCCACCGCCTGCTGCAAGCTCAGCACTTTGGGTTTCTGATCTGCAACGCTGCGCGATACCGTCACACCAATCAGCTCAACGTCCGGCAGCAGGTGCTCCAGCCCGACGGCCAGCCCCGCGTGCGTACCTGCACTGCCAGAGACAACCACCACTGACGAGAGGCTCACCGCCCCTTCGCACTGCTGAGCAATCTCCAGCGCGCTTTCCACATACCCCATCGCACCCAGCGCATTCGAGCCGCCCACCGGAATGACATACGGACGAAAGCCCTGTGCTTCAAGGCGTGTGGCCAGCTCATCGAGCTGTGCGGTCGGGTCGGTCAACGCATCGACCATTTCAACCTGCACGTTAAAGAGATCTAGCAGCAAACGGTTGCCGTTGGTCAGGTAGTTCTCTGCCCGTGTACCGATTGGGTTTTCCAGCAACGCCACGCAGTGCAGCCCAAGTTTTGCCGCCACCGCCGCCGTCTGGCGAACGTGGTTGGACTGAATCGCCCCTGCGGTGACGAGCGTATCCGCCCCTTCACGCAGCGCGTCAGCCGCCAGAAACTCCAGTTTGCGCAGCTTATTGCCCCCCATCGCCATTGGCGTCACGTCATCACGCTTAATAAAAATATCGCGTCCTAAATAGTCAGAAAATCGCGGCAGATACTCCAGCGGCGTCGGCGCGCCGATAAACTCCAGGCGGGGAAAGCGCGTTAAATTCTGTAGTGACATGGGTTCTCCGGTAACTCAGACAAAATGTGATATTTTTCATTATGCACGCAGACGCGTAAGAAATAAAAAAGGCGCTTTTAAAAGCGCCTTTTTTTAACGTCAAAGACTTATTTGGTGACGTCTGCCCCAAACCACTTCTCAGAAAGCGCTTTCAGGCTGCCGTCTTTTTGCATATCCGCAATGGCGGAGTCGATCGCCTTGACCAGGTCTTCATTACCTTTACGGACAGCAACCCCGGATTCCTGACGAGAGAACGCATCACCGGCGACCGCCAGGGTGTTGTTGGTTTTCTTCACCAGATCCAGTGCCGCCAGACGGTCAACCAGGATGGCATCGATACGGCCAACGCGGAGATCCTGGTATTTTGTCGGGTCATCATCATAGGTGCGGATATCCACACCCTGAACGTTCTGGCGCAGCCACTCTTCGTAGTTGGTTCCCAGACCGACACCGACTTTTTTACCTTTCAGATCCGCGGCCGTTTTGATTGAGCCTTCGTTGCCTTTCTTCACCAGCGCCTGGATACCGGACACGGTGTACGGCGTGGAGAAGTCATACTTCTTCTTACGCTCGTCAGAAATGGTCACCTGGTTAATCACCACATCAATACGTTTGGAATCCAGCGACGCCAGCATACCGTCCCATTTGGTCGGTTTCAGGGACGCTTTCACGCCAAGGTGTTTCGCCAGTTCTTCTGCAAATTCCACTTCGAAACCGGTCAGTTTACCGTCATCACCCTGGAAGCTGAACGGAGGATAGGTTCCTTCCAGCCCGACCAACAGCGTACCGCGCTCTTTCACTTTGTTAAGCAGGTTCTCTGCGGCGAAGGTTTTCACGCTCATTCCCGCGACCAGCGCAACGGCCATAACGCCCATCAGCGCCTGACGACCCAGAAGTGCTAATTTCATAAGTACCCCGATATAGTGGAATTTTTGTGTAGTGTAGAGAAATCGCCTGCAAGGTCAAAGGCGACTGCGCTACATCTTATTCTTTTTTAATATATATCAGAAGTTGTCCCGGCGTGGGCTTTCTGCTTTACCGCCGCCGGCATTTGGACCTTATATTGTGCGTACTTGCGCAGCGCAATACGGTAGTTATTGGTACTGGTCGCAGGCAGCCACGGCTCCAGGTTTTCATCCAGATAGCCGGTCTTGAGCAGATCGCGGGAAATGTTATTCACGGTCAGATGTTGCCCGAGGCGACGCAGGCGAACTACGTATTCGCGAACGGTCCCGTGACTCATCTCGGTCTGTTCAAACAGGAACTGTTTGAAACCGATAATATCGAAGAAGTCGCTTTGCTCTTTGCAGTGGAGATCGCCACAGAAACGGCAAAGCGCCACCCACTCTTTCTGCTCTTCGAGCCACGCGGCTTCGTCCATCAACGTGTCGAGACGAGAAATCGCAATTTTATTGACGATTTCGCCACGACGAACCAGCGTGATACGATCGAGTAACTTGTTACAGTGGGCGCAATGCGTCTGGCTGTGTTTAAAGTCTTTCAGGTAGCGGCTTAAAGGCCGTTTTTTAGATTGCTGCACCGTCATGATAACTCCTGGTTGTCAATACGTTGTGCGGCATTTTTCAGGTGAATCAATCACCTATAACTTACCCAGCTTGGTTCGTAAGCGTTTAATGGCCTGGCTGTGCAACTGGCTTACCCGCGACTCTCCCACTTCCAGAACAGCGCCAATCTCTTTGAGATTAAGCTCTTCCTGATAATAGAGGGTTAACACCAGCTGTTCGCGCTCTGGCAAAGCTTCAATGGCTTCCATCACGCGCTGGCGTAAATTACCTTCCATTAAATGGTGTAACGGGTTTTCTTGCTGATGCTCATCCGTCACCAGCTCGATGCTATCGCCATGCTCTTCGCGCCACTCGTCATAAGAGAAGAGTTGGCTATTATTGGTATCGAGCAACATCTGACGATACTCTTCAACAGGAATACCAAGCCGTTCCGCCACTTCCGTTTCCGTCGCGTTGCGTCCCAGTTCCTGTTCCAGCTGCCCCATCGCATGCGCCACTTCGCGCGCGTTGCGGCGAACACTGCGCGGCACCCAGTCCCGGCTGCGCAGCTCGTCCAGCATCGCACCACGAATACGCTGAACTGCGTAAGTGGTAAATGCCGTTCCTTGCAGAGCGTCGTATCGGTCAACTGCATTCAATAACCCGATACCGCCCGCCTGTAGCAGATCGTCCAGTTCCACGCTCGCCGGCAAACGCACCTGGAGGCGCAATGCTTCGTGACGCACCAGCGGGACATAACGCTGCCACAGCGAGTGTTTATCCATTACACCTTCAGCGGTATAGAGTGAATTCACGATAAACAGCCCTGCGTTAGTTGAGTTATCGGCATGATTATCCGATTCTGCAGGGCGTTCAATTGGATGAATAGTGGGTAAAATAAGGGGTTATTTGGGGGTTACCGATGCATGTCGGGATAACATGCATCCTGCAGCAGGAATAACGTCAGCCTTTTTTACACAGCAAGAATATGCTTGAACATAAATCAGGGTATTGATGGCCTAACTCGTAGCAGCCCTCAAGATATTGCGTCGAGATGATATCCGTCTGTAAAAGTTTATCCCACTGGAAATTAGCCAGCGCTTTGAAAAAAATACCTGTGCGATAAACCACATTCAGTCCGGCAAGACGGGCATCTCTCTCAAGCGTATCCAGAGAATAAGTGCAACGATGGCCATGGAGAAACTCGGCCTCCGTCACCGCACTATTATGCGAGATTAATCCCATTTTGACCGCAATCTGTCGGGAAGCGGCATGCGCATTGGGACACACCAGAAAAAGGTGTCCGTCATCCGTTAGCCATTCATCATTAATGCGTTTTAAGAGGTTAACGGGATCGTCAATATGCTCCAGCACATGGGTGAGAACAATATTGTCATAACGCTCAGGAAGTTGAACATCCTCAAAGCGGGAATGGACAAACGAGACATTTTTTCCCAGGCGCTCACGGGCGATGGTCATCGCCTCTTCGGAAGCTTCCACGCAGGTGATGGCGTTAAATTTTTCAGCCAGGCGTGCGGTGAAATCACCTTTAAAACTACCCAGTTCAAGTAAATTACCCGGCTTAAAGAACGGTGTGAACGCACGAATCATAAAAGGGTGCATCACATCAAAATCAAAGTTATAGGCGTACTGATGATCGGCAGTATCCTTGATTTCCAGATTGTAATCACGAAGGGTCATGTTGTTATCTCTCTCTGTAAAGTCATGGTTATCTTTGAACCGTTTGCTATTCCAAAGGTAAAACCATGCTTTAGATATAAACGTTGTGCCGACACGTTATTCTTATCGACTTCAAGATTAATTTCAGTCACACCCTGGGAGTGTAAATGTGCAATGCTTTGAATTAACAGCTGACTACCCATGCCGCAATGCTGAGCGTCCGGCAAAACGGAAACATTCGTAATAAATCCCTGCTGACGCTGCGCGTTATAATAGGCAGCCACCAGTCCGGTGAGCGTGTTGTTTTGCCAGGCTTCGCTTCGCCATGCCCGCGCCACTATTTTTTGGGCATAGTCCTGTAACGCTATTCTTTCGCTGATTGACGCAATAAATAGCGGGTCACACCGGTTAAAATGTTCGACTATCTCCTCACGAGAGGCGCGGTTTTGACAAAACACCCAGCGATTCATAACACCAGTTCCGCAAGGCCGAAGCCCGCTTTGCCAAACGCATTACCGTTATAAAGCAAGTAGACTTTTTCATCGCAGCGGAAAAGATGGGGATAGCACTGCATTTCGCTGTCCCAGTCATCCACGGACGCGAGCGACGCCATCTGGCTATCATCACGATGCCAATGGTGTAAATCATCAGACCAGGCATAGCCCAGACGATAACCGCGCCCCTGCCCAGTACGGAAGTCGAAACACTCCCGGAAGCAAAAGACCATATGATACCGGCCATTGATTTCAATCACCGTCGGCAGTGCCTGGCATTCGTCTTCCCCCAGCACCGAAGGAATGATTTGCTGGCTGTCACGCTGCCAGTTGATGCCATCGTCTGATTCCGCATGGGCAATTTTATAAATGCGGTCCGGCACCGATTCCGGCGTGCGCTTTTTCCAGCCCGTGCCAAAGATGTACCACATGTGGAAACGTTGACGGGTATGGATGACAAAGGCATCACCCACTAAGTGCGGCTCGTGCAATGAGGGGCCCATCACCGGCCCGGTACCGACACGGGTGAAGTGTTCGCCATTGTCTGTGCTTACTGCCAGACCAATGGCCGTATCAACCGAGACCGAAACGCGACGGTTCCACCCGGTTGTCCAGGCCATGATTTTGCCGTCGTGACGCAAAACGTTGCAGGGGAAAATACCGTGCTCGTCGAATGTGCCCAGTTCAGCAGGAGCAAGCACCGGCTCGGGACTGATGCGAAGCACCTCTCGCAGAGATTTATCCATATCCACATAGCAGACGCGGCTGATGAACTTTGCTGAGTGCTTTTCTTGCTCACGCGTTGAGAAGTAGATACGGACAAAGTCATCAAACACCAGCGCTTGCGGAGACTGGGCAAACCCTACCCCATTTGCCAGAGGAGGAAACTGTGCCGGCGAATAGATAAGTCCGTGCTTACGCCAGTTCAGGGTTAGCATAATTTGCCCTCCAGTTGTGCCAGGCCAAAGCCATAGCGGCCCACCTGATCCCCCAGATAAGCCATGTAAATAGTGCCATCTAGTTCAAATACGTGTGGGTAGCTGATCATCTCGGCATCCCACCCGGAGGCAGACACATCAATGCCAGCTTTACTGTCATCCCGATGCCACGTGATCATATCCAGACTCCACGCGTAGCCGATGCGGTAACCGTTCTGCTTTCCGCGATAATGGGCGCTGTAGCGGTAGCAAAAGAACATATGGTATTTGCCATTGGCGTAAAAGACATCCGGGCTGGCCTGCGCCTCGTCCTCTTCGATACGGCTGGGGATCAGATCTTTATTCAGCTTCGTCCAGTTGATGCCATCGTCAGAGGTCGCCATGCGGATCTTGTAGACCGGCTCTGCGCGGCCATCCACCCACTTCCATTTGCGCCCGGCGATATAAAAAAGCTGCCACTGGTTATTGAATCTGCGAATTTTTGGCCCACTCATCACAAACGGCTCATCCGGTGAGTAGCCAATTGCCGGTCCCGGGCCCGCTTTAACAAAGGTTTCCCCCTGGTCATGGCTCACCGCCATGCCAATTGCCACGTTAAACGGCACCGATTCGCAGCGGGTCCAGCCTGCATACCAGGCTTTTACCACATCGTTATCGCGCATTACGGAGACGGGATAGGTTCCAAATTCGTCGAACTCTCCGTATCCGCCCAACGGGAGAATCGGTTCGCGGGCGACGCGCAACACGTGGAAGAGATCGTCACGTGCCAAATCGACCCAGGCGGAGTAGCTGACATATTTTCCCTGTTCATCGGCGGGTGGACGGCAGGAGAAATAGACGCGTACGAAATCATCAAAGATCAGCGTCGCAGGGGCCTGCGCAAACTCTTTAAGCCAGGGGAGATGGGTCACTTCCTGCGGGGTAAAGACCTTACCCAATTTTTTCCATGTAAACATATTAAATTAACTCATAACCATGCTGGAGGCGACGAACCACCTCATTGCGAGGGTTAAACATCATGACGTCAATAATCGACAGCCACGGAATAAACGCCGCGTCAGAATGCGGGTAGTGCCACGGCTGCGGCTGGATAAATTTCAGCTCAAGCCCGCGGTCGACAAAATCCTCCCGGGAATAGAGCGCCATGCCCCCCGGGGGATTAATATACGTACGGGCGTTCATCACCTGACAAATATCGATGACGCGATCCTGAGACTTTAACGCGTGATTCGCCGGTAATGAGGACGAGACAATCAGCTCGCAGGAGAAGCCAAAATAGTCCCGCAGCCGGTTCAGCCCCTGCCACAGATAATTAAACAGGTTTTCGTCCGGGTTCTGAATAATCTCCTCAACCACCGGCATTACCGCAGAAAATGAGGGGGCGTGGCGATACGCCCCGATTATCTGATTGCACAGCTTGTTGCGGTCAAATGTGGCTGAGAGCTGCCGCTCCCTGATATCCAGAAAGTCCGAGTCTTTTTTTAGCGGCAGCGAGATTAACGACTCCGCACCGCGAACCTGAATACGGTTACGGTTAATCCACCCTTTTTTCGTGTATTTGATGTTGTCATACACCACGAAAGCATCAACGGCCGCCATGAGCTGAAAATAGCCGCAATACGGGAAAAAATAGGGTTGCATGATCGCCAGCTTCATCGGTTTCCTTTCCTATCCATTGACCACCAGCGCAGGCTCAGCCGCATGAGCAGCATCGATAAACAAGCCCTGAATAATCTCAATAATACGACGCTGATCGGCCACCGGCAGTCCGGGATAGATAGGCAGGCAAAGCACCGCATGAGAAATTTCATCGGCAACCGGGAGATGTTGTACATTCGCCGTCGGGAAGTGGCGATACATCGGGAAGGCGCTGATAAGCGGATAGAAATAACGGCGGGCATAGATATTATGCTTACGTAATTCCGCATAAATCGCATCCCGGCTGACCGCCGAATCTGCACGAATAAGTACCGGGAAGTAAGAGTAATTCCATTCAATATTACTGGCCGGTTTAATGTATTCCAGCGCCGGAAGCGCGGCATCGAGCAGTTCAACGTAACGCTGATAAATCACCGCACGTTCCTGCAGCGCACCGTCAATATACTTTAATTGCAGCAGTCCCATGGCCGCCTGCACTTCATTCATCTTGGCGTTAATACCCGGCGCCATCACGATGGTTTCATCGGCAAAGCCAAAGTTTTTAAGATAATCGATGCGCTGTTTGGTTTTGGCGTCGTGGCAAATAATGGCGCCCCCTTCGAAGGTATTAAATACCTTCGTGGCGTGGAAGCTCAGCACGGAGAGATCGCCATAATTGAGAATGCTGGCGTTATCCTGTTTGACGCCGAAACAGTGGGCCGCATCGTAAATCACCTTCAGCCCATAGGTATCGGCAATCTTCTGGATGCGTTCCATATCGCACGGAATACCGTAGCAGTGGACCGGCATGATGGCCGTTGTTTTAGGCGTAATCAGTTCTTCAATGCGATCCGGATCGATATTAAACGTGACAGGGTCAATATCGGCAAACACCGGCGTTAAATCATTCCACAGCAGGCTGTGAGAGGTGGCGACAAAGGAGTATGGCGTGGTGATCACTTCGCCCGTAATACGCAATGTCTGCAGCGCCGTCAGCAGCGCGAGCGTGCCGTTAGAGAACAGGCAGACATGCTTTACGCCCAGATAGGCCGCCAGCGCCTCTTCCAGTTGCTGATGGAATTGCCCGCTGTTGGTCAAAATTTTACTTTCCCACAAGGTCTCCAGGTAAGGGATGAACTCCTCAAGTGGCGGAAGAAGTGGACTGGTAACGTAGACATTTTTCATAAGTTAATCCTCAGTACCTGTTACCCGGAAACTGTGAGGTGCTTCGTCAGCACACCATTTACGCCAGGCCTGACGTATGGCCTGCTGGAAAGGAATCGCCACATTGCTCTGCCCCTGCGTCGGGATCGTGCTCCGCATGCTCTGGCGCAAGGCGTTAAGGGTTTCCAGTTGGGTTTGCCAGCGCACGGCTTTATCGAAATAGTCCTGCTGACTTTCCGCAACAAATTCATCCAGCCCGTAGATATGCATAATCTCGAGCCCCTGACGGGCAGGATAGGTCGCCCCTGCCAGGGTGAGCGTCGGGACGCCCATCCAGATGCCATGGCTGGTGGTGGTGCCTCCGTTGTATGGGAAGGAGTCAAGGAGCATGTCCACCTCGTGATGCATCTGCAGGTAGGCCTCCATTCCCGTAGTTTTACGGAAGATCAGCTGTTCATCCGCCACGCCCAGCGCATTGAGCTTCTTGCGGTAGCGGGCGATCCGTCATCATCCATAAATCCAATCAGCAGCCTTGACGTGGCGTTATGCTGCAGAATGCGCGCCCACAGCGCGAAGACCCGATCGTTCAATTTTTTAGGACGGTTAAAGCTACCGTAGGTAAACCAGCCGTTCGTCAGGGCTGGCAGCGTATTGACGTCAGGACTGGACGCATCCGGCTCGAAGAAATTATCAAGCGGGATCGCAATCAGCTTCTCCGTGAACTGCGCGTCTATCGCCGCATTTCTGACAAACCCGGTACTGATAATGCGGTAATCCATCTGCGTCATCCCGGTTGTGCCCGGGTAGCCCAGCCAGGTGATTTGCACTGGCGCAGGCTTAAAGGCAAACGCAGGTAACCGCGTTCCGGTGGTATGGCCCGAAAGGTCAAAAAGAATATCGATCCCGTCACTGTGGATCTGTTTTGCCAGCTCAACGTTATTGAGATCGGTAACGGATAACCACTTCGTCGAGGTGTTACGGAAGTGCTCCGTGACGGCATCATCTTTATCGAGCGTGCTATAGCCGTAGAGGGAGAACTGTTCCCGGTCCATACCATCCCAGAACGGCCGCAGGAAGCGGCTTACCGGGTGGTTGCGGAAATCGCCAGAGACAAAGCCGACGCGCAGCGGCCGCTCAGGATCCTTGCTACCCTGCCACGGCAGCGCCAGGTCGAATTTTTTCGCCCATGCGCTCACCAGCTCGCCATAAGCAAGATGGCGCTCGAAGAGCACCTCCGGCGAGACGGAAAAATCGTGGGTCAGAACAAACAGCAGGCTGGTGAAACAGTCAAAATCACCCGGCGCAAACTCGAGCGATTTCTCAAGGAAATAGCGTGCTTCCGTCAGTTTCTGGTTATCACTCAGAATGATGCCCATCATCGCGAGATGCAGCGGGTTCGTGGCGTTATAGCGCAAAGACTCTCTGGCACAGCGTTCAGCCATGGCCATGTTGCGGCGCGAGTGATACACCACCGCCAGCGTATTCCAGAATGACGCGTTATTTTTATTCAACCGCAGCAGCGCCTGGAGGATGCGGGCTGAATAATGCAACTCACCCTTTTTCTGCAGCACCGTGGCCAGGTCGAACCAGATATCCTGCCCGGCAGAGTAGTGGCTCATCAGTTGACCGAGTGCCGACAAGGCCTCATCCCAGTCCCCCATCAGCAGGCTGGCGCGGGAATAGCAGCGAAGCGTATGCAGGTTATGGGGATCGTTTTCAATCTGTCCGCGGATATAATCGCGCGCGTCTTTAGCCAGCCCCGCAGCAATCAGGGCGTTGACGTTTTTGTAGATGAGATCGATAGCAGGATCCTGTTCATCCTTCTCCCCTGCCATTACCTGTCCGTCAGCCAGTAAACCACCCTGCTGCGACCCGACGTTAAGCAGCAACAGCGTATCGATGCTACGTTTGAGATAGTCGACATCCCCCGGGCGTAAATAATGCTGCTGTGCTCTGCGCCACGCTTCAGGGGAGCCTTTCAACAGACCTTTCGCTTTCAGTGCCGAAAAAAGTTCGCTGCTTTTGGCCTGATTGACATCCATGCCTGCAAGTGCAAATTCACGCTCTTCCTGACTAAGAGTGACGCGCGCGCCCCACAGATTAAACGTGACGTCGGCGTCATCGCCTGCCTGAAGAGGTGAAATGAAGGCAAGTTCACGTTCCGGTTGAACATTGTATGGCCCTGGTGAACCGGCCCAGTAGAGTCCCGGAATTTGATTGAGAAACAGATCTTTCAGTGACTCAAGCACCTGCTGGGCGACATCCTCCTCCTTTTCAGGAAGACGGGTGTTGAACACCAGTTGTTCAAACGACAGGCTCAGCGGCCATGCGCCGCCAAGCAGATCAAGAATGTGCAGGGTCGTGGTATTAAGCGTTGAGAAAAACTTCCCTTCCGCGTTGGTGTGAGCATTAACAATCTCACCCCGTTCGTTGCGGTAACGCCTGAAATCACCGGCCCAGTGCAGCGCGTTTAAGCGGGTAAAATCCAGCGCCGCCGCGTTGACGGCATCATCACGGGAAAGCAGGCTGACGCGCTCGCGACGGTTGACGGCAAAATCGAGATATTGCTGCGCGGCAATCGACGTCTGTCCGGATGAGACCAGAGCGTGCAGCTGATGAATTTGCTCGCTAACGCTTTCACCCGTTTCGTACTGCGGCAGCGCATCTCCCACGTAGCGTAACCCGCAGGCGGAAAGGCTATCGTTGAAGTGAATAAACTGACCGGAGGTATGGGTGGCGCTTGCCAGCATCTCACTAAAAGTGGCGTCGTCAATGTGCTCCATCGCGAGCACATGGTGTTTGATCTCACCTTCCGGCTGAGTCATGGCCAGATAGCTGAGCATGCCGCGAGCAAACGCCACCTGCTCTTCTGGCCGGCCCGCCAGACGTGCATGGAAAGCCAGCGCATCCTGGACATATTGCGCCGCGGACTCAGGCGGGGAAAAGGTTTGATGAATGGCAATCATGCCGCGCGCCGCCAAATGACGACGACACCACTGCAACAGCGCGTCACGCTCTGGCATGCCAGCAGGAATAAAGTCCCCGCGGATCAGAATGTAATCGAACTCACCCGGCGACACGCTCAACACATCGTTAAGACCCGCCGCAACCAGTTCGATATTGGCGATACCCAGACGCTGCGCCTGCCTCTGCCCCGCTGAAACAGCCTCTTCGTTACTATCAATCCCTATCCCGACACAATCCGGCCAGGCCAGCGCAGCGGATAACAACACATCTCCCTGTCCGCAGCCTAAATCCAGGACGCGCGCATTCTCAGGCGCCCCGGCAGGAAACTGATACAGAGCAGCGGCAGCCTGCAGACTGGATAGCGTGAATCGATTATCTGGATACAACATACAGAGAAAGTTCCATGAGTTCAGTGGTTAGCCAAAATAGGTTTGTTGCATCGCAGCTTTATAGTTCTGGTACGCTTCGCCGCCTGATTTTTGCGTGGTCACGGTCCAGCTGAACGTGTCGTTGGTGTAACGAATGTCGATCAGTTTCTCCAGCGGCTCGCGATGAATGGCCATCTGTTCTATCGCCGGAAGGGCATCCAGTGAGACCGACAGCGCGACCTGATCAAGGAACCACTCCGCATTACCGCGGCGTAAGTTCCAGTCAATAAAGGTGGCGACAAGCGAAAGGTATTTACGCGAAAGCGTGCCAGGGACCGTATAAACAAAGCCCGCAGGCACCTGCTCCCACGGCGGCGCGCCGTTGCTGTAAGAGAGGACAATCTCACTCTTCGGGAGATGTGGCTCAATATCCGACCAGTTCTTACGCACCAGACAATCCGCATCAAGCACCATGATCGGTGACGTGAATACGCTCAGCGCATAGCTAAGGAAGACAAAGCGTCTTGAGGCGTACCAGACGTTGATACCAAAAACAGGCGTAATGGTTTCGGCCGTCGCGGATATCACCATGCCCGGAAAACGCTGGTGCAGGGCATTAACGTGCGCCTTTGTCTCATCATCCGGGTTATAAAGATGCAGGTGAACGTTAAGCCCATCGCCGTTGGTGTGGTAGACAGACCCTAACAGCGTCAGGGCATGATCGAAGTAATAACGTTTGTCGCACGCCACCAGAACCGTGGTTTTTCCGTTTTCTTCCGCCGGAAGAAGCCACTCGTAGTGCGAAAAATCAGGCTCATAATCAGGCATTTTCAGGGCGGAAAAATCGATGAACGATTCGGGACAGCCACCCAGCTTATGAATCGCCGTGACGATCATCAGCATCGTTAACGCGTCTTCACCAATATGTTCCGGATTGGCGGTCAGCTGCTGGATAAGCGTCTGCATCTGATTAAAATCATCTTCCATCAGACAAACCAACAACAATATTTTCATCACGGTTGGGGATGGACTCACCACCGCGTAGTAGTTTGAAATCAGGAATAAGGCAGCGTCAATTTCGTTAATGCGGAAAAAAACCTGAATACCCGCCACCAGAAGATTAATGCTGTTGTCGTGTTGAAGCGCCTCTACCACCCAGCCGGTAATGGTGTCGCTCATCTCTTTTGAAAATGGCGTGGGCTTCCCTTCATTTTTAAAATCAAACGCGGCGTTTGCAGCAGCAATCGCGCACAGCATGCGCTTCACGGCGAGTTCTTTGTCTGCATCCAGATCTGTCATGGCTTCCATGATCTGGGGTTCGAGCGTGGCAATATCGGAGTTTTTATAATGCAGGATTTCGGTAACGATATGCGCAGGCAATGCATCCGTTTCCGGCAGGAAAATTAACCGTGAAAATTCGTCACGGTAAAACTGATGCAGCGATCGTGTACGCTCGAACTTATTCATCCCGATTCTCTTAGTAAGATTGCGATTCTTACCCATCGTACAAGGGAATATCCGGGATAATGGAAGGAACACCCCCGGGAATAATGGCTTATTTCGGAGATTGTCTGACGGGCAAAAAAAAAGGTTGCTGTTTCCAGCAACCTTTTGTGAAACAGGCGCGGCGATTAACGCAGCAGAGACAGCATTGCCTGTGGAACCTGGTTTGCCTGAGACAGTACAGAAGTACCAGCCTGCTGCAGGATCTGCGCGCGAGACATGTTGGAAACTTCGGTAGCGTAGTCAGCGTCCTGGATACGGGACTGAGCAGCAGACAGGTTGTTGATAGAGTTGTTCAGGTTGTTGATGGTAGATTCGAAACGGTTCTGAATCGCACCCATGTTAGAACGCGCAGTATCGATTTTCGCGATTGCAGCGTCAGCAGCAGAGATAACAGCCTGTGCAGAGGCGTTATCGGAGATTGCAGTGCTCAGGCCAGCGCTCAGGGTACCAGAGGTGGCGTTGATCAGCGCGTTGCTGTCGATGGAGATGGTGTCGTTAGAAGAAGTACCTGCACCAACCTGAATTTTCAGCGCGGTAGATACGGAACCGTCCAGCAGTTTCTTACCGTTGAAGTTAGCTGCGCCCGCGATACGGTCGATTTCAGCCAGACGCTGGGTGATTTCAGTGTTGATAGAAGTCAGGTCAGAAGAACCGTTAGTGTCGGTAGCAGCCTGAACAGACAGCTCACGAATACGCTGTAAGTTGGTGTTGATTTCGTTCAGGTTACCTTCAGCAGTCTGAACCAGGGAGATACCGTCGTTGGCGTTACGCGCCGCCTGGGTCATACCTTTAACCTGGGAGGTCATGCGGTTAGCAATCGCCTGGCCAGCAGCGTCATCTTTCGCGCTGTTGATACGCAGACCAGAGGACAGACGCTCGATAGCAGTGCCCAGAGAAGACTGAGATTTGTTCAGGTTGTTCTGAGTGGTCAGGGACAACAGGTTAGTATTGATAACTGCCATAATTTAATTCCTTCAAAAATGGTTTCTAGGGTCGGTGCCTTAACACTCACGGCGTCTCTCACCGTAATGAAAGTTATCGACGGGTCTGAATAAGACTTTAGAAATTTCGTCAAAAAATTATTAATACATTGATTTTAATGAATTTATAGTTATTAAAGTCTATTCAGAACGCCATCAGAAACGCTATTTTTCAAGAAACGTTTTCACATTTTATTCTTCCCGCGTTTTTCTTTTATATATGTCTCTCACGCGCCAATAGTGCTATATGGCCGTAAGGTTGAGCGCTATTCAGCCGATAATTTTTTTACCTGAAACGTAAACTATCTGCATAAGTCGCCGATAACTACCTGAAACTACCATTGGCTAAAGGAAATAAAAAAATGGCGAGTAGCTCAATCACTCTCTCTTCAGGCGCGACTATTACGAGTCTGGGCGTAGGTTCAGGTCTGGATCTGGCAACACTGTATAACAACCTCGAAACGGC
The DNA here is from genome assembly GCF_047530935.1 of Enterobacter sp. 03-F-07-AD-ECC. Taxonomy (NCBI): domain Bacteria; kingdom Pseudomonadati; phylum Pseudomonadota; class Gammaproteobacteria; order Enterobacterales; family Enterobacteriaceae; genus Enterobacter; species Enterobacter sp. 03-F-07-AD-ECC. Next base: position 25,327 of record NZ_JBLKBZ010000005.1, on the reverse strand, counting down.
TGAAAAAACCAAGCTGAACACCATCACCAATCAGCAGACATCCTATAATGCCCAGCTGAGCGCGTTCAGTAAGCTGCAAAGTGCAATGACGTCGCTGAATACCGCCACTGCAGCCCTGGGAAAAACGGACACCTGGAACGCGGCGTCTATTGGCTCAACCAACACCGCCTTCAGCGCCACCACCACGGCCGGTGCAGCGGTTGGTTCCTATAGCGTACAGGTTAAATCGCTGGCGAAAGCTCAGGTATTAACCTCTGCCGTCCAGACCAGTGCCACCGCGCAGCTGGGAGCGACTACCGGTACCACGCGCACCATCACCATCAGCCAGCCAGGCACCACCAAACCGCTGACCGTCGATCTTGCTGACGGCGACACCAGCCTGAACGGTATTGCCAGCGCGATTAACAAGGCTAACGGCAACGTCACGGCAACGGTAGTGAAGTCGAAGGACAACGAGTACACCCTGATGCTGTCCTCGAAAACCACCGGCACGGCCAATGACATGACGGTGACGGTGACCGGTGACGACACCTTAAAAGGCATTATCAGCTACGACTCATCCACGAATACCGGCGCGATGAATCAGCAAACCGCGTCACAAAATGCGTTGGTTACCATCAACGACATCGACATTGAGCGTTCGACCAACACAATTAATGACGCGCTGCCGGGCGTAACCCTCACCCTGAAGGCAGAAAGCACCAAGAGCGAAAATTTAGATGTTACCCGCTCTACCGATGCCACCAAAAAAGCCGTCACGGATTGGGTTACCGCCTACAACTCCCTGCAGTCGACCATCGCCAGCATCACCAAGTATGTGAAAGTGGAAGCCGGTGCCGATCAGTCCGCCAGCAACGGTGCGCTGCTGGGTGACAACACCGTGCGCTCTGTGCAGTCACAGCTGCGCGATATGTTGACCGTGGTCCAGTCTGGCTCCTACGCGATCATGGCCCAGCTCGGTATCACCCAGGATCCTACCGTGGGCGCTGACGGCTCAATGGGTAACCTGAAAATCGACGATGCCAAACTGACAAAAGCACTCACCGACAGCCCGGAAGCGGTGCAGGCCTACTTTATTGGCGATGGCAAAACAACCGGTCTGGCCACGCAGATGGGCAATACCCTGACCGCCATGCTGAGCACAACCACCGGTAAAGAAGGGATCATCAAAAGCGCGACTGACGGTATCAACAGCACGTTGAAAACCCTGGATAAGCGCTACGACGCAATGGAAGCGAGCATCGAAGCCACGATGGCCCGTTATAAAGCACAGTTCAACAGTCTTGATACCATGATGAGTAAACTGAATAACACGGCCACCTACCTGAAACAGCAGTTCAGTTCTTAGTCGTAAGGAACGTATATGTATGCACAAAATGGCGCCCGAGCTTATCAGCAGGTCGGGCTGGAAAGCGCGGTGCTGAGTGCCAGTCCGCATCAACTTGTCGTAATGCTGTTTGACGGGGCACTGAGTGCCCTTGTCCGCGCCCGTCTTTTCCTGGACGAAGGAAAAATCACCGAAAAAGGCGAAGCCTTATCGAAGGCGATCAATATTATCGATAACGGGTTAAAAGCCGGTCTGAATATGGAGATCGACAGTGAACTGCCGGGCAACCTTGCCGCGCTGTACGAGTACATGGTCAGACGTTTGTTGCATGCAAATCTGCGTAACGACGTGGAGGCGATTGTAGAGGTCGAAGCGCTGCTCAATAACATTGCGGATGCGTGGAAACAAATTGGTCCCAATGGTCCTTCTTCTCAGGATATCTATTGATGAATAATCCAGCGTCCGCTCTTGATAACTGGCAGGCCCTCTATAACCTCAGCCTTACCATGTTAAAACATGCTCGTTCCGGTCTCTGGGACGAGCTCATTACCCTTGAGATATCTTATGTTCAGCTGGTAGAGAATATCTCCAAAAACCCTATTTCGGAGGCACATCCGTCCCAGATTGAGCAGGCACGTTTTCTACTCGAAAAGGTTCTGCAAAACGAGACCGAGCTCAAAATGCTGCTTGCCACACGCATGGACGAACTGCGCAGCCTCATTGATCAAACCGGTAAACAGCAATCCATCACATCAACCTATGGAAAGCTGTCAGGGAATATTCTTTATCCAGAAAGTTTGACCCGCGACACACAATTATGATTTCTTCATCCATACTCCAGAAGTCAGCCAAACGGCTTCTGGAGCACGGACGATGAAAAACCCCACCCTGTTACAATGCTTTCACTGGTATTACCCTGCAGGCGGTGAATTGTGGCGAGAGGTCACGGCATTAGCCCCCAATCTTAACGAAATCGGCATCAATATGATCTGGCTGCCGCCAGCCTATAAAGGCGCATCGGGCGGTTACTCGGTCGGGTATGATTCTTACGATCTGTTTGATCTCGGCGAGTTTGACCAGAAAGGCAGTGTTGCCACCAAATACGGTGATAAAGCCCAGCTTCTGGAAGCCATTGATGCGCTCAAAAGTAATAACATCGCGGTGCTGCTGGACGTGGTGGTTAACCACAAAATGGGCGCCGATGAGAAAGAGCACGTTCGCGTTCAGCGTGTGAACGAACAGGATCGCACACAAATCGATGATGAGATCATCGAGTGCGAAGCCTGGACCCGCTACACCTTCCCTGCCCGCGCCGGACAGTATTCGCAGTTCGTCTGGGATTACAAATGCTTTAGCGGCATCGACCACATCGAAAACCCCGATGAGGATGGCATCTTCAAAATCGTCAATGACTACACCGGCGAAGGCTGGAACGATCAGGTCGATGACGAAATGGGTAATTTCGACTATCTGATGGGCGAAAATATCGATTTCCGTAACCATGCCGTGACGGAGGAGATCAAGTACTGGGCGCGCTGGGTCATGGAACAAACCGGCTGCGACGGATTCCGCCTGGATGCGGTCAAACACATCCCCGCCTGGTTCTATAAGGAGTGGATTGAACACGTCCAGGAAGTGGCGACGCAGCCGCTGTTTATCGTCGCGGAATACTGGTCGCACGAGGTGGATAAACTGCAGGCCTATATTAATCAGGTCGAGGGTAAAACAATGCTGTTTGATGCCCCCCTGCAGATGAAATTCCACGAGGCCTCGCGTCAGGGGCGGGACTACGACATGAGCCAGATTTTCACCGGCACGCTGGTGGAGGCCGATCCGTTCCATGCGGTGACGCTGGTTGCCAACCATGACACCCAGCCGTTGCAGGCGCTTGAAGCCCCGGTGGAAGCCTGGTTTAAACCGCTGGCTTACGCTCTGATCCTGCTGCGGGAAAATGGCGTGCCGAGCGTGTTTTATCCCGATCTCTTTGGCGCCAGCTATGACGATACCGGGGGAGACGGTGAAACTTACCACATTGATATGCCGGTGATTGAGCAACTGCACGAGCTGATCCTCGCCCGTCAGCGCTTTGCCCACGGCGTGCAGACGCTGTTTTTTGACCACCCTAACTGCATCGCATTCAGCCGCAGTGGCACGGAAGAGGATCCCGGTTGCGTGGTGGTGATGTCCAATGGGGATGATGGCGAGAAGGTAATCTGCCTTGGGGAAAACTACGGGAACAAAACCTGGCGTGATTTTCTCGGCAATCGTGAAGAAACGGTCACCACCGCAGCGGATGGCGAAGGGACATTTACCTGCAAAGGCGGAAGCGTGAGCGTGTGGGTAATTGAGGATGCATTGTAGAAACAATGCCGGGTGGCGGCTTCGCCTTACCCGGCCTACAAAAGCCCCGTCCCGTAGGCCGGGTAAGCGTCAGCGCCACCCGGCAACTAACAGCTACGGTAGCTTACTTTCCAGCGGATTTTTGCTCAGGTAATCGGCACACTCCACCGTTGGGCGATCGACCTTCTGCAGCTCCATGCCATCATACTCCAGCACCGAGCCATCACGCTCCAGCGGGTAGATATCCAGCTTGCTGGTCACGTTGTAATAGCTGTCTGAACGCAGCATGATTTTACCCGGCACGGCAATCACGCGCTGCCATTGACGGCAGTCCAGCGTATCGCCCTCCTCCGTCACCACCAGCGTGGCAATCGCCTCCGGGCTGACCATTTTGCTCTGCGGCCCTTTTGACTGCCAGTATCCCGCCAGATGTGCCGGAACAGGATGTTTAATCACATCCTTGTAGCTATCTACCTGTACGCACCCGGTGAGTGCCAGCAGCGCGCCAGCAATTGCTATTTTTTTCATCATCTTTCCTGCATTCGAAGAAAAAAATATTGTGGCATTAAAGCGCTAAGGCTGCCAGCGAAGATCGTCCAGGTCTTAGACCTGCATCCCCATCACTTCCTGATACGCAGACACCAGCTTATTACGCACCTGGATCCCCATCTGCAGAGAGACCGAGGCTTTTTGCAAATCGGTCATCACATCGTTCAGCGCCACGCCAGGTTCACCGAGGGTGAACTTCTCGGCCTGGGTACGCGCGGCGGTCTGGGTATCGCTGATACGGTCGAGCGCAGCATGCAGTTGCCCGGCAAAGCTGATGGTCGGCTGCTGTTCTGCCACATTCTGATTACGGGCCGTCATCGCGGTTGCCTGCAGCTGACTGATAACCCCTTCAATACCCTGTATAGCCATGACTCTCCCCTGGATGGTTTTTTACGCGGTCAAGACTAACAGCTTGTCAATAAGATAATGGCGGTAAATAGCGATAAAAAACCAGGTTATTTGGCCCATAGAAAATCACGAATCATCAAATAATGGCTGGGCCATCAATATGGAACTTTTGTCGTGTTTGCCGACCCGGGAGTCAGTTTTGTTTCTCTACACGAATAACGTAAACCACCAGGATTTAAGAGGTGCGCAATGAGTGCAGCAGCATCGACAGCGCCGCAGAATAAATCACTCGAGTGGATGAACCGCCTTCGCGCGAATCCTAAAATCCCGTTGATCGTGGCAGGCGCTGCCGCAATTGCGATCCTTGTAGCGATGGTGTTGTGGGCGAAAAGTCCTGATTACCGCACGCTTTACAGCAACCTTTCCGATCAGGATGGCGGCGCCATCGTCACCCAACTGACTCAAATGAACATCCCTTATCGCTTCGCCGATAACGGGGGTGCGCTTGAGGTACCGGCAGATAAAGTCCATGAACTCCGTCTGCGTCTGGCGCAGCAGGGCCTGCCGAAGGGCGGCGCGGTGGGTTTTGAACTGCTGGATCAGGAAAAGTTCGGTATCAGCCAGTTCAGCGAGCAGGTGAACTACCAGCGTGCGCTGGAAGGTGAACTGGCCCGCACGATTGAAACATTAGGCCCGGTGAAGAGCGCCCGCGTGCACCTTGCCATGCCTAAACCGTCCCTGTTTGTCCGCGAACAGAAATCCCCGTCGGCTTCCGTCACCGTCAACCTTGAACCCGGCCGGGCGCTGGATGAAGGGCAAATCAGCGCGGTTACACATTTAGTTTCCAGCGCCGTCGCCGGTTTACCGCCGGGTAACGTCACGCTGGTTGACCAGAGTGGTCACCTGCTGACCCAAAGCAATACCGCCGGGCGCGATCTGAATGACGCGCAGCTGAAATATGCCGCCGATGTGGAAGCGCGCCTCCAGCGCCGCATCGAAGCGATCCTCGGCCCGGTTGTGGGTAACAGCAACGTCCATGCCCAGGTTACCGCGCAGATCGACTTCTCTAATAAAGAACAGACCGAAGAGCAGTACCGCCCGAACGGCGATCCGGCTCAGGCAGTGATGCGCTCTCGCCAGGTTAACGAAAACGAACAGGTTGGCGGTGCATACCCAGGCGGCGTGCCGGGCGCACTCTCTAACCAGCCTGCCCCGGCTAACGCGGCCCCTATTTCTACGCCGCCGGCTAATCAGCAGAACGGTCAGCAAAATCAGCAGACTACAACCTCGACGGCCAGCAATGCCGGTCCACGTACCAGCAGCCGTAACGAAACCACCAACTACGAAGTGGATAGGACTATCCGCCACACAAAACTGAACGTGGGTGATATTCAGCGTCTGTCGGTGGCCGTCGTTGTGAACTACAAAACGCTGCCGAATGGCAAACCGCTGCCGCTGACGGCAGAGCAGATGAAGCAGATCGAAGACCTGACCCGTGAAGCGATGGGTTACTCCGAGAAGCGTGGCGATAGCCTCAACGTGGTGAATTCACCGTTTAACCCGGTAGATGAGACCGGCGGTGAGCTGCCGTTCTGGCAACAGCAGGCGTTTATCGATCAGCTGATGTCTGCAGGACGCTGGCTGCTGGTGCTGATTGTCGCCTGGCTGCTGTGGCGTAAGGGCGTTCGTCCTCAGTTGCAGCGTCGTGCAGAAGCCGAGAAAGCAGCTCGCGAACAGATGAATGCGCGTCAGGAAGTGGAAGAAGCGGTGGAAGTCCGCCTCAGCAAAGACGAACAGATGCAGCAGCGTCGTGCTAACCAGCGCATGGGTGCTGAGGTCATGAGCCAGCGCATTCGCGAAATGTCAGATAACGATCCGCGCGTCGTGGCGCTGGTCATCCGCCAGTGGATGGGTAACGAACATGAGTAATACGCTTACGGGCACCGATAAAAGCGTCATCCTGCTGATGACCATTGGCGAAGATCGAGCGGCAGAGGTGTTTAAACACCTCTCCCAGCGAGAAGTACAAATTCTGAGTGCGGCCATGGCCAACGTGCGTCAGATCTCCAACAAACAGCTGACCGAAGTGTTGTCGGAGTTTGAGCAGGAAGCCGAACAGTTTGCAGCGCTCAACGTCAACGCCAACGACTATCTGCGCTCCGTGCTGGTCAAGGCGCTGGGCGAAGAGCGTGCCGCCAGCCTGCTGGAGGATATTCTCGAAACGCGCGATACCGCCAGCGGGATCGAAACGCTCAACTTTATGGAGCCGCAGAGTGCCGCCGACCTTATTCGCGACGAGCACCCGCAGATTATCGCCACCATCCTGGTTCACCTCAAACGTGGTCAGGCGGCCGATATTCTGGCGCTGTTCGAAGAGCGCCTGCGTCACGATGTGATGCTGCGTATCGCCACCTTCGGCGGTGTCCAGCCAGCGGAGCTGACCGAAGTGCTGAACAACCTGCTCGACGGCCAGAACCTCAAGCGCAGCAAAATGGGCGGCGTGAGAACGGCGGCGGAAATCATCAACCTGATGAAAACGCAGCAGGAAGAAGCCGTTATTACGGCGGTTCGCGAATTCGACGGCGAGCTGGCGCAGAAAATTATCGACGAGATGTTCCTGTTCGAAAACCTGGTCGAAGTGGACGACCGCAGCATCCAGCGTCTGCTCCAGGAAGTGGACTCCGAGTCGCTGCTTATCGCCCTCAAAGGTGCCGAACAGCCGCTGCGCGAGAAGTTCCTGCGCAACATGTCCCAGCGTGCGGCAGATATCCTGCGCGACGACCTTGCCAACCGTGGCCCGGTGCGTCTGTCTCAGGTGGAAAACGAACAGAAAGCGATCCTGCTCATCGTTCGTCGTCTGGCAGAAACCGGCGAGATGGTAATTGGCAGCGGAGACGATACCTATGTCTAATGAGCTGCCGTGGAAGCGCTGGACGCCTGACGATCTGGCCCCTGCCCTCTCTGAATTCACCCCGGCTGTCGTAGCGTCGCCCGAGGAGGGCGACACCGACGTCGAGGCGCCTGAACTGAGCGAAGAAGAACAGCGCACGCAGATGCTGGCGCAGTTACAAATGCAGGCGCATGAGCAGGGTTTTAATGCAGGTCTGAATGAAGGCCGACAGAAAGGCCATGACCAGGGTTATCAGGAAGGTCTGGCGAAAGGGTTAGAACAGGGTATTGAGCAGGCGCGCCAGCAGCAGGCGCCTCTCCATGCCCGTATGCAGCAGCTGGTCAGCGAGTTCCAGCACACCCTGGATGCGCTGGACAGCGTGATTGCTTCCCGGTTGATGCAGATGGCGCTGGAAGCGGCCCGTCAGGTAATTGGCCAGACCCCGGCGGTCGATAATTCAGCGCTGATCAAACAAATTCAGGGCCTGCTGCAGCAAGAGCCGTTGTTCAGCGGGAAACCGCAGCTGCGCGTTCATCCGGACGATCTCCAGCGCGTGGAAGAGAGTCTCGGTGCCACGCTGAGCCTGCACGGCTGGCGTCTGCGCGGTGACCCGTCGTTACATCACGGCGGATGCAAAGTCTCCGCCGATGAAGGCGATCTGGATGCCAGCGTCGCCACCCGCTGGCAGGAACTGTGCCGCCTTGCGGCTCCGGGAGTCGTCTGATGACCGCACGCCTCACTCGCTGGCTCAACACGCTCGATAACTTTGAAACGAAGATGGCGCAACTGCCATCTGTTCGTCGTTATGGGCGCCTGACCCGCGCCACCGGTCTGGTGCTGGAAGCCACCGGCCTGCAGTTGCCTCTGGGGGCCACCTGCGTGATCGAGCGTCAGGATGGGCAGGAAACGCGAGAAGTGGAAAGCGAAGTGGTGGGCTTTAACGGCCAGCGTCTTTTCCTGATGCCGCTTGAAGAGGTGGAAGGCATTCTGCCCGGCGCGCGCGTCTATGCGAAAAACATCATCGGCGATGGTCTGCAAAGCGGTAAGCAGCTCCCGCTCGGCCCTGCCCTGCTGGGCCGCGTGCTGGACGGCAGCGGTAAACCGCTCGACGGCCTTCCCGCCCCGGACACCACCGAAACCGGCGCGCTGATCACCCAACCGTTTAACCCCCTGCAGCGTACCCCGATCGAACATGTTCTTGATACCGGTGTGCGCCCGATCAACGCCCTGCTGACCGTCGGTCGCGGCCAGCGTATGGGTCTGTTCGCCGGTTCAGGGGTGGGTAAATCGGTCCTGCTCGGCATGATGGCCCGTTACACCCAGGCCGATGTGATCGTCGTGGGGCTGATCGGTGAACGTGGCCGCGAAGTTAAAGACTTCATTGAAAACATTCTGGGTGCGGAAGGCCGCGCCCGTTCGGTGGTCATCGCCGCCCCGGCGGATGTCTCCCCGTTGCTGCGTATGCAGGGTGCCGCATATGCCACCCGCATCGCCGAAGATTTCCGTGACCGCGGCCAGCACGTGCTGCTGATCATGGACTCTCTTACCCGTTACGCGATGGCGCAGCGTGAAATCGCGCTGGCCATCGGTGAGCCACCGGCCACCAAAGGCTATCCGCCGTCGGTCTTTGCCAAACTCCCGGCACTGGTTGAACGCGCAGGGAACGGCATTAGCGGCGGTGGCTCCATTACCGCGTTTTATACGGTGCTGACCGAAGGCGACGACCAGCAGGACCCGATTGCCGACTCCGCGCGGGCGATCCTCGACGGTCATATTGTATTATCGCGTCGCCTGGCCGAAGCCGGACACTATCCGGCCATTGATATTGAAGCTTCCATCAGCCGCGCAATGACGGCGCTGATTACCGAGAAGCACTACGCCCGCGTGCGTAACTTCAAACAACTGCTCTCCAGCTTCCAGCGCAACCGCGATCTGGTGAGCGTGGGGGCGTATGCCAAAGGTAGCGATCCCATGCTAGACAAAGCGATTAGCCTGTGGCCGCAGCTGGAGGCATTTTTGCAACAAGGCATATTTGAACGTGCCGACTGGGAAGATTCGATTCAGGCTCTGGAGCTGATTTTCCCGCAGGTGTAACACAGGTGGAGGGCGACGATCATGGCGCAAAACAGCGCGTTATCAACGCTGAAAGATCTGGCTGAAAAAGAAGTTGATGATGCCGCATTGCAGCTTGGCGCAATGCGACGCGGGTGCCAGCAGGCTGAAGAGCAGTTGAAGATGTTAATCGACTATCAGCATGAGTATCGCACCAACCTCAATACCGATATGACACAGGGCATTGGAAGCCAGCGCTGGATTAACTATCAGCAGTTTATTCAGACGCTGGAGAAGGCGATAGAACAGCATCGCCAGCAGCTTCAGCAATGGACCCAAAAAGTCGACACCGCGCTGAATTTCTGGCGCGAGAAGAAGCAGCGACTGCAGGCCTGGCAGACCTTACAGGACCGGCAGATTGCCGCGGCGACGCTGGCGGAAAACCGCCAGGATCAGAAAAAAATGGATGAGTTTGCCCAGCGCGCATCAATGAGGAAACCGGAATGATAACACTGCAACAACTGCTGATGACCGACAGCGACCTGTCAGGCGGCATGCAAACGGGGAAAGGCACCGACGGTGCGCAAGATTTTCTTTCTCTGCTGGCGGGCGCGTTAACGGACGCCAGCGGTCAGGGCAAAGATGCGCCGCTGACGCTGGCCGACCTGAAGGCGGCTGGCAGCAAGCTGTCAAAGGTCGCGAAGGACGCCGGGGGAGAGTCCACCCTGCAGGCGAAAATTGCCGATCTGCTCGCGCGTCAATCCACGCAGGCTGGCGATGAAACGGCGCAGACGACGCCGCTGCAAACGCTGGTCTCCGGGCTGATGCCTGCCGCTAAGGGCGATGCCCTGAAGACGTTGACCACGGCGAATAGCGCCGATAACAGCAAAACCGAACTGAGCGAAGAAGAGCTGGCGGGCTTAAGCGCGCTGATGGCCATGCTGCCGCACCAGCAGACCTCCACGCCGGTCACGGCGAAAGGCGCGGGCAGTGAGGGACTCAAAGCAACGTCAGCCCTGGCCGCCACGACGCTTACGCAAAACGGCACGTCTGCACACGCGTTGAGCAGCGCCCTGACGGGCAAGGATAACGCGCAGCCATCTTTCGCCGGGCAGGCGCATAACGTTGATCCGTCCCTGCCGGCCAACGCACCGGTGACGCCAGCGCTCGCCGTCGCGGCCGAGAAACAGGATCTTGCCAGCGCGTCTTCGTCTTCAACACCAACCGCCACCCTGGCGCCAATTGTCTCCAGCCACGCCACCGCGCAGCCTGCCGCAACCGTTGCCACTGCTCCGGTGCTGAGTCAGCCGCTCGGCACCCACGAATGGCAACAGAACCTGAGCCAGCACATCACGCTGTTTGCGAAGCAAGGACAGCAAACCGCAGAGTTGCGCCTGAACCCGGAAGATCTGGGCCAGGTGCACATTTCGCTGAAGCTGGATAATGACCAGGCGCAGCTGCAGATGGTCTCTGCGCACGGCCACGTGCGTGCTGCACTGGAAGCCGCCCTGCCGGTACTGCGTACCTCACTGGCGGAAAACGGCATTCAGCTTACACAGAGTAGCGTCAGCAGCGAGAGCTTTGCCGGGCAGCAGCAGTCTTCGTCCCAGCAGCAACAGCAGGCGTCGCGTTCCGGCCAACACGGCGGATTTACTGAAGAGAGCGATGAGTTGCTGCCGACCCCGGCAGCCCTGCAATCCGCTGCGAGCGGCAACCGCGCCGTAGACATCTTCGCCTAAACGCCAGAGGTAGCGTGATTATCCCCGTCTTTTCCACGCTTTGACGTCAGCCGGACACGGGATAATCACCATATTAAGCTGTACCGAAACAGGAAGCTCGTATCAGATGACTGACTCCGCGATCACCAAAAAAAGTAAGCGTTCCATCTGGATCCCGCTGCTGGTGTTAATCACGCTCGCCGCCTGCGCTACCGCGGGCTATAGTTACTGGCGCATGCAGCAGAAACCTTCTACTGCTGCGGCCAAAGCCGAACTGCCACCTCCGCCGGCACCGGTGTTCTTCCCGCTGGATACCTTCACCGTCAACCTCGGTGATGCGGATCGTGTGCTGTATGTCGGCATCACGCTGCGCCTGAAAGATGAAGCCACCCGTTCCCGACTGAACGATTACCTTCCGGAAGTGCGCAGCCGTCTGCTGCTGCTGTTCTCTCGTCAGGACGCTTCAACGCTTGCCACCGATGAAGGTAAGCAAAAGCTGGTCGACGCTATTAAGCAAACGCTGGCGACCCCGCTGGTGAACGGCCAACCTAAGCAGGAAGTCACTGACGTTCTGTATACAGCCTTTATTCTGCGGTAACGACATGGGCGACAGTATTCTTTCTCAGGCAGAAATCGATGCGCTGCTCAACGGCGACAGCGATAAGAGTGATGATCCGCAACCGGGCATTGGCGGCGATAGCGATATTCGTCCCTATGACCCGAATACCCAGCGTCGCGTGGTACGTGAACGTCTGCAGGCGCTGGAGATCATTAACGAACGTTTTGCACGTCAGTTCCGTATGGGGCTGTTTAACCTGCTGCGTCGTAGCCCGGATATCACGGTCGGTGCGATCCGCATTCAGCCGTATCATGAGTTTGCCCGCAACCTGCCGGTGCCAACCAACCTTAACCTGATCCATCTGAAACCGCTGCGCGGCACAGGTCTGGTGGTGTTTTCCCCAAGCCTGGTGTTTATTGCGGTGGATAACCTGTTCGGCGGCGACGGGCGCTTCCCGACCAAAGTAGAAGGTCGTGAATTCACCCACACCGAACAGCGCGTCATTAACCGCATGCTGAAGCTGGCGCTGGAGTCATACAGCGACGCGTGGAAGGCCATTAACCCGCTGGAAGTGGAGTATGTGCGTTCTGAGATGCAGGTGAAATTTACCAACATCACCACCTCTCCGAACGACATCGTCGTCAACACGCCATTCCACGTGGAGATCGGTAACCTGACCGGCGAGTTCAACATCTGCCTGCCGTTCAGCATGATCGAACCGCTGCGCGAGCTGCTGGTCAACCCGCCGCTGGAGAACTCACGTCATGAAGATCAGAACTGGCGTGAAAACCTGGTGCGCCAGGTCCAGCATTCACAGCTTGAGCTGGTGGCGAGCTTTGCCGATATTCCGCTGCGGTTATCCCAGATCCTGAAATTACAACCCGGTGACGTTTTGCCGATAGAAAAACCCGACCGCATTATTGCCCATGTGGATGGTGTCCCCGTGCTGACAAGTCAGTACGGCACAATTAACGGCCAGTATGCGTTACGCGTTGAGCACTTGATCAACCCGATTTTGAATTCGCTGAATGAGGAACAGCCCAAATGAGTGACATGAACAATCCGTCCGATGAAAACAGCGGAGCACTGGACGATCTGTGGGCTGACGCGTTAAACGAGCAAAAAGCGACCCCGGCCAAAAGTGCAGCGGATGCCGTCTTCCAGCAGTTAGGCGGCGGTGATGTCAGCGGCACGCTGCAGGACATCGACCTGATTATGGATATCCCGGTTAAGCTGACCGTTGAGCTGGGCCGCACCCGCATGACCATTAAAGAGCTGCTGCGTCTGACGCAGGGTTCCGTCGTGGCCCTCGACGGTCTGGCCGGTGAGCCGCTGGATATCCTGATCAACGGGTATCTGATTGCTCAGGGTGAAGTGGTGGTCGTGGCCGATAAATACGGCGTGCGTATCACCGACATCATTACCCCGTCTGAGCGCATGCGTCGTCTGAGCTGTTAAGAATGAAAACCCAGGCAACAGTATCACAACCTTCCGCCGTTCCCGGCTCACCGCTGCTCCAGGTGAGCGGCGCGTTGCTCGGTATTATTGCCTTTATTCTTATCGCCGCCTGGCTGGCGAAGCGTTTTGGCCTGGCGGGTAAAACCGCCGGGACGCGCGGTCTGAAGGTCAGCGCCAGTACAACACTGGGGCCACGCGAGCGCGTGGTCATCGTAGACGTTGAGGACGCACGGCTGGTGCTGGGCGTCACCGCGTCAAACGTCAACGTTTTACATAAACTGCCGCCCGCCCCTGCTGTCAGTGATGAGCGTGCAGAAGCCCCTGCGGATTTCCAGTCCGTCATGAAGAGTTTGCTTAAGCGTTCCGGGAGATCCTGATGCGCCGTTTGTTATCCCTGACGCTCGCGGGCGTTGGCCTGTTTGCTCCTGCGGTTTATGCGCAACTGCCCGGTCTGGTTTCAACCCCTCTGGCGGGCGGCGGACAAAGCTGGTCGCTCCCGGTTCAGACGCTGGTGTTCATCACCTCGCTGACCTTTATTCCGGCGATCCTGCTGATGATGACCAGCTTTACCCGCATCATCATTGTCTTTGGCCTGCTGCGAAACGCGCTGGGTACCCCGTCCGCGCCGCCAAACCAGGTGCTGCTGGGCCTGGCCCTGTTTTTGACCTTTTTTATTATGTCGCCGGTGATCGATAAGATTTATACCGACGCCTACCAGCCGTTCAGTGAAGATAAAATCTCCATGCAGGAGGCGCTGGAGAAAGGCGCGCAGCCGCTGCGTGAATTCATGCTGCGCCAGACGCGCGAAGCGGATCTGGCCCTCTTTGCCCGCCTTTCCAACACCGGGGAGCTGCAGGGCCCGGAAGCCGTGCCGATGCGCATACTGCTGCCTGCGTACGTCACCAGCGAGCTGAAAACCGCCTTCCAGATTGGCTTTACCATCTTTATCCCGTTCCTGATTATCGACCTGGTGATCGCCAGCGTACTGATGGCGCTCGGTATGATGATGGTTCCACCAGCCACCATTGCCCTGCCCTTTAAGATCATGCTCTTTGTGCTGGTCGACGGCTGGCAGCTGCTGGTCAGTTCGCTGGCGCAGAGTTTCTACAGTTGAGGAGCACGCAATGACGCCAGAATCGGTCATGATGATGGGCACGGAAGCGATGAAAATCGCGATTGCCGTTGCCGCGCCGCTGCTGCTTGTCGCCCTGGTGACCGGTCTGATCATCAGTATTCTGCAGGCCGCCACGCAGATTAACGAAATGACGCTCTCGTTCATTCCGAAAATCATCGCCGTGTTCGTGGCAATCATTGTTGCCGGGCCGTGGATGCTCAATCTGCTGCTGGACTACATGCGTAACCTGTTTACCAATCTGCCGTACATCATCGGCTGACGCGACGATGCTCCATTTTACCAGCGACCAGTGGATTCAGTGGCTTGGGGTCTATTTCTGGCCCATGCTGCGCATCCTGGCGCTGATCACCACCGCCCCGATTCTGAGCGAGAAAGCGATCCCGAAGCGGGTCAAAGTGGGGCTGGGCATCATCATCACCATCATCGTTGCCCCTTCCCTGCCTCCGGTGAATGTTCCGATCTTCTCGGCCAATGCGGTATGGGTGGCGTTGCAGCAAATTCTGATTGGCGTGGCGGTTGGTTTTACCATGCAGCTGGCCTTTGCGGCCGTGCGCACCGCCGGGGAACTGATCGGCCTGCAGATGGGGCTATCGTTCGCCACGTTTGTCGACCCCGGCAGCCACCTCAACATGCCGGTGCTGGCGCGCATTATCGATATGCTGGCGATGCTGCTTTTCCTGTCGTTTAACGGCCATCTGTGGCTCATCTCCATGCTGGTGGACACCTTCCACACGCTGCCCATTGGGGAAAACCCGGTTAACAGCAATGCGTTCCTGGCACTCACCCGCTCCGCAGGGCTGGTGTTCCTCAACGGATTGATGCTGGCGCTGCCGATCATCACCCTGCTCCTGACCGTGAACCTGGCGTTGGGTTTACTCAACCGCATGGCCCCGCAACTGTCGGTGTTCGTCATTGGTTTTCCGCTGACGCTGACGGTGGGAATTTTATTAATGTCATTGCTAATGCCACTTATCGCCCCCTTCTGTGAGCATTTATTCGGCGAGATATTCAACCTCTTAGCGGATATTGTCAGCGAGCTGCCACGTAAATAATAGTCCTCACAGTTGATATTGTCTTTCTGAGGATATTCCTAAAATAAAACACGAAAAACATCTTCCAGGATATATCTGACGCGGTTTAATTGTTTCTAACCACCTCACAATACTTAATATTTACTTTACTTTAAGATGATTCCTGGCAAATTATACGTAACTTTACGGGATAGTGAGTCCGCCTGAAAGTCTTTGTCATGCTCACAGGTTTATTAATTTTTTCCATCCCGTATGGCTGTTTATGAGCTCTCAGGCAGATGGTGAATTATCGTTACGCATTGAGTGAGGGTATGCCATGTCAACGATCATTATGGATTTATGCAGCTACACCCGGCTAGGGTTAACCGGGTATCTGGCAAGCAGAGGGGTAAGAAAGAGAGACATCAACGACGCACACACCGTTGAGGAGCTCGCAGCCGCTTGTGATGAACTCAAACCAGGCGTGGTGTTTATTAATGAGGACTGTTTCATTCACGATCCAGCCAACAGTCAGCACATTAAGCAAATCATTAATCAGCATCCTAAAACCCTGTTTATTGTTTTTATGGCGATCGCAAATATCCATTTCGATGAGTATTTGTTAGTCCGTAAAAATTTATTGATCAGTTCTAAATCGATAAAACCAGAGTCGCTGGATGACATTCTGGGGGATTATTTGAATAAGGAAGTTAAGAATGTAGGAGCGGTTAACTTACCCACCCTATCATTAAGCAGAACTGAATCAAGCATGCTGCGAATGTGGATGGCCGGGCAAGGAACGATTCAAATTTCAGACCAGATGAATATTAAAGCGAAAACCGTTTCGTCACATAAAGGAAATATTAAAAGGAAGATTAAAACCCATAATAAGCAAGTGATCTACCACGTTGTCCGCCTGACCGATAATGTGACGAACGGGATTTTCGTCAACATGCGTTAGTTGCATAAGACCTTGAGTACCCTACACGATCTCTGGCCTGGCCAGAGATTTTTGCTTTTACGGGCGCTGTCGGGCACCCGATGCCGTGTTACTCCGCTTTTTCCACAAAGATGCCATCCGGATGCCCCAGTTCGTTAAAGAACCAGATGCCGAGCGGGTAGTCTTCCAGTGATACCAGATACATTGTACCTTCACTAAACTCTTCAATTGCCAGTACCACCCCCGGGCGGCGCGGTCCACCGTCCGTTTTGACAGTAACCCGATCGTTAACCTTCATACGTTCCTCCTGTGGTTTTGAGCCAGTGTAGAACAAAACGCAAAATCACACATCGCCACGGCGCGCGAATGGCGTTTTTGTGTTCAGTCTATAATCAATGTTGGACACGGTTGAATGAGGACCCCGAAATGAAGACCGATAAAGAGTACAGCGACACCATCAAACGCGAGGTCGAAGTGGATGTCGATGCCCTGTTGGCCGCCATCAATGAGATCAGTGAGTCAGAAGTTCGTCGTACGGATGACAACTCTGACCGGGTCATCGTCAACGGAAGGGATTATCACACCTACCGTGAACTGGCCGAGGCCTTCGAGCTTGATATCCATGACTTTAGCGTGTCTGAAGCGAATCGTTAGGACGAAAAAAATCCCGGTCATGGGGATGGCCGGGATCAAACTTGCTTATGCAAGAAGCACTTGAAAATTCGTTACACCAGGAAATCTGATGTAGTCGAAACACTATCCTCAACGATTTTGCCTGACAAGCATATATTCTCGTGGCGAATATTATATTTTTTAAACGTGAATTTTTGTTATGAGCAGCAAGGTACGTCGAATGCGGGTTTGGCGGGATCGGTTCCGCACGTTTCCCTTCCGACAGTCCTATTTTTTTAGGAATATTCTTAGATGAAGCGCTATTCGCAATCGGGAGCTGCACGGCCTTCCCTGCAGGACACCCTGCTGATTTTTTCCGACCTGGATGGTTCGTTGCTGGATATTCATACCTACGCCTGGCAGCCGGCAATGCCCTGGCTGGATAAGCTGCAGGATTTTCAGGTACCGCTCATTCTGTGCAGCAGCAAAACCGCAGCGGAGATGCAGGATATTCAGCAGGATCTGGGCCTCGAGGGGTTACCTTTTATTGCCGAAAACGGCGCGGTCATCCAGCCCGATGTCCGTTGGGAAAAGGCGCAGCGCCATACTATGGGAATGCTTCACCGCGACATTCGCCCGTTCATTGAGCAAATCCGCCTGCAGGCAGGGTATAAATTCACCACCTTTGACGATGTCGATGACCGGGTGATCGGCGAATGGACGGGGCTGAGCCGCTATCGTTCCACGCTTGCGCGTAAACATGAAGCCTCTGTTACGCTCATCTGGCGCGACACCGATGAGAAAATGGTGCAGTTTGAAGAGGAGCTGGCGCAGCGCGGTCTGAAATGCCTGCAGGGTGCCCGCTTCTGGCACATTCTGGACGCCTGCTGCGGTAAGGACGTGGCGGTGAACTGGCTGATTGCGCAGTATCGCGAACAGGAAGGCATCATGCCCACGACGCTCGGGCTGGGCGATGGTCCGAATGATGCGCCCCTGCTCGACAGCGTCGACTTCGCGGTGGTGATCAAGGGCATTAACCGCCAGGGCATCACGCTGCGCGACGATAACCCTGCCCGGGTGTATCACACGCAGCAAGCAGGACCGGCGGGCTGGCATGAAGGGCTGGATCACTTCTTGTCGTGATCGTCCCAGGCCACCTGGTTGCGGCCGCGCTGTTTTGCCAGATACAGCCGGGCATCCGCTATCGACTGCAGCTGTTCGAAGTCGTAATTCCCCTTCTCCTGCGCGCAGCTGACCCCCATCGACGCGCTGATACGCAACGTCGTGCTCTTTTTCACCAGGATCTCTTTGCTGTCGATGCGTGAGCGAATGCGTTCCGCCACCGCTCTCGCCTCCTCCAGCCCGATACCCGGCAGTACCACGCAAAACTCTTCCCCGCCCACGCGCCCGGCAACGTCGTTCTTACGCAGGGCGCTGGCAATCAGCCCCGCCGCATGGGACAGCACCTTATCTCCGGCCTGATGGCCGAAGCGGTCGTTAATGCTTTTAAAATAATCGAGATCGATCTGCACCACCGAGAACGGCAGCGACTGCGCCTGACATTTCCCGGCCAGCGCTTTTGCCCGCTCAAACAGCGCCCCACGGTTATGAAGGCGGGTGAGCGGATCGTGCCAGGCCTGCCACTGCAACGAGTGCTGGAGCGTGTACATGTTGCTGACCATCCGGCGGATCACCAGCCAGGAGATCAGCAGCATGGCGGTGAAGAGCGCCCACAGGAGCGCCAGCACGATACTGATGCTGCCGAAGTCGCCTTTTACCCCTTCATGCAGGGTATGCACTCGCAGGATAACCCCGTCAAAATGGTCGAGCCGCTCCCAGCTGACAAAACGGCTGCCGAGCCGGATCCCGCCGCCGGTATTGTTCTCAATAGCATGCGCAATCTGTGCCGTTTCACGCTCATCAAAATGGTTGGCCTCGCTTGTGGACGCTTCAGAAGAGGCAATCATATTGAGCCGGGTATCATACAGCTGATATTCGCCCTCGGCGTGGTCATCCGTCGCGTCGGCCAGCAGACGTTTCATGGTATTGAGAGAAAAATCCATCGCCACCACGCCGTACCAGTAATGGTCAAAATAGATGGGTACGCTGGCGGTGATCATGCGCTCGTTACCCGTCCAGGTTGACGGTGTGGAGATAAACCACAGCACCGCGCGCGCACGGTTGTTACGTTCCGTTTGCTGCGTAAACCAGGGCTGGGTCACCAGATGGTAATAACGCGGGATGATATCGGCGCTCTGTGCCGGTGTATCCGTGGAGAGGTAAAACCCGGCGCGGGAGACATAGACCACCCGTTCTTCGCTGCGCATGACCGGTGAGGCCAGCCTGAGCAAATACCCCACTTCAAGCGCAGCAGACACTTCATTATCGAGAAGTTCATCGTCGCGATTAAGCAGCGTGGTCTTTTCAACAAAGGCATCCGATACGCCGTTGATGGGCAGCGTACGTTTTGTATCCACAGCCAGCTGCCAGAAAGGACGAGACCGGTCTGCATTGAAGCGTGTCACCGCTGCACGCAGGACATCAAACGCCAGCGGCGTCTGGAGCGCATCGCGCATGCTCTGGCGAAAAAAAAGCAGTTTGTCCACGCTGAACTGAAGCTGTCTGTCCAGCGACGTGGCCACCGTTTCCAGATGGTTGCGCTGGCTTGAGATATAGGCATCTTCCAGCACCACCACTTCACGCCAGGTGAGGAGGGTCGAAAAAACCAGTACCACCAGAAAACAGAGATTAACAATCGCACCTGGATTGCTACGCTTATGCAGCCATTGCAGAAAAGTTCGTCTTACAACAAAAGTATCATGCTGCACACATACTCCCTGATCGCTTCCTTACACCCGATACTTGATATAAAAACGCCCGGCAAGGCCGGGCGTTAAGTGATTAAATCTTGTCACGCTTTTGCCGCCCGTCACCCGGCTGAAGCTCATCTTCACGAAACGCTTCCCGCTTGATGCTGTAACCGTCATGCCACCGACACTCCACCATTCCGCTGGAATAGCCGGTGACAATCATACGTGGGCCGCCCTTCTTAGGCTTAACTTCATCACTGACCAAAAAGACCATACCTGCCTCCTGTATCAGGGTGAAACTTTTTCAATTTAGACGAGGAATGGCCTTTTTGCATCCTGGCGCGGGTAACAATTAGTGCGCCGTACCGCGCAGCTTTTCAACCAGCTTCACTGCGGCGACCACGATACTGCCCACAATAAAGCCCAGCACCAGATTAAGCAGCGTAGGCAGAATGGCCGCCACCACGGCGCCCTGCTGTGCAGCAAAATGTTCTATCGCATGGTGCAGCGGCGCAATACCATGTACCACAATCCCACCGCCGACAAGGAACATCGCCAGCGTCCCCACCACGGAAAGACTCTTCATCAACCACGGGGCGAGCACCAGCAGGCTTTTACCAATCCCTTTAGCTACCGCGCTCGATTTCGCTTCCAGCCAGAAGCCAATATCATCGAGTTTAACGATAAGCCCCACCAGGCCGTAAACCCCCACCGTCACCAGAATGGCGATCCCGGAGAGGATCAGCACCTGATTCAGCAGCGGCGATTCAGACACGATACCCAGGGTAATGGCCACAATCTCCGCCGACAGAATAAAGTCGGTACGAACGGCGCCCTTGATTTTATCGCGTTCGAAGGTTTTTGGATCCTGCGCCGCCAGCGCTTCCAGACGCTGCTGGCGCATTTCAGGCGTGTCGTGCTTCTTCCTCGCGGCGAAGGAGTGCAGCACCTTCTCTACCCCTTCAAAGCATAAAAATGCGCCGCCAATCATCAGCAGCGGCGTAATCGCCCAGGGGATAAAGGCGCTGATCAGCAGCGCCAGCGGCACCAGAATCACCTTGTTGAGGAATGAGCCTTTCGCCACGCCCCATACTACCGGCAACTCACGGTTAGCCCGCACCCCGCTTACCTGTTGCGCATTTAGCGATAAATCATCCCCCAGAACCCCTGCTGTTTTCTTCGCCGCCAGTTTTCCCATAACGGAAATATCGTCCAGCAAGGTGGCAATATCGTCCAGCAATGTTAATAAGCTACTTCCCGCCAAAATGACTATCCTTCTTTTTTTGCTAATTAAGTGAATAGTATGGAACAAAACCGCACACCCGGAAACAGGCACATTGCGTCAACAAAAATTTCACAGCAACTACACAATTAAAGGGCTCGCCAGCCCGGTAGTTTTGACGTTTACTATGAGCGAACTTTTTATTTCGTCGTGAGGGACTATGCGTTTTCGGCACTTACTACCGCTCATCGGGGCGCTCTTTTCGCTGTATATCATCTGGGGGTCAACCTACTTCGTCATTCGCATTGGGGTGGAAAGCTGGCCTCCGCTGATGATGGCGGGTATCCGTTTTCTCTCGGCTGGCGTCCTGCTGATGGCCTTCCTGCTGCTGCGCGGACATAAACTCCCCCCGCTGCGCCCGATGCTGAATGCGGCGCTGATTGGCCTGCTGCTGCTGGCCGTGGGCAACGGCTTTGTCACCGTCGCTGAACATCAGAACGTGCCCTCCGGTATCGCGGCGGTAGTGGTCGCCACTGTCCCGCTGTTCACGCTCTGCTTTAGCCGTCTTTTCGGCATTCGCACCCGCAAGCTGGAATGGCTGGGGATTGGAATTGGGCTCGCCGGGATCATTCTGCTCAACAGCGGCGGCAACCTGAGCGGTAACCCGTGGGGGGCCGTCATTATCCTTATCGGATCCATGAGCTGGGCGTTTGGCTCCGTCTATGGTTCGCGTATTGAGCTGCCGTCCGGCATGATGGCGGGTGCCATTGAAATGCTTGCCGCAGGCATTGTGCTGCTGATTGCCTCCATGCTGACGGGCGAAACGCTGACAACCATGCCGGATCTGTCTGGCTTCCTCGCCGTGGGTTATCTGGCGCTGTTTGGCTCCATCATTGCCATTAATGCGTACATGTTCCTCATCCGTAACGTCTCTCCGGCGGTCGCCACCAGCTACGCCTACGTTAACCCGGTCGTGGCCGTGCTGCTGGGGACGGGACTCGGCGGTGAAACGCTGTCGCCGGTTGAATGGCTGGCGCTGGGCGTGATTGTGTTTGCCGTGGTGCTGGTCACGCTGGGGAAATACCTGCTGCCCGCTAAGCCTGAGGTGGTGCCGTGTCAGGTGGAGAAACCGTAAACGGATGAATGCCCTGAGTGTCGATCTGCGCGGTCTGACCGCCGCCGCAGATCCACTCTTCCAGCCGTTCGGTCAGATCCCGATCGTTCAGCTTCAGTCTGCCGCGTAGCGCACACTCCCACACCACCAGCACCCGCCATCCCTGTTCGACAAGCGTGGCGATATCCCGCCGATCGCGCTGGACGTTTTTGCCAATCTTCTCCAGCCAGAAATCGGTGCGCGTCGCCGGGACTTTAAACAGATAGCAGTCGTGACGGTGCCAGAAGCAGCCGTGGGTAAAGATAATGCACTCATAGGCATCAATGACGAAATCAGGACGCCCGGCAAGTGCGGCATCCTGCACCCGAAAGTCAAAGCCTGCCTCGGTCAGTAGCCCGGCGAGGCGTTTCTCAATTGCCGTATCACGCGTGCCGATGGCACGCATGTTTTTACTGCGCGTCGCCTTATTGTGCACATCCGTCATTGACGGCCTCACTCTGGCGCAGGGCAACCGCCTGTTTAATGCGTGAGGACAGCAGTTTCGCCACCGCCGCAAAGGCGGGCACCACCACCGAGTTGCCAAACTGTCGGTAGGCCTGCGTATCAGAGACCGGAATGCGGAAGCTGTACCCCTGCGGCGTCTCAAACCCCATCAGCCGCGCGCACTCGCGTGGGGTTAAGCGACGTGGACGATGACGCTGGTTCTCAGGGTTATCAAAGTCTTTCTCGCCCAGCGCTTTGTCCCAGCCACGGTCGATCAGGATCTCCGCGCCGTCTTTGTAATAGCGCGCGGACAGGGTGCGGGTGACACAGTGCGGATCGTTCGGGTTGACCAGGCCAAAACCAAAACCGTTGCCTTTTGCCTGATGCTTTTTGGCATAGCGATAGAGGTACTTCCACAGCACCGGGGTGAGGATAAATTTCGCGTCGACGGCGGGCTCCAGAAGATCGGCGACGGACGGACGGCGCGCCGGATAGAGCGACGGGATATCCCGCAGGGTAAAATCACCTTTCAGGTTGAGATCGCGGCGGAACCCGACCAACACAATACGTTCCCGGTGCTGGGGCAGGAAGTGTTTCCCGTCAATGATTTTCGGATCATCGGCACCCATATCCTGGGAATCCGCCACGTCGTAGCCCAGCTCATCCAGCGTCTGCATAATAATGCGGAAGGTTTTACCGCCGTCATGACTCTTTAAATTCTTGACGTTTTCCAGCACAAAAATGGCCGGACGGCGGGCATCGATAATACGGGCGACATCAAAAAACAGGGTTCCCTGCGTATCGCAGGCAAAACCGTGGGCACGTCCGAGGGCATTTTTCTTCGATACCCCGGCAAGCGAGAATGGCTGACACGGGAAGCCCGCCAGCAGTACGTCATGCGCCGGGATGTTCTGGCGGATATGCTCGGCCGCCTCTTCATCGCTCACGCCACTTTTATGGCTCAGCGTGACATCGCGGATATCCGCGTTGAAGTGATGCGCATCCGGGTCACAATACCAGTTGGCTTTATAGGTGCGGACCGCGTGTTTGTTCCACTCACTGGTGAAGACGCACTGTCCGCCGATGGCTTCAAATCCGTGTCGAATGCCCCCGATACCGGCAAACAGATCGATAAAGCGGAAGGCATAATGGGGATGGGCGGCGGAAGGACGCGGAAGCAATGTTTGCAGATAACGAAACTCGCCGTCGCTCAGGCGATGCCCTGCCCGCTCGCTGGTGATAAGTCTCTTAATGATTGCCGGGCTCCAGTGGCCCTCACCGTGTGCCATGAGCTGGCTGGCGAGGGTTTTGGCATCATAGATATCCAGCAGCTGGCGCAGCAGCGCCTGCACCGTTGCCGTTGATTTCTCAGCCTGCTCAGGTGCGGGCTCACTCACTGATCGATTTTCCTGCATTCTTTTAACCGGACAATAAAGACTGGAAACAGATTACCACAGTTCAACGGTGCAAACTGCGGCGGAAGCGGCTCAGTACCTGGCTATCCAGCCCCAGGCAGTCACCCTGTAATTCGGCACTCAGTTTTGCCATAAACTGGATGAGAAAATCGGCGTTGTGGCGTGCCAGCTCGCGCCCCATTTCTGTTTGCATTGTATCAGGCAGGCGCAGCAGCTTGGTCTGAAAATGGTCGAGGGCAAACGCCCGGTCATCAAGGGTTCGCGCATCAGCAAAGGGATCGCGTGCGTCAAAAAGCGGCACGCCCAGCGCCCCCGAAACGGCAAACACGCGCGCCAGGCCAATCGCCCCTAACGCTTCCAGCCGGTCAGCATCCTGCACAATTTTCGCTTCCAGACTCTGCGGCGCGATCCCGGCGCTGAAGCTGTGCGCCTCAATAGCATGCGCCACGGCGTCATAATGCGCGGGGGGAAAGTCCGGGAAGTCGCGATGCAGGATCTCACGCGTTTTACGCGCTGCCAGCTGGGATGACTGGCCGCGTTCAGGATGGTTTTTCGGCAGGCTGACAATATCGTGGAAATAGCAGGCGGTCAGGATCACCAGCGGCTCGACCGCCTGGTTAGCCAGGATTTTTTGCGCCGTCATCCAGACGCGACGAAAGTGCGAAATATCATGCGCGGTGTCGTCGGTGGTGTGGTTTTCCCCGAGCCAGCGCTCAAAACGTTGCTGCCACTGCGTAAGTTCCATCATCACGTCCTGTTGTTAAAATGGTTACAATAGCAACTTTCCCGGACGCTATCACGAGTTGTCCTGACGGGGACGGGTGTACCACGCAATCCCGCCCAGGATCAGGCCGACCGTGCCCAGCACCAGAAACCCCAGCAATGCCCCAAGCCATTTGCCGCTGGTCGACCCCAAATCCCCCTCCACTGCCGCATTCGGCAGCGACGGTATTTTACTGATGACCCAAACATACCGGGCCATCGCCCAGACAAAGTAACCGCAAAAAGCGTAAAACACCCACAGGGCCAGTTTGCCTCCCAGGCTGCGTTCGATTTTTCGTTCCATCTTACACTCCACGGTCACTGCCGTACCGTTTGCACATGCTTACTCGGGTTTTGTGATAATCGTCACATTTTGGCATTAAACCCTGTACTGTGTGAAGGTTTCTGACGCTCAGTTTGCGTTAAGTTGATCCTGGGCAAGGTTGCAGAAGAGGACGACTGGTGAGTGTTTAATTCGGAGAAATATAATTTAGGTTAATAATAGAATTTATAAAATAACCACGAAAAATACTTAACAATAATTAACCAATATATATTTCAAATTATAATTCACGAGAAAAAT